>JBLHLB010000062.1:0-15330 GCA_047618505.1 Planctomycetota bacterium
TGTGTTTCAAACTGGCTCGGGCCCAACTCTCACAGAGCCGCGCGCCAACCCAAGGGACTTGCATGCCAAACGACACCAGTCCCATCCGTTTCGACGCCGTCAGGCGTCGAAGCATGAACATCGGAGGCAGATCGACTCCGTTTCCGTCTCAACGCCGTCAGGCATTGAACAAGAAGGTCTGAAGTAGATCGACTCCGTTTCCGTCTCAACGCCGTCAGGCGTTGAACAAGAATATCGGAAGTAGGTCGACTCCGTCGACCTACTTCTTCGGGCGCTTCGTGCCGTACTTGGAGCGGCTCTGGCCGCGTCCGTCGACGGAACTCGTATCGAGGGTACCCCGAAGGATGTGATAGCGAACACCGGGAAGGTCGCGCACACGTCCACCGCGGATGAGCACGATGGAGTGCTCCTGCAGGTTGTGCCCTTCGCCGGGGATGTATGCCGAAACTTCCTTGCCGTTGGAGAGGCGCACACGGGCAACCTTCCGAAGAGCGGAGTTGGGCTTTTTGGGGGTCTGAGTCTTTACCTGGAGACACACGCCACGCTTTTGCGGGCAGGCATCCAGAACGGGCGACTTCGACCGCTTCTTGATCTTCTTGCGGCCCTTGCGGACGAGCTGGTTGATGGTCGGCATTATGGCCTGGCTTGATGGGTCCCGGGAGACTTGGCCCGGGGAACTGCTGTCCCCTTCTGGAGCGGGGGACCCGATGGATTGGTTCCAACTCTCGGGCGCGTGGCCCCCACTGCTTGGGGACCTCCCGGAGTAGGAGGGGCGAAGATTCTATTGTTCCCCGGCAGGGCGTCAAGCACTCGGCCGAGGAGAGGTGAACTCCAGACCCCAGGAAAGGGGTCAGGATTCGAACCAGGGGTGATCCGGATGAGGAATTGGCTCGGAAAGAGCGACCGTGGGAGGAGCAGCTCGCAGCTTACCCCGGGGGGAAACCCCCCAGAGATCACTCGGGTGCGCCTTCCTCGGGGGTGGACTTCTCAGCCTCAGGGGCGGTCTCACCTGAATCGCTGGCCTTTGCTTCCGGCTCGAAAGCTTCGGGCACAGCGGGCTCGGGCACAGCGGGCTCGGGCGTAAGGACGGTCTCCGGAGCCATTGCGGGCTCGGGGGAGAGTACGGCTTCAGGCGCAGCGGGCGGCGGAATCGCGATATCTGCCAGGGGCGCGGAAGAGGCAGCGGAGAAGCTACCCCCCAGGTCGGGCATGTCAACGGCGGCTGCGGCTGCCGCCCCCACTGCCATTGCTGCCGGAGCGGCAAGGGGATCGATGTCCCCCGCCAAGAGCGCTTCCATTCCGGCATCCACGGCCTCCGAGGAGACCAAGCTGGAGCCTTTGCCGATCTCGCCGAAGTCGATGTTCTTCTTCACGCGAGTGCGATAGTGGTCTCTGAAGCCGGTACCGGTCGGAACCATGTGGCCCAGGATAACGTTCTCCTTGAGACCGACGAGATGGTCTCGCTTGCCGGCCAGGGCCGCCTCGGTCAAGACCTTCGTGGTCTCCTGGAAACTAGCCGCGGAGATAAAGGACTCGGAGGAAAGGGAAGCTTTAGTAATACCGAGCAGCAGGGTGCTACCGGTAGCGGGCTTCTTGCGTTCCTTGCGAAGGCCGTCGTTCTCGCGGCGGAAGCGGAACTTGTCGACGATGGCGCCGGGCAAGAACTCACTGTCACCGGGATCGTTGACCTGCACCTTGCGCATCATCTGCGAAAGGATGATCTCGATGTGCTTGTCGTCAATCGTCACGCCCTGGGAGCGGTAGACGTTTTGGACTTCGCGCAGGAGGTAGACCTGAACGGCCTCGTCACCTTTCACTCGAAGGATGTCGTGGGGAACAAGGGGGCCATCGACCAGCGGGTCGCCGGCGTTGACTTCGTCACCCTTGTGCACGCGCATGTGCTTGCCCTGGGGCACAGCGTGCTCCAGTTCTTCGAGCACTTCGCCTTTGGGGCCGAGCGCCCGCACGATGATCGTTCGCTTGCCGCGCTTCTTCTCGCCCAGCTCAACGACACCTTCGATCTCGGAGATGACCGAAGGGTCCTTGGGGCGACGGGCTTCAAAGAGCTCGGTAACCCGGGGAAGACCACCGGTGATGTCCTGCGTACCGCCGACTTCACGGGAGCTCTTTGCGAGTAGGTCACCGGCCTTGATGGTCTGACCATCATCGATGTCGATGTAGGCGCGCTCGGGAATCGGATAGAGAGCCAGGGTTTCACCCTTGGAATCTTCCAGGATGAGCTGGGGGTGCAGATCACCTTTGTGCTCGATGACTTGCTTACGAGCACCGCCGCGACGGGCGTCGCGTTCGATCCGCAGAGTCTTGCCCTCGATCAGGTCCTCGTAGCGAATCTTGCCGTCGAACTCGCCCAAGATCGGCACATGGTGCGAATCCCACTGGGCGAGGCTCTGGCCGTCTTCGATCGGTCCCCCATCCTCAACTTGGAGGATTGAACCCATGGGCGCGGCGTAGCGATCGAGTTCACGGTCACGATCGTCAACCAGAATGACTTCCGCGTTGCGATTGAGGACGACCCTGTTTCCGCTACGATTGACGACGGAACGAATGTTGTTGTACTTCGCCACACCAGCTCGATTGGCCTTAACCTCCGTCTCTTCGACGGAACGACTGGCCGTACCACCGATGTGGAAGGTCCGCATGGTGAGCTGTGTACCCGGCTCGCCAATGGACTGCGCACCGATGATGCCAACGGCCAAGCCGCGCTCGGCCAGGGTGCCCCTCGACAGATCCATGCCGTAGCAGCGTGCGCAAACACCGAGACCTGCTTCGCAAGTCAAGGTGCTACGAACTCGGATGCGTTCCAGAGTTCCGATCGCATCGATGCGGGCGGAGACCTCTTCGGTGATCAGCTCGTTCTCACGCACAATCAACTCGTCGGAAATGACGTCGATGATCGTGTCCCGCGCAACCCGGCCACGGATGGCTTGGGCCAGGGAAAGAACGACTTTCTCGCCCTTGTAGACGGCCGACTTGTACAGACCGTTCGGGGTCCCGCAGTCATCGGTAGAGACGACAACGTTCTGTGCGACGTCCGTCAGCTTACGCGTCAGATAGCCCGCATCAGCAGTCTTGAGCGCCGTGTCAGCCAGTCCCTTACGGGCACCGTGTGTCGACGAGAAGTACTCAAGAACCTTCAGGCCTTCCCGGAAGTTTGCCTTGATGGGCGTCTCGATGATCTCGCCCGAGGGCTTAGCCATCAGACCGCGCATACCGGCCAACTGACGAATCTGGTCAATGGATCCACGGGCGCCGGATGTCACCATGCAGTAGATCGGGTTGACGTATGAATCGCCCGGACGGACGTCCTCCTTCAGAACCCGAATCAGGTGATGACCGAGATCCTCACGCGCGGCGGTCCAGAGGTCGACGATCTTCAGGTAGCGCTCGCCTTCAGTGATCACTCCTTTGAGGTAGGAGTCCTCCACCTTGTCGATCTCCGCACTCGTGGCCGCGATGATCGTGGCCTTCGAGTCGGGGATACGCATGTCGTCCTTCGCAAAGGAAAGACCTGCGCGGGTCGCGGACTTGAAGCCCAGATCCTTGAGATCATCCAGCAAGCGTAGAGTCGCGTCGCGACCCAGGATTGCATGGCAGTCGCTGATCAATGCGGCGATGCCGTTCTTGGTGAGCTCGTAGTTATAGAAGGGCATCCCCGGGGGCAGGATGTCGTTAAAGATAGCGCGACCGACGGTTGTCTCGAGATAGGACGATTCACCATCGACGATGACCTTGCCGTTCTCTTCCACCGGAAGGGGAACGGCATTCATGGCCATGCGCACGAGTGTGCCCGGCTCAAGGCGCACGCGTACCGGGCGGTGCGTGCGAGTCAGCCCGTGACCGTAGGCCAGGAACAGCTCATTGAGGCTGGAGTAGAAGCGCACCTTCTCTCCTGCGTAGGCACCGAGGTGGTCCCGCGACAGGTAGAAGATTCCCAGAACCATGTCCTGGGAGGGCTTAATGATCGGCTCACCGTTGGCCGGCGAGAAAATGTTGTTCGTCGCCAACATCAGCGTTGCGGCCTCGATCTGAGCCTCATAGCTGAGGGGCAGGTGAACGGCCATCTGGTCGCCATCAAAGTCCGCGTTGAACCCACCACAGACCAGCGGGTGCAGACGGATCGCGTTGCCTTCAATCAGGACCGGCTCAAAGGCCTGAATTCCCATGCGGTGAAGGGTCGGCGCACGGTTGAGCATCACCGGGTGATCACGAATAACCTCCTCGAGGATGTCCCAGACTTCTTCGTCACGGCGCTCGAGCATGCGCTTGGCGGATTTAATCGTGTCCGCTAGCCCGAGCTCCTTGAGGCGCCGAATGATGAAGGGCTGGAAGAGCTCAAGGGCGATCTTTTTGGGCAGTCCACACTGGTGCAGACGCAGGTCCGGACCGACGACGATCACGGAACGCGCGGAGTAGTCCACGCGCTTGCCCAAGAGGTTCTCACGGAAACGACCCTGCTTGCCCTTGATCATGTCCGTCAGGGACTTGAGCGGGCGGTTCGAAGAGCCGAGCACCGGACGACGGCAACGGCCGTTGTCGAAGAGCGCGTCTACCGACTGCTGTAGCATCCGCTTTTCGTTGCGGATAATGACCTCGGGAGCGTTGAGGTCGAGCAGCTTCTTCAGACGGTTGTTCCGGTTGATCAGACGACGATAGAGATCGTTCAGGTCCGACGTCGCGAAGTTGCCGGAGTCCAAAAGCACCAGGGGGCGCAGATCCGGCGGAATCACCGGGATGACCTCCATGATCATCCAGCTGGCTTCGTTGCCGGAGTCGCGCAGCATCTCCACGTTGCGAAGACGCTTGATAATGTCTTTCTGACGCTGCTTCGAGCGGGTCGAAAGGAGTTCCTCACGCAGCTCTTCCGAAAGGCGCAGCAGGTCCAGGCGGCGCAACATCTTGCGCACTGCCTCTGCCCCCATATCGGCTTCGAACTCGGCACCGTACTTGGCACGCGCAGAGCGGTACTCCTCTTCCGTTAGGAGCTGCTTCTCCTCGAGCGGCGTGTCGCCGGGATCGATGACGATGTAGTCCTGGAAGTAGATCGCCCGCTCAAGGTTTGAAGTCTTGAGATCAAGCAGGGTTCCCAAGCGCGACGGCATCGCCTTGAAGAACCAGATGTGCGCGATCGGTGCGGCCAGGTTGATGTGGCCCATGCGCTTCCGGCGAACGCGCGAGTGCGTGACCATGACGCCACACTTGTCGCAAACGATGCCCTTGTGCTTGATGCCCTTGTACTTTCCGCAGAAGCACTCCCAGTCCTTTTCGGGACCGAAGATACGCTCGCAGAAGAGACCATCACGCTCCGGACGGTAGGTCCGATAGTTGATGGTTTCGGGCTTCTTTACCTCTCCGTACGACCAGGAGCGGATGTCCTCGGGGGACGCCAAGGTGATCTTGACGCTGCCGTGGTCGTTGACTTGATTCAATTGAGTCTCACTCATGATCGTCTACCCCCCTAGAGGGTCGCTTTTTTCTGGAGCTCGATGTTGAGGCCTAGACCCTTGATCTCGTTGCAGAGAACCTCGAAGGAAACGGGCGTGCCCGGCTCGAGGATATTGAGACCTTTCACCATGGATTCGTAAATCTTGGTGCGGCCATCTACGTCGTCAGACTTGACTGTGAGTTGTTCCTGGAGGATGGCTGCGGCGCCATAGGCCTCGAGGGCCCAGACTTCCATCTCTCCGAAACGCTGCCCACCGAAACGAGCCTTACCGCCCAGGGGCTGCTGCGTGATGAGGCTATAGGGCCCCGTCGCGCGGGCGTGCACCTTCTCATCGACGAGGTGGTGCAGCTTGAGCATGTACATGACGCCGACAGTGACTTCCTGCTCGAAGGATTGGCCTGTTCGCCCGTCGTGCAGGCGGAATTTGCCCGAACGCGGAAGGCCTGCTTCCTCGAGGGCATCTTCGATCTCAGTCTCAGAGGCACCGTCGAAAGCCGGCGTGTGGAACTTCATCCCCAAACGCAAACCGGCTAGGCCGAGGTGCGTCTCAAGGATCTGACCGACATTCATACGGCTGGGAACACCCAAAGGGTTCAGCACGATGTCGACAGGCGTTCCGTCTTCGAGGTAGGGCATGTCGGAGATCGGCAAGATCTTCGATACCACACCCTTGTTGCCGTGACGGCCGGCCATCTTGTCTCCCACCGAAAGAGTGCGCTTGGTGGCGACGTAGACCTTGACCATTTCGAGCACGCCCGTCGGCAGCTCGTCTCCACGGGAGAGGCGGTTGACGACCTTGTTCTTGTCGGCCTCACGCTCCTCAATCTTGCTTTGACTCGCGGCGACAACTTGCTCAGCCTTCTCGCGCTTCTTGGGATCAGCGTTGTCCTCAGTAGCGTTGACGCAGAGCAGCTTGATACGACGCAGAGTGTCGAAGGTAGCTGTGTCGTCCAGGTCCGCATGCTTGCCGGTCATGTCGTCCATGACTTCGATGCCAAGGGCGAGTTCCACGGCCTTTAGCATGTCGTGGGTGAGGTCGCGGAAGGCGCGTAGGAAGTCCTTCTCCGCATCGCGAATCTGGGCCAGAACGCGTTGGCGTTCGGCATCCGTCAGGTTCACGCGGCGCGAGAACTTCTGGGCGTCGATCACAACTCCACGGGTGCCCGGGGGCATCGTCAGGGAGGCGTTCTTCACATCCACACCGGCGCGACCGAAGATTGCGTGAAGCAGCTTCTCCTCCGGTGTCAATTCGCTCTTGGACTTGGGCGCCACCTTGCCGACGAGGATATCCCCGGCAACGACGGGCGTTCCGACCAAAACGATGCCGGACTCGTCCAGGTCCGAGAGAGCTTTCTCACCGACGTTCGGGATGTCTCGGGTGAACTCTTCCTTGCCGAGCTTGGTCTCCCGGATTTCGACCTCGTACTCCTCGATGTGAATCGAAGTGAAGGTGTCTTCCCGCACCAGGCGCTCGGAGACCAAGATGGCATCCTCGTAGTTCAGACCTTCCCAGGTCATGAAGGCCACCAAGATGTTCTTGCCCAGGGCCAGGGAGCCCATTTCCGTGGAGGCGCCGTCGGCTAGCAACTGCCCCTCTTCCACGATCTGCCCTTCCAGGACGACAGGCTTGTGACTCTGGCAGGTACGCTCGTTCAGACCGCGGGTCTTGGTGAGCTTGTACTCATCGTCATCGACAATGATGACCTGGCTGTCCACGTAGACGACTTCACCAGCCTTGCGTGCACGCACGGCCAAGTTGGTGTTGTTCGCCACCGGGAGCTCCATGCCGGTGCCGACGATCGGCGCCTCGGCAACGAGCAGGGGTACAGCTTGGCGCTGCATGTTCGAGCCCATCAACGCACGGTTGGCGTCGTCGTGCTCAAGGAAAGGAATCAGGGCCGCCGAGACACCGATGATCTGCTTCGGAGAAACGTCGATGTAATCGACCTCCGAGGGCGGAACCTCGACGTTGTCGCCGTCCTTACGGGCCAGCACCTTGGGACCCCTGAGACTGCCGTCATCCTCGATGCCGCAGTCGGCCGGCACCATGACCTTGCCGAACTCTTGGTCAGCACGCATGTGCTCGATCTCGTCGGTCATCTTGCCGTCCCTGACCACCCGATAGGGCGTGACCAGAAAGCCGTAGCTGTCCAGCTTGGCGTAGAGTGCAAGGGACGAGATCAGACCGATGTTCGAGCCTTCCGGCGTTTCAATCGGGCACAGCCGGCCGTAGTGCGAGAGGTGGACGTCACGGACGTCGAACCCGGCGCGCTTTCTGTTGAGACCACCCGGGCCCAGTGCGGACAGGCGCCGCTCGTGGGTTAGCTGGGAAAGAGGGTTGGTCTGGTCGACGACCTGACTCAACTCACCTCGACCGAAGAAGTAATCAACGGCACTGGAGAAGGTCTTCGAGTTGATCAGGTTCCGCGGGGAAACCGTCTCGGGACTCTCCAGGTTCATGCGTTCCTGGGCGGTACGACGCAGCTTGAGTAGACCCTTGCGGAACTCCTCTGCCGCGAGCTCGGCGATCGTACGCACCCGGCGGTTGCCGAGGTTGTCGATGTCGTCGAGTTCGCCTTCACCGGCGCGCAGACCGACCAGGTAGCGCACGGAATTGATGATGTCGACCGGCTGCAGGACTTGCACCTCTTCGGGCACGTCCTGGGTGAACTTACGGTTCAGGCGGAAGCGCCCGACACGGCCCAGGCGATAGCGCTGGGGATCGAAGAATTTCTCGTGGAACAGCTCTCGCGCCTTGTCCCCCACCGGCGGGTTGCCCGGGCGCAGGCGGCTGTAAATCTTCAGCAGCGCCTCTGCGTGGGTCTTGCAAGGGTCCTCGTGCAGGGAGTTGATGATCAACATGTCGAGGTCCGTAGGATCGGCCTCGATGATCTCAACTTCCGCCAAGTCACCGGCGGCAATCTCCAGGGCGGCCGCCTCGGAGATGGGCGTGGCGGAGGGCACCAGAACCTCGCCCGTTTTAAGGACAACAATGTCCCCCACGGCGATCTTGCCGGTGATCGCCTTCGCAAAGGCGTTCTCGGTCTGGTTCTTGCCCTTCTTGACAACGATCGCGTTGTAGAAGCCGCGCAGCAGATCCTGGTCCGTGGAGAGGTTCTCGTCCAGGGCACGCAGGAGCGTCACCGCCGAGAACTTGCCGGACTGGTCGATCCGAACTGTCAGGATCTCTTTCTTACTGACGTTCAGCTCGATCCAGGAGCCACGCTCCGGGATGATCCAGCAGTTGTGCAGCAGGCGATCGGCCGAGGCAGTGTCGACGGAGAAGTCGACGCCCGGCGAACGGTGCAGCTGGCTCACGATCACGCGCTCGGAGCCGTTGATGATGAACTCACCACCGCCGATCATGATCGGGATCTCGCCCAGGTAAACCTCTTCTTCCACAGGCTCGGGCTTCACCAAGCGCAGCCGAACCTTGAAGGGGTAACCATAGGTCAAGCGCAGCTTGCGGCACTCGTCAATGGTGTAGCGCGGGCGCCCGAGCTCGTATCCCACGTACTCAAGACACATGGTCTTGTCGTAGGAGTAGATCGGAAATACTTCACCGAGGAGCCTTTCTAGGCCCTGTTCGCCCCGAGCACTTTGAGCCAGGTCGACCATGAGGAATTCCTCGTAGGCCAAGCGCTGAATCTCTGTGAGGTTCGGAATTTCGGTGACGTACTTATAGCGCCCGAAGACGCGGACGTTCTCTTTGGTCGCAGTCATGGGGTCCAGGGGAGAGAAGGCCGGATAGTGCCGGCGAAGACCGCGGAACGGCGGGTGAGGAAGAGCAGAAGCGGACCGGTGCGGGCCCCGACAGGGCCAGATCGCCAAAGGCTCGCATCAAAGGCCGGCGGAGTGCACGGCCTAAGGCCAACGGACCTCGTTCCCAGCGGGAGAGGTGTTGGTCTACAGGGGGCGGATTAGCCGCACAGGAGACCCGTTGCCGAAGCTTCAGGCATCCAAGTGGAGACGCTTCGAACCCGGAGCGCACACACCTGAGCGCACGGGCCCAGGGGGCCTGTGTGCTCGGGAGAATACGTTCCGGGAATCGATCTCGCGCGCAGCCCTAGGGACCTGTCCCGAACCCTGAGGGCAAGGACAGGAACGATAAATTCTGACGTGCGAGGGGCGAGGCTCAAGAGGTCCAGCGGGATCAGTCGACTTTGACTTTTCCGCCGGCAGCCTCGAGCTTGCCCTTGATCTCTTCAGCTTCTTCTTTGGAGCAGCCTTCTTTGACGGCTTTGGGGGCGCTGTCGACGAGCTCCTTGGCTTCCTTGAGGCCCAGGCCGGTGATCGCGCGGACCTCCTTGATGACCTGGATTTTCTTGTCGCCAGGGCCTTCGAGGATGACGTCGAAGGAGGTTTTCTCCTCGGGGGCATCCGCACCACCGCCACCGGGGGCGGCAGCAGCAGCGACTGGAGCGGCGGCGCTAACGCCCCACTTGTCTTCCAGGTGCTTCACAAGGGTGGAAGCCTCAAGCAGGCTAAGACCGTCAAGCGTTTCGGCAATCTTCTGAAGAGCCGGCTCTAGCTCGATCGTGGTTGTTTCTTCGGACATCGGAGGATTCTCCAGGGGTGATTCGGCTCCGGAGAGAACCGTGTATCTGTGGTCAGTTAGCAAATGCCCGTGGCGGCGCCACGGGGTGGACGATTCCGGCACCATGCCCCTTTCGGGACGCTGGCTTCGGAGAGTGCGGGTGCCGAGCCAAGGCTCAACTCCCCCACCCTGTTTCTAGTTGGATGAGATGCGGGGAAGGGCGGCCTAGGCGGCGTCGCCTTCTCCCTCGGAGTCGGCATGCGCCTGAAGCACGCGGGCCAGGGAAGCACCGGGCGCGGCGAGAATGCCAACAAGGGTCCGGGCCGGAGCAGAGATGACGCTGAGCATCATTGAGCGTAGCTCGTCCTTCGTGGGCAGATCCGCCAAGGCCTTGGCCTCGTTGGCGTCGAGGAGATTGCCCTCGAGCAAACCTCCGCGGAATTCGATCTTCTTGTCTTTCTTGAAGGAGTCGGACTCCTTGAAGATCTTGGCGGCGTTGATCGCGTCTTCGACCGAGCCAGCGACGCAGACGACGTTGCCCTTAAGCACGTCAGCCGGCAGCTCCAGGCCACGTTCCGCAAGAACGATTCGGGCGATTCGGTTCCGGACCATGCGCAAGCGCACGCCCTTTTCCTCGAGCTTGCCACGCAGGTCTTCGTTCTCTGCCACGGTCAAACCGGCAGCGCCGACGAAGACCATGCCATCGGCCCCCTCAAAGCTGTCCTTGAGTTCGCGGGCAATGATCTGATTGATGATATTGGGCATGGGAGTTCCTCCTTCTTAGTCGCCGTAGACGATCCATGCGCCCGGCCCCATGGTCGAGCTAACAGAAATCTTGCGGAAGAACGGACCCTTGACCGCGGAGGGCCGCAGGGTCGTCACGTGATCGAGAAAGGCCTTGAGGTTCTCTTCAAGGTCCTCCACGGGGAAGGAACGCTTGCCGACGGGCGCGTGCACGTTGCCGCCGGGGTCCGTGCGAAACTCGACCTTACCGGCCTTGAATTCCTGGACAGCCTTGGCGACATCGGGCGTGACGGTTCCAGACTTCGGGCTAGGCATCTTGCCCTGGGGACCCAGGACTTTGCCGAGCTTGCCGACATGTCTCATCATGTCGGGGCTAGCGATGACTACGTCGAAGTCCATGAATCCGCCCTGGATTTTCTCGGCCAAGTCGCCACTGCCAACGATGTCGGCACCGGCGGCTTCAGCGGCCGCGGCCTTGTCACCCTCGGCGAAGACAACGATTTTGATCTCCTTGCCCAGGCCCTTGGGCAGCGAAACTGCACCGCGGACGAGTTGATCCGTCTTTCGGGGGTCAATACCCAGCTTGATGACGACGTCGATAGTCTCATCAAACTTGGGGGCGGGGAGTGACTGTATCAGCGAGAGGGCCTCGCGCGGCTCGTACTGGCGCGCTCGGTCCAACCGTGTTACGGCCTCCTGGTATCGCTTACTGCGCTTCACCATTGGATGGTCCTTGGGGCTATGCTGGTGGCCATTAGGCCTCGGGGGGATACTGCGAGTCTGTGGCTTCGATCGCGTGCTGGAAGCACCCGATCAGGAACCGACAACGTCCGAATCACTGCGACTCGGGCCGTCAACGTCGTCAATCGACGACTTCGATTCCGGCGGACCTCGCGGTCCCCTCGATGATTCGGGACGCGTGCTCGATGTTGCGCGCGTTCAGGTCGTTCATCTTCAATTCGGCGATCTCCGCTACTTGTGCGCGGGTGACCTTACCGACAATTTCGTGCCCCACCATGCCGGCGCCCTTTTCGAGCTTCGCGGCCTTCTTGAGAAGCACAGATGCGGGCGGCGACTTCAGGATGAAGTCGAAGCTGCGATCGGCGTAGACCGAGATCTCAACGGGGATGATAAGCCCCATTTGATCGCGGGTCTTGTCGTTGAACTCCTTTACGAAGCCAGCGATGTTGACGCCATGGGCGCCCAGTGCGGGACCGACCGGCGGAGCGGGTGTCGCTTTGCCGGCGGGGCACTGGAGCTTAATCTTGGCGACTGCTACCTTAGCCATTACAGGATGGGGGTGTTTCGTGCGTGATCCCGTCGTCTTCGATGACGTCGGTCCTACGCTGTGGTTTGTGTTTGAGAAGTGAGAGTCGGTGTGCGGTTACCCGTAGGCAATCACATCGGCTCCACCTCCCAGTACTCGAGCTCGACAGGTGTCGGGCGTCCGAAAATTGTAACCGTTACCTTGATCGTGCCCTTGTCGGGGTTGACCTCTTCCACTACGCCGTCGAAGCCGTCGAAGGCTCCAGACTTGATCTTGACCATGTCGCCCTTGCCCATGCTGATGGCGACCTGGGGCCGCTCCTCAGAATCGGACATACGCGCCAGGATGCCAGCGACCTGGGCCTCCTCGATGGCAGTCGCCCCGCCGCGGGTACCGAGGAAGTCCCCGAAGCCGGGCGTATCCCGCATGGTCGAGCGGGCATCTACTGTGCGTGGCGCCTCGGGCTCCTCTAGGTCCGCTTGGACCATCAGGTACCCGGGGTAGAGTTTCTTGGAGACGATGCGGCGCTTGCCGTTCTTCAGCTCGGTCACGCGCTCGAAGGGCACGAGGATCTGCGGAATCACATCCTGCAGCCCCTTGACCTGAATGCGATTCTCAAGCTGTTTGCGGACCGAGTCCTCACGACCCGATTGGCAGCGCACGAAGTACCACTTGTGTCCCATTAGGCACTTCCTCCATAGAGAAGCCGGTCGACGAGGCTGTGCAGAACCCAGTCGGTTCCCGCCAGGAAGAAGCCCAGGATCACCACGCTGATGATGACGACGATCGAAGAGTTGATCACGTCCTCCAGAGTGGGCCAGGTGACCTTCTTTAGCTCGCCCTCGGTATCGATCAGGGTGTCCGCAACCTTCGGACGCTCCAGATAACGGTTCAGAACGAAAACCAGCACGACCAAAAGGCCCAAGCTGATCAGGAACGCCCCCGTGATATCGATCCCGACAATAGGGATGCGCCAGTCCTTGATGTTGTTCATCAAAGAGTCATAGCCCGACAGAATGCTGTGCAGCCAGCTGGCGCCGAACAAGCAAAGGAGAGCCAACGACCAGAACGCAAACATGCGCGCATGCCGTCCTTGCTCACTCCTGTATGCCATGGGTTCGTTTCCTTCCTGTTCGCGCTAAGGCGCTTGATGCTACGACGGCGCCAAAAAGCGCCCTGCCAATTTAGACGCCCCAAAGGGGCCCCTTCTCCGCCCCAACGCCCAAAGGACGCCAGAACTCCCAACACCTCGCTCAAGGCCCAGGGACCTAGCCGCGAAGCTCGCTTCTGTCTCGACGCCGTCAGGCGTCGAACCAAAAACATCGGATCAGCGAGTAGTGCTTGATGTTGGGGAGGGGCTGCCCCTCCCCAACATCAAGCACTACTCGATGATCTTCGTGACGACGCCAGCGCCGACCGTGCGGCCGCCTTCGCGGATAGCGAAGCGCAGCTGCGCGTCCATGGCGACGGGGGTGCCAAGACGTACTTCCATGCGGATGTTGTCGCCGGGCATGCACATTTCAGCGTCGGAGCCGTCGAGGGCCGTCAGCTTCTCTGCATTGCCGGTTACGTCCGTCGTGCGGAAGTAGAACTGCGGGCGGTAGCCCTTGAAGAAGGGCGTGTGGCGGCCGCCTTCATCCTTGGACAGGATGTAGACCTCGGCCTCGAAGAGGGTGTGCGGGGTGATAGTGCCGGGCTTCGCCAGAACCATACCGCGACTGACGTCTTCCTTCTTGACGCCACGCAGGAGGCAACCGACGTTCTCGCCGGCGCGAGCTTCGTCGAGGATCTTCTGGAACATCTCGACGCCGGTGCAGGTCGTCTTCTGGGTCTCGCCCATGCCGACGATCTCGATGGCCTCGCCTTGCTTGACAACGCCAGCCTCGACGCGACCGGTGACAACCGTGCCGCGGCCTTCGATAGAGAAGACGTCCTCGATCGGCATGATGAAGGGCTTGTCCACGGCGCGCTCGGGCTGCGGGATGAAGTTGTCAACGGCGTCCATCAGTTCGTTGATCGACTTGAAGACTTCGTCATCGACGGTAGCGCCTGCGTCCAGGGCGTTCTGGCAAGCCAGGGCCGATCCACGGATGACGGGCGTGTCGTCGCCGGGGAACTCGTACTTGTCGAGCAGCTCTCGGATCTCCATGTCGACCAAGTCGAGGAGCTCGTCATCGTCGACTTGGTCGACCTTGTTCATGTAGACAACGACGGCCGGCACGTTGACCTGACGGGCGAGCAGGATGTGCTCGCGCGTCTGGGGCATAGGGCCGTCAGCCGCGGACACAACCAGGATCGCGCCGTCCATCTGGGCGGCACCGGTGATCATGTTCTTGACGTAGTCGGCGTGACCGGGGCAATCGACGTGGGCGTAGTGACGCTTCTCGGTCTCGTACTCGACGTGAGCCGTAGAGATGGTGATTCCACGCGCCTTCTCTTCGGGCGCCTTGTCGATTTCGTCGAACTTGCGTTCCTCCGCAAGACCCTTGAGCGCCTGCACGCGGCAGATCACCGAAGTAAGGGTGGTCTTGCCGTGGTCGACGTGCCCGATGGTGCCGACGTTGCAGTGCGGCTTGTTCCGCTGGAAGACTTCCTTTGCCATCTGATTACCTGAGGTTTGTTGGACGACACCGCCCAGGGAGGCGACGGGCCCCCGTGGACAAGTTGCCCTGGTTCGTTGCGTGCGAGCGATGCGCTCGCCGGGTTAGCGCCAGGGAATAGTGACCCTGAGCCAGAATTAGAATCCCCCCTGCACGCCAGGCGCACAGAGGTTGAATGTTGCAGCTATTGCCTACTGCCGTCAGGACCAAGAACGAGATCAGCCAACGCAGGCGACAAGGAAATGGGGCTGCTGATGGGACTTGAACCCATGACCTCTTCCTTACCAAGGAAGTGCTCTACCACTGAGCTACAGCAGCTTCCGAACCCGCCCAGGGGAATAACCCCCCAGCGATCTCATCCAAAACGAAACTCCCCCTGGCCCCCCATCACTGAGCAGCAAGCGAGAACAGCCAGCGAGCGTTAGCCTCAAGTCTCAACGCCGTCAGGCCTTGATCCTCAACAAGCCTCAAGTCTCAACGCCGTCAGGCCTTGATCCTCAACAAGCCTCAAGTCTCAACGCCGTCAGGCGTTGAACCAATAAGCATGGAGCGGGCGATGGGAATCGAACCCACGCGTTCAGCTTGGAAGGCTGACGTTCTACCATTGAACTACGCCCGCCACTCGGCTCAGCGCAAAGCTCAGCCAGAAAGGCTTCCGCCCCCCAGCCACAACCCACGCTACTCTGCTCAACGGGTCCCCGATCGCGCGCACTTCTGC
>JBLHLB010000063.1:0-15297 GCA_047618505.1 Planctomycetota bacterium
CCGCCACCGCCGCGTTCGCCTTGGCGCTCTCCACGACCACCGCCGCGCTGACCACCACGGGGTCCGCCGCGACGGGGATCGGGTACGCCCTTGAGGGTGAGCTCGATGCGGGGGGACTCGGGATTGGTGATTTTGGCGCGCACGACCTGACCGACGGCTAGGAGAGCGCGCGCATCACGGACGTAACGTTGGGAGACTTCGCTGATGTGAATCATCCCGTCACGGGCGATGCCGAGATCCACGAAGGCTCCGAAGCTAGCCACGCTGGCCACCACGCCCTCGACGACCTGATCCTTGGCCAGGCTTTCCATCTCGGTGTCCGGCGGAAGCAAGCGCGGGATCAGGGCACGGGCACGCGGATCGCGACCGGGGGAGGCGAGCCCACGCATGAGGTCATGCCAGGTTCCCTCTTCGATTTCAAAACCACCACGCTTCAAACTGCGCAGGAGATCGCGATTACCGATGGCCTCACCAAGGGAAACCCCCAGCCGCTCGGCCATGCTATTGACAAGCTCAAGTTGCTCCGGGTGCACGCTCGTTCGATCGAGGGGATTTTCCGCCCCTTCAAGTTGCAGGAAGCCGGCGGCGTTACGGAAGTTCTCCGCAGTCAACAGGCCCTCATCAACGAGTTCCTGAAGTGACGTAAAGGGCTTCTCCGTTCGGCGCGCGATGATCTTCTTGGCCACCTCGAAGTCGATACCGGGGATGTGCCGCAGAAGGTGCAGGGGACTCTTGTTGACGTCGCAGCCGATGTAGGCCACGCAGGACTCAAGGGTGTCTGCGATCAGGCGACGCAGAGCGCCACGCCCGACGATTCCCTGCTCTAGGCCGAGCCCGAGCTGACGTGTTTCCACACGCACGAGTTCCGCCAGGGGATCCTGCCAACGGCGGGCAAAGCCCAGGGCCGTACGGGCGGGAACCGGCATATCGGGGAACTCGGTGCGAGCTGCCTCGCCGTTGGCCCAACCGGAAAGTCCCGCATCATTGATCGGCACAACCGCCGCCGCACCACCGAGGAGGTGCAAGGTGTTACGCAGCTTCTTGATGCCTTCCTTAGCGGACTTCTCGCTGGAAACAGCGATGACACCTACATCGTGGGGTGCCAAGTGAGCGCGCAGGGGATCCGTCAGTTGGGACGGTTCCATGGTGCTAGCTTCGATCTTGACCGGTTCTCCGAGCACTTCCCCCTCGGCGCCGAGGACTACAGCAGTCCAATCCCCCTTGGGATCGATGTTGATGCCTGCGCAGACACGACGTCCGCCCGGCGGCGCCAGCAGGGTTTGGCGCAGGTTCTGGGCGATGGAGCGAATAGCTTCCTCTTCAGCCCGTTCACGGATCTCCGTGCGCAGGTCTTCTTCGAGCATCGGCATCAGACGCCTACTGAGGGCGCGCTCCGCGACGACCTCCAGAACGCCAAGGCGTTCCGGGGGAATGCGGGTGCCAAGGGCGGCGACGAGCTTCGGGATTGCGAGGCTGTACTGCAGATCAATCCCGACGGAGACCTGTCGCCGGATTTGCGCCTGGCGCAGGGACATCAACTTGTGACCCTGAAGTTGGCGCACCGGCAGCTTGAGCTTGACCAGGGAGCGGTTGCGTCCCAGCTGCTTCTCGTCGACCAAGGCGCGCACGCTGATGCGTGCACTCTTGCGCACGAGGCGGCGCAGCATGCTACGCACCTTGGGGTCACGACCCAGTCGATCCGAAAGGATGCGCATGGCACCTTCGAGGGCTTCCTGGTCTGAGTGGATGCCGCGATCGGTATTGACAAAGGGTGCGCAGATGCGTGCGAGGTCAGCGTTGAATTCGACCTGACGCGCGGGCTTGGGAGCCTGCTTCTGCTTGCCCTTCGGCTTCTCTTTGGGCTTGTCGGCCGTGGCCGCAGTTTCGTCCCCGGACGCGCCTGCTTCAGGAGCAGCCTCGGCCGCCGGAGCTTCCGACTCGGGACCAGCCTGGACTGCACCGGGTTCAGTCGCAGCCGCTTCCGCAGCAGCAGGCTCTTCGACAACAGCTTCCTCTGCGCTCGCGCTCTCCTCCTGGGTCGGGGCCCCATCGGCTTGAGCGGGTACGGCGTCTTCCGCCTGGGGCTCTTCTACAGGAGCTTCCTCGGCAGGAGCCGCCGCCTGTTCCTCTTCGACCTGGCGCGGCCCCGCTTTTACGAGCAGGTTCGCAAGGTCCCTCAATCCGCGGTCAGCGGCCAATTGCACCTCCGGTTCCGGACGGCGCAGCGGCAGGAAGACATCTTCAAGATCAATGCGCTCGCTGCAGCGGAAGGCCGCCTTCACGAGGGTCGCTGAGACCTCTGGGTATTCCACCAGGGGATCGAGATCCGGCTTAGGCTTCGTTTCAGCGACCGGTTTGGCGCTCGCCTGCTCGACACTTTCGACTCCGGCACTTTCGACTCCAGAGCTATCGGCACTAGGGCTGTCAGCTCCGGCACTTTCGGTACTGGAGAGATCGGTAGCCTCCGTGGAAGACTCCGGCACCGAGGACTCGGACTCGGCCATTTCGGCCCCCGTGTCTGCGTCCAGGGATTCGACGGCGCCTTCGGCGACCTCGGGCCCGGGCTCGGTCGATTCAGCCGGGACGGACCCCGTGGGTACGTCCCCTTGCGCAGAAGCTTCCTCCGCACCGAAGCTGACCTTCTTGGCAGCCTCCGCGTCGGCGCGCTGGACAGCGCGGATCTCCTTTGCGACGGAACGCAGCAGGGATCTACGCCTGCGGTCGACTTCCTCAAGTTGACGGCGCCGTCGCTCAATGCGTCGTATGGCGCCTTCGGTCAGTTCGCCGATGTCGGCACGGCGGTAATGGGCGATGGTCGGTGCCTTGAGACCTTCGTCGAGTAGGCGTAAAACGCCTTCAACGTACTTGTCCGAGGTCGACAGTTCCTTCGCCAGCGTCTTGGCGATCGCTGCAAGGGTCACGAATACTTCTCCGATGCGGAGGGTCTTTCACCCGCGGCGAAAGTATCGCGGCGGGTCGGGGATAGAAAGCGCGCGACATCCATGCCGGCGCGCCTGGTTTGTTGGTCGGGGGCGAATATACCGGCATGCCCCCTTCCTGCGGGGAAAACCGGCTGGGAATCGCTCTGGAATTGAGACCCGGAGGGGGCAGAAGCGAGACCGGGTGCCCTACCCGATGCTGACGAGCTGAACGAGGGCCTTGCCGAAGCGCAGTCCGGCGGCATCATCCAGGGCGGTGACCAGCTTGCCGTCGATAACGAGCTGGTGACCCCGGTACTTGGCGCCGGCCTGGCGCAGCTCATCGGCGATGGAAGCTGCCCCGGTGGCCTTGCGCTTCTGGAGCACGCCGGCCCGAGCCAGAATCAGGACTGACTCTCCCCAGGCACCGACGAGTTTGCCCTGGGCCATGGCATCGCGAGCCAGCCTCTGGGCGTCGGGGTTGCTGGCCAATTCGATGGCCCCCGGACCGCCGCAAAACAGGACGCCGGCATAGTCGGTCACATCGGCACCGGCCAGGACCCCGTCGGGCTGCAGTTCATCCTGCATCGTGCCGTGGACCAACTCATCTTCCTGGGTCGACAGCATGCGCGTACCCACGTGGACGTTGTGCAGGGCGGAGCGCGCGTAGCGTAGGGTCGTCTCGTCGAAGCCCTCCGACGGGATGACCACGAGCACGCTGGTGGCCGTGGTTTGAACGATCAGCCCGTTCTCGTCGAGCTCGGCGTCATCGGGGGCGGAACTCTTAGACATGGGATGTGCAGGAGTCAGAACAAAGTGAGGAGCTAGCAGTCTGTTGAAAAACAGCCGCTTCCCGATTGGTCTCCACGGATCGCCTGGCGAGACGACAAGTTCCCCACGTAGAAGTACCTACACGGGTGGTTCTGCCTACGCAGCTAGGCGATTCGTGGGGGCCGAGAGGGGAACTGCTGTTCTTCAACGGGCTGCTAGAGCGGAAGCTCAAAGATGGAAGTGCGTGTTTCCTCCGCGAGGAGGCCCGCGCCGTCGCAAACACGCCAGGCGATGCGTTCGTCAAGCCCGGGCAGGGTGACCTCTCCAAGGGCGCGACCGCTCTGGGCATCGAGGACATCGAGCAAGGCACCATTGGCCACGTAGAGCTTGCCGCTGTTCATGGAGATGCTGACATCCGGCAAATCGTCGTGGGAGTCGTTCCCGAGCTCCTTGCGCCAGAGCTCGAAACCGTCACCGCTGGCAACGCCGCCGAAGGCGATCACGTGTAGACGTTCGATACCGCCCGATCGGCGCGCACCGGGGGCACGATCCCCCACCAAGACAAGGGCTCGTTCGCCCTCAAGGGAGAACTCGTGAATGACCTGGAAGGCCGGGTCGATGGTAGACCCCACGAGCTCGCCGCTTTCAACGTCCAAGGCCAGGATGCCTTGCCGGCGAGTGTTCGTGTTTGTGTAGACAACTAGGGCGCGGTTCCCAGCGCGCGAAACCATGTGGTAGCGCTCACCGTCGCGGGCGTAGGACCAAACCTCGATCATGGGCTCGGTTAAAATACCCGAGACCTTGGCCGCCGTCACGGTGATGGACATGTCAGGTCCGACTACCGCCTGATCGAAGGGTTCGATTTCCTGGGCGCCCAGGAGCTCGCCGGTTTCGAGGGATTGACGCGCGATGCGGTGCCCCTGCATGCCCGGCCCCATGATCACCACATCGTTCTCGGGACCCAGCCCAACGCCGAAACCGCGCCCATAGCCGACTTCGCAGGGCGAAAGCCAGAGCGTCTCACCGGTGCTGCGTTCCAAGGCGCCGAGCTTGCCGGGTATAACGTTGTCGATCCACTTCCCACCCGCAGGGGGGTCGTAGCCGTGAATTATGGCCGGTCCGGAAGTGCCCAGGAAGATCCCGTCGATCTCCCCCTGAAATTCTCGGCTCCAACGCCTGCGTGCCGTGGTCGTCATAGGGCTGAGATGGTAGCGAGCAAAGTGCGGAGCGGCCACCGCCCAAAGCAAGGAGCCCGCCACCCGGGGCAGAATCTGCGCGGGGCAGATCCTGTCGTGGGTAGCGGACTCCCGATGGTGGTCACCTGTGGGGCGCTAGGCCTCGCCTTCGTAGACCTTCTTGGCGATGCTTGCGGGCACGGCACGGTACTCGTGGAGCTCCATGGAGAAGGAGCCACGGCCCTGGGTCGCACCACGGAGGGAGGACGTGTAGGCGAACATCTCGGAGATGGGGACCAGGCCGCGCACGATGCGTAAGTCCTCGTCGGCCTCGACTTCCCCGACCTCGCCACGGCGAGAGTTGAGGTCTCCCACGACGCCGCCAAGGAACTCCTCGGGGCAACGCACTTCGACCTTCATGATCGGCTCAAGCAACGTGGAGTTGCTCTCTGCGGCCTCGCGGAAAGCCTGGACGCCGGCGGCGTGGAAGGACATCTCGCTAGAGTCAACATCGTGAGCCTTGCCGTCGAAGAGCACCGCGCTGACGTTTACGAAGGGGTAGCCGTTGCGGCCACCACTCTTGAGGCCGGCACCGATACCGGACTCGACCGAGGGGATGTACTCACGCGGCACGTTGCCACCCTTGATCTTGTTCTCGAACTCGTAGAGACCGTCTTCGGGCTCGCCGGGACCGATACGCACACTGATGACGGCGAACTGACCGCGACCACCGGACTGGCGCACGTAGCGCACTTGGAATTCCTTCTCGCGCGTCAGCTGCTGCTTGTAGGCCACCTTGGGCTTACCGGTCTTGACACCACACTTGTTGTCGTTCTGGATGCGTCCAACGATGACTTCCAGGTGCAGCTCGCCCATGCCGGAGATAACTAGCTCGCCGGTATCCTCATCAGTGATGGCGCGGAAAGTCGGATCCTCGCGCATCATGCGACCGATGATGTCGGTCAGCCTGTCGCGGTCCTCGTTCTTGGCCGGCTCAAGGGACATCGAGATGACGGCCTCGGGGAAGGTGATCTTGTTGAGCAAGATCGGGTCGTCGTCGTCACAAAGTGTGTCACCGGTGACGGTGTTCTTCAGACCCTGGACTGCGGCGATGTCACCGGCGATGACTTCATCGACGGGCTCACGCTTGTTGGCGTGCATGCGCACAAGGCGCCCAATGCGCTCATACTTGCCCGTGCGCGGGTTCTGTACGCGGGTGCCCTTCTTTAGGATGCCCGAATAAATGCGCACAAAGGTCAGGTCGCCGGTGCTCTCCGCGATGGTCTTGAAGGCCATCAGGCTCATGGGAGCATCGGGGTTCGACGGACGCGTCATCTTCTCGCTGGGGTCGCGCGGGTGCGTGCCCTCGATCGGGGGAATCTCCATGGGGTTGGGCAGGTAGTCCAACACGGCATCGAGCAGGAAGCTGACCCCCTTGTCCTTCAGGGCGGAACCGCACAGGACCGGAGTAATCTCCATGCCCAGGCAACCGTCACGCAGGGCCTTCTTCAGGAGCTCGAGGGGAACCTCCTCATCTTCGACGAAAAGGTCCAGGAGCTCTTCGTTGAACTCGGCGGCCGTCTCGACCATCTCGTGACGCGCAAGCTCGACCTCGTCCGCGAGAGCCGCCGGGATGTCGATCTTCGTCGTCTCCTTGCCCGTGGACTCATCGTCAAAGAGGTAGGCCTGCATGGCGACCAGATCGACGAAACCGGCGAAATCCTTCTCGGCTCCGATCGGGTACTGGAGCACGACGGGACGCGCGTTAAGGCGATCCTTGATCGACTGCACAGCCTTCAGATAGTCAGCTCCAACGCGGTCCATCTTGTTGATGAAGCACATGCGCGGAACCTTGTATTTGTTCGCCTGACGCCAGACCGTTTCCGACTGAGCCTCTACACCACTGACGGCGTCGAAGACGGCGACAGCGCCGTCGAGCACACGCAGGGAGCGCTCCACCTCGGCCGTGAAATCCACGTGACCGGGGGTGTCGATGATGTTGATGACGTAGTCCTTCCAGTCCACCTGAGTGGCGGCGGACTGAATCGTGATACCACGCTTCTGCTCTTCCTCGAGGTAGTCCATCGTGGCACCGCCATCGTGGACTTCACCAATTTTGTGGATCTTGGAGCACAGGAACAGGATCCGCTCAGTAACGGTGGTCTTGCCCGCATCAATGTGGGCCATGATGCCGATGTTACGGCGCTTTTCGAGCTTGGCGTCACTAAGAGCCATGGTGAGGTCAGAAGGATCAGGCCCTTGCGGGCGGTGGAGCACGGGGCCGCGCTCACGAATAAGAGGCGGACAAGAAAGGCGCGGCACGGAGGGGCACCTGGTGATCGAAAGATCCCTAGGGTCCCCAACGGTTCATCTTCAAAGGGAGGTCAAAGCGGGCTGTTCCCGGGCTCTGGATAGCCGCCGATCGAAGAAGTAAGCGAAATACGGTAACGGTGGCCCGCGAACTGTCAACGGGGCCGACCCGAAGAAGCATCAGGAGCGGCAGGACTTTTTTGGATTCAGGGACCCGGATCCGGCCGCGCGACGCGCCAGCCGGGGGCCCCATCACCCCGCAGAAGCGCCCCCTGTGGCACCACATTTTCGCGCAGCTCCCCCTGAACCAGAAGGGTCCCGAACCGCAGGGGCATACCCACACCGTCCCCCAAGAGCGCCGTGTCCTGGAGGTGAAGGCCCAGGGACGCGGGCTGCCCCGGCGTCGACGGCTGCCCCACCAACCCCAGAAAAGTGCCCCTGGCGACCGTCTCACCGGGGGAAACGGCAAGGCTCGCGGGGTCGAGACCCCCGAGGAACAGGTGGCTGCCGTCTTCCAGGGCCAGAATAACGAAGGCCCGGGAACGAGCCGCTCCGTCAGTCCCACCTCGCTCGAGATTCGCCTGCCCAAGGACGAGGCCCGGGCAGGGCGCCAGGACCCGCCCGCCTTGGGTGGCCTCGGAATCGGCCTGGCCCTCGGTGTTCACCCGCCAGAATTCGTAGCCAAAACGGCGCTCGGGCTGGAGCACCAGTGGGTTTCGGTAGACCTCCGTGCCGCCAAAGCGCACGGACCACTCGCCTTCCAAGGGGAAATCGAATTCGATCGAGCCGATCCTCTGGGCGTAGGGCGAGGGATAGGGCATGGGACAACCACCGATCAGGAGGCAAATCCCCGAGATGGTGAACGCCACCAGGCGACCGCGTTGGATGAACGGTCGGCGGCGCAGGCTAATTGTCAAACCCGTGGCCAGGAGCAGCGCGCTCCCAAGTCCCAGAATCAACGGCCCCGCGCGATATAGATTGCGGTGCCAGGGAGCGGGCGATTCAAACCCGAGAGCAACGAAGATGCCAATTGCACTGAGCGCAAGAACCTGGGCCAACCGGGCCCAGGGCTCCAATCGCGCCTTTGCAGTCGTGTCCTCGCTCTTGCCCGAGACTGCGGGTCCGACCTTGGCGTTCTGAACCGTGCCCCGCACAGCCCTCGCCTTCACTTGCTTGCGTCCCATAGGGCGGCAACCCTACGCCGCCCACAGCTTCAGGTGTGCTTCGAAAGCGCCCCGAACTCCACGAGGCGCCTCCGCATTACCGCGATCGCCTCCTTGTTTTGATCCACGAGGGTAGCCGAGCGTCCGTTCCGCAGGGCGGACTCCCCCGTCGTGCCGCTGCCGGCGAAGGGATCGAGCACGCGCTCGCCGGGGTTCGAATGCACACGCACGATTCGGTCGAGGATCTTGGCGGGCTTCTGGGTGGGATAGCCGGTGCGCTCGCGGCTCTGGGGTGCAACGATGGTCTGCCACCACACGTCGGTTGGGACTTTGCCCCGGGCCGCCTTCTTTGGCCCCACCAAACCGGGGGCCATGTAGGGCACGCGTTCGATGTCGTCGTAGCGATAGGTCCACTGCTTGGGATCCCTGGAATACCACAGAATGACGTCGTGCTTTGCAGGCCAACTTCTGCGCGAGCGACCACCGTAGTCGTAGGCCCAAACGATTTCGTTGCGGAAGCAATCGCGACCGAATATCTCGTCGAGGGTCACCTTGACGTAGTGCGACTCGCGTGGGTCGACGTGTACGAAGAGACTGCCCTGTTCGGTGAGCAGACGTGCGCATTCCTCTAGGCGCGGTGTTAGGAAGCCTAGGTAGTCGTCGAAGGCGTCAGCATAGGACTGTGTCGAGAGGACTTCCGATCGATAGCGACGACCACCGAAACCGACGTGATCACCGCTCTCATCGCGCACGTTGCGCACGCGTTTCATAGCCTGACGCTTACCGGTGTTGAAGGGCGGATCCAGATAGATCAGCTCGTAACCACGCGCGTCCTGTCGCTGCATCCAGCGCAAATTATCCGCCTGCACGAGTCGATAGGTCGGCCGATTAGCCGTCCCCTCGAACTCGTCCCCGGCAGCGTCCATCGAGGACCATTCGTAGATCCGACTCATCGCAAACTCCATTCGCCTTCACGTTGTCCGGCGACGTAGGTCCCCTGCTCGCGCAGATTGCCCTCTTCGTCGAAGTAGGACCACTGGGATTCCTTGAGTCCTCTGAAGTACTCGCCCTCGCTACGCATGTTTCCGTTCGGGTGCCAAGTCGTCCAGGGGCCTTGTTTGAGGGCATTGATGCCATTGCCTTCCCCCGCCAACTGGCCGTTCTCGTACCAGAAGCGCATGCCTGCGAGGGTCTCACCATCGCCTCGATCTACCTCCATAATTGGCGTGCCATCCTTGGCCCAGCGACGTGCGACCCCAACCCGTTCGCCCATCCTCCAGGGCTGCTCAAGGCGCGGCGAACCGTCCCTCCACCAACCGCGCTCGAGGCCATCCCGCAGGAAAGTCCCGTCGGGCAAAACCAAGATCGGCAGCTCGCGCGAGAGTGCATCGTTCTCCCAGAAACTCTGGCGCAACTCAAGCTGGGGCGGACCGTCTGGTATGGAAGCAACGTCTGCTGTGCGACCCCAATCCTCCGGCAAGGTGAGCTGCGGAGTCCAACAGGATGTTAGCGCGGTAGCGCCGACCACAAGGGCAACCTGGTTGAACCCCAGGGGAATACGCCAAATCAACCGCATCAAACTTCGCCCTAGCGTGAGGCTTCCGCGAGCAGTGCACGGAATAACAAGGGGAAGGAAGCCTGGGTCCAGCCGCGATACTGGGGCCGAAAACCAAAGAGGTGCACGGCGCCCTCCCCGTGTTCCGCGCGCACCCATGCAGCGCTTCCCTCGAGGGCTTCACCAGCTTGGATCCAGCCCGAAAGCAGAAGCTGCGTCGGGGCGTAGCGCAGCAACACCTCGGGCAGAGGCAACTCCACGCCGTTACGGTCATTCTTCGCCTCCGTGGGGACGTCCCAGCCCTTTCCGCGTGAGAAGAATACCGCCATGGAACCAGGCAGGCCCGCGGTCAACTCCCCTTCCTCGGGCACGACTCGCAACACCGAACCGGGGCAGGAGAAATCCGTTTCTGCCGTTGAGTCCTCCAGGGGCAACTCCAGGAGGTTGATGATCCAGTCCGCTGAGCGATCAATGGCGATGACGCTACCACCGGCACGTACGAACTCCTCCACCGCGGCTGCGCCCTCGGGCCCGATTCCGCCGACGAAGCGTCCGGGTACGGTGCCCTCGCGGCGGCCGTCTTCGATGCTGCGCGATGAGATGCTGGGGAGCACGAGCACATCAAGGAATTCATGCAAAGCCCCCGCTCTCAACATTTCGCTACGCACGGTGGTGTACGAAACGTCGTGGCTGTCCAGGGCGTAGCGCATCCAGCCCTCGTTCATCACGCCTTCCCAGGGCGAGTACAAGCCAATACGCGGCAGGCCTTCGACTAGGCGCGAGCTCGCATACAGATCGGGCTCCGGCGTCTCCGCTTCAAATTGAATGCGACCGTCGCCACCGGTTTCCAGGGCGATCGTTTCGCCAAGTTTCAACCTGCGGAAGGCCTCGCTCCAACTGTCGCCATCGAGCGAATCGCCGAAGGGCGTGTCGAAACGGCCGGGAAAAGCCACCACCGCGTCCTCGGGATCCGTCACGCGGCGGGTGGGCACATCCAGCTCGCCCTGGATCGCGACGCGGCGCACGCCCATCAACAGCGGCAACGTCCAACCGGACACGTCGTAGGGCGAATCGCCCTCGGGATAGACCTGCAGCTCAAAGAGGTCCTTCACGTGGCGCCCGTAGGGTTGCTCGCGGCGGATCACCAAACTTCCGGCCGCCCAAGTGCGACCATCGGCCTTGAACTCTTGCTGGGCCACGTCAATCTCAACGCCGCCGAGCATCAGGGAATCCACAAGGCGACGCACGGCGAAACGGTCCGGCGTCGTCGGCGGCAGGATCCAGGCCCGCGGCGAATCCGTACGCCCCTCTTCGATCGCACGCGTTGCGGCGCTGAGGGCATTCTCTAGCCAAAGGCGCGGCTCCCGCGCGAGAGAACCCAAGAGCGAGCGACCGAAGGCATGCTCGTAATCGACGATGTCCCGCAGTCGCCACCACCCACCGGGCCAAGGATTCGGGAAGCGCATCGAGGGCGCGTACTCGTTCAGGCCGCGCGGAGCGCGCAGGTCGGTTAGGCGATGGAACACCGGTGAAGCGACGTCCACCGAAGCCGCCTCCGTCAGGAGCCCGACAATGTTGTGGCGCACCGGCACGTTGCGGTTGCCACCATTCCACCACATGTCATAGGAGACACCGGTGGAGATCCCGGTCAGTCCTTCGCGCGTCATGTCGAACAAGCCGCGCGTTCCGATCTGGTCGATGCCCGTCATGATGCCGGGGTCCAGATTCGGATTGAGGGGATCGCGGAAGGGCGGCACGAACATGCGCTCGCCGCTGCCGCCCTGCTGGTGCACATCCCAGTAGACCTGGGGAAACCACTCTGAATAGAGCAGACGCGTCACCGTGCGTGTCTCCGCCTGGCTCAGCATGAACCAATCGCGGTTGTTGTCGTGACCAGCGTAGTACTGGTAGAGCTTCAACAAACCAGATGCCTCAAAGGGCGTGCCAACCGTGGCGCGGTACCAGGAGACGACGTGGTCCAAGCCGTCGGGGTTGAGGCAAGGTGCGATCAAGATGACGAGGTTTTCGCGCGCGCTCTTGAAGGGCTCCTCTGCGGATGTCGCCAGACGATGGGCGAACTCCATTCCGAACTGCGGCGCTGCAGTTTCCGTCGAATGCATCCCAAGCGATATGAACACGAAGGGCTTTGCGCGCTGCAGCAGTTGCTCGCGCTCCGCCGCATCCAGCCCGCGGGGGTCAGCGATCATGCGCGCCGCCTCGCGCAGCCCCTCCAGGTTGGCCAAGTTGGCTTCACTGGAAATCGTCGTCAAAAGGAAGTCACGCCCCTCGGTAGTCGTGCCGACCTTGCTGACTATCACGCGCGGGCTTTCCTGCCCGAGTTTGCGGTGGTAGCTCGAAACCTCCGTCCAGTCCGCCAACTCAAAGTCCCTTGCCAAGGGTCGGCCCAGGTGCTGCTCCGGAGTCGTCACCGATTGGGCAGCGGGGGTCGAACAAAGGGAAGCCGCGCTGGTCAAGCCGAGCAGCAGAAGCGCCGCCAGCAGAGTACGAAGACGAAGTCGATTCACGTGGAGATTGAGGGCTAGCAGAAGAGTGGCGCACCGAGGAGGACCCGTATCCTCTCGGTACGCCACCTGAACCGCAAGGCCTTGCCCGTGCGGACTGCGTGAGCGCAGGACAACTTCAGTTGATGATTGTGGCGTGGAGCTTCGTCACGGCCGCCTGACTGAACATCGCCAAGGCAAACTCGTCGTCCTCCTTTCCAAAGCGGCCCTGAATTAGGGTCTCTTCAATCAACAGCTGCAGGGACCAGGCGCTGCCCTCCTCCTTGAGAATAGCGTCACATTCCTTGTACTTGATCATCTCCGTACCGGGCCTGCGCATGGCGGGGTTGGTGAACAGAATCGAGAGCATTCCCACCATCGGGGAATCGGCGGCAATGGTCACCTTCAGGGTACCGGACTCTCCTCTGTAGCTCTGAGTGACGATGCTGCCGACACTCATAGCGAGCGCTCCGCCGAATCCGCCGAAGGGGTTTTCCTGGGCCTTCGGTTAGGGAAGGATTTCTTAGCCACTGGGCGCCGCAGGCATCGCCGCCAGGAGCGCACCGTTCCGCTTTGTACTCAGGAGCTGCAACATCTCACGCCCCGCCGCCACGGCCTTCCCGTAGCTGCCGGCTTGATAGTGCGTCTGCACAGCTCCGTGCACCTCCCCAAAGGTGGCCGGCTTCTTCTCCCGCGTTCGTTCCTGGGCAACAGCGACGGCGGTCAAAAGGAAGAGGGCGATAGCTGCGGTTCAAAGGGCAGGTTTGGGCATGACGATCTCTTCGTTGTCCTGATCAGCAGGACTTGGTCATCCCCCGGTAAGGAATGACGGCTCAGAAATGACGGCTCAGGAATGACGGCTCAGGAATGACGGTTAAGGGAATCGCGCCAGGGCGCACACTCGAGCACCAGGTACCCCTGGATTTTAGCCCCAGGGAAAGCAGCGCCGAGACGCCGCGCGCGATTTGATTGCCGCTCCCCGGCCCCTACTCTTCGGCACGCGGCAAACGCACGGCCGCTGCCTCCTGTCCGTTCCGCAACACGACCAATTCGCCCATCATTGCGAAGGTGTTCCAAGTTTTCCCCTCTAGAACGGGGAAGCGTCCGAGGAGTTCACCTTCCCCTTTGGCGGAGGCCTCAACCAGGAGCAGTTCCCCCTCTTCCGAAAGAATCAAGAGGTGCTCCCCCACCAGCAACAATTGACCGTGGCCGAAGCGCCCCTCTTTCCAAACGCGCTTGCCATCGGAGAGGGAGATGCACTCAAGCATGCCATCGGAAAGCCCAAAGGCATGTCCGTCCCGCACCACCGCGGTGGTCAATTTAGTTCGCAGGGAACGGCGCTGGGCCCAGAGGGCTGTCACGCTCCAATCTCCTGTTTGGGTACGCTTCAGGGACAATAACGATGAACCCGAGCCATACCCCTTGGAAACAAGAACCTGCCCATCCCCCACCACGACCGGTTGTGAGTTGTTGGCGTCAGCCGGGGTCGAACCCGGCCAAGAATGCTCCCAAAGGAGCGCACCATCTGCCAGGCTGTGTCCGCTGACCGTACCCTCGTTCATCACCAGGAATTGTTCGACGCCGAGCAAGGTCGCCACCGTGGGCGAGGCATGGCTAATGGCCCGCGGGGGGCCCTCCCAGCGCACCTCTCCCGTGCGCTTATCGAAGGCCACGATGCCAGCGCGTTTGCTATCCGGATCGCCACCGGCAGGGATGATCACGAGGTCACCATGGATCAACGGCGAGCCAGAGCGACCGTATTGAATTGTGGCCGCTTCGATCTCCGGAGTGACCCCAAAGCGCGCAAGCAGATCGTCTTGCCAGACCAGGCTTCCATCAGCACCGTCGATGCAGAGCAATAGTCCGTGGGCGTCTTGGGCGTAGACATAGCCTTCGTCGATTGCAGGCGTTGCGCGCGGTCCGCTTCCGCCGAGGACATGCTCGAAGCTACTGTCGTGGGAGTAGCGCCAGTGCTCCGCACCGGTCATCGCATCCCGAGCGACAACGTGGGATTGTCCGTCAAATTCCTCGTGGGTTATGGCGACGCTATTGACGATGGCGAAACCCGACCAACCTAGCCCAGAGGGCACGCGCCACAGGAGCTCGGGCGGCGTGCTGCTCCAATCGGTGGAAAGGTCCACGCCACCGACGCGGGCGTCACGGCCTACGCCCAGGTAGCCAGGGAAATCGGTAGGTCCCTGGGCGATCAAGTCGAGGCCCCCGGTGGGCGCAAGCTCGTCATCGGCGGCTGCAACGGACGTGATCGAGCGGTCCTCCTGCGACTCCCAAATCCACCGCACAACTGGAGTCATGGAGCCGGTCCAACCCCTTAGATCGCCGAGGAACACCACAGCTCCCACGGCGACACCAAGCACGCCAAAGGTAGTCAACTTGCAGCGCAAGGTTTGGCCGCTCGCCACCAGAAACCATACCCCGTAGATGCTGGCGATCAGCATCACGGCCATGTAGGTGAAGACATTGTTCATGCCCACATCACCGGTGCCGTCGGTTAACTGCAACCAAAGGATGGCTGCGAACGGAAGCAGGAGAACGATGCTGAGCCAGAGCGGGGCGCGCAGGCGCGCGGGTCGGGGGGTTGCCATGGATGTAGGCTATGGAAGTGGCACGGCTTCGTCGGGCTCAGAACCGGCGGTTTTCGCGGCCAAAGGAAAAGACCACCGACCCGGGGGGGGGGACGCTGGTCTCTTCCATGGGCCAAAGAGTACCCGCTGCTGACTTCTCTACGAGAGCTGCTGGCCCCCTACTTCAGCGAGTCGGGGAACTCGAAGTTGGTGTCGTCCAGGGGAGTGAGCACGACCTCGGTGAAGCGCCAACGGGATTCCTCACCCGTGTCGGAGTCAAAGGTGGTGCGGTGCATGGGAAGCTGCCACGTCTCGACCTTGG
>JBLHLB010000064.1:0-15199 GCA_047618505.1 Planctomycetota bacterium
AAGACCTGATCGGAGACACCGGTAATGAAGGTGCTCTTCTGCCACAGGCGCATGTCTAGGACGGGACGACCGGTAGCCATGAAGAAGTCGCCGGTCCCGTGCCCCAGCCAGAGGGACACTTCATAGGTGCCGGGGAGCAGATCGTTGACGACCAGCTCCCGTTCTCCTTCTTGAACGGCATCGGACGTGCTCTCGATCAAGCGCAGCTCCCGCGCAAGCTCGAGCTCCTCCACACTCCAACCAAGGTCGGAGTTCTGCTTCCCCGGGTCGTCCAGATGCAGGGCGCGAATGTGGAGCGGCGCGACGGCTGGGATCTTCCCGGTCGTGTTCAGGGCGATGGTCAAGTTCGCCGACCTGAGTAGCCGGTAGGTCGGTAGTTTCCCCGGAGTCGTTGCGCCACTTGCTGCCCCAGCTTCGACGGGCTCTATGTCCCTCGTCGTCACCAGAACCCCACCTTCACTAAAGTACAGCCAGCGAGGTTCATCCACCGAAAGGAGCCTGAACCTAAAAACACCTTGTGCGTCCGTACGCGTCTTGGGTCCGTCGAGAAGGGTCTCTTTGTTGATCAAAGCAACGACCTGCACATTCGCTAGGGGATGCCCATCGTGGTCTAGCGCGATTCCTGCGATGGAAACACTCGCAATCGGCAGCTCGATCTCGAGCGGTCCCCTGGGCAGAGTGACGACCTGTTCGTGCACATTGACGAGACCGGTGGCACGCCCGAGATCGACATTCACCAACAGCTTCCAGGTACCCCTCGCCACGCGCAGGAGGGCGTTGCCGTCCGGGGACAGGTCACTAAGCGCCCCAGGGTTCGCCGCTTCCAAGCGCACCGATTGAAAGGAGCTGGCGGTATAGGCAATTTCGGAGGGGCGATAGGCGCTGGCACGATCTTCGCCACTGAGCCAGCGGTCGAAACTGTTGCCTTCCTCTGTCGCAGCCACGCCCGGGAACTCGATTGCTATGGGCTCGAGTTTAACCATCGCCTTTGAAGGAGGGGCGCCGTCGCGTCCGACAACGTGGACCCGCAGAGTGTCCACCGGCACAACAACCAAGTCGCCCACATCCACAGTCTCGCCGGCCCTCAAACGCACTCTGCGAATCTCCCAGGAACTCGGTCGTCTGGGGAGGACAATCCATTCGCTGTCATTCACCCGAACTTCATAGCTGCTACGCCCTAGACCCTCGAACTGAAAACTGCCTGCGTCGTCAGACAGAACAGAATCTCCGACGGGTTGCGCATGCATTCGGGAACCAAGGGAAGTCCACTCCGGGTACACAGTGACGACAACGAGTTCGACACCAACAAGGGGTTGGCCAAGGGGATCGATCAAACGGCCCTTGAGAGTCCCAGACGACGCGGGATCCTTGCCTTCCTTGAGCTCCTCTGTCGCGGTAAATGCGCGAGATGCGTTCTCGGGCCGTCGCCCGCCATTTGGCTGCTTGCCTCCGATCAAGTCCGAATCGGGAGTTCCACCCCACTCCTCCTCCCTATCCTCGATCGCGGATAGTGCTGGCACAACGGCAAATTCACCTGCGTCCGAAGTCGCCCCTTGGAATAGGGCCAGCCCCGTGACTTCCATTAGGATGATCATTGCAACAAGCAACAGGAGCAACGCCGTGAGGAGTTGCTTGGCGCTTCCGGCTCCATGTGCTGTGCCCATCGAACTTGGAGCATAGGCTAGGGCCCATTGATTGGGTGCTGCCTTCCGCTACGGACTCTTCTCCTATGATCTCCACAGCTCTACTCCTCCCTCGGGTCCTCCCTCTGGTCCTCGCCCTGGCCCCCGCATTGGCAGACCCTTCGGTAAGCGCTGAGTTCAGCTTCGAAGTCGAAGAGAGCGGAACATTCCTCGAACTTGAGTCGAGTGTCGGTCTTTGGAACGCGCGCTCCGGCCAGGTCGACGTGGACGACAAACACGCGCGCACGGGATCGAAGTGCTTGCATCTCCACAGCGGAGAGACCGATGGGGAATCTAGCGTGGAACTCACACTTCCCCAAGCGGCCGCTGCTGGCGATGCTGTCTCGTTTTGGATCGAGCGCTGGACAAGCCGCAGCCCCTTTGCATTTCAAGTTCAGGTACGCGGCAATGGCGCCTGGCGCACAGTCTATGACGGCAAGGCGAGCGTTAAAGTTGGGGGCTTCTCCACCGAGGTTCGCTTGGAGCTCGCTGAAGGAGATCTAGCACTGAGGTATGTCTGCACGGCCCCGGCCGGCACGGGGGTCTTGATCGATGACGTGACCCTAGAGCCGAACAAACCAATGGAGCTCGTCTCCACATCAGCGACGACCCTTACGCTGCCGGTGCTATTGGGGAATCGCTTCAATCCGATTCTGCAGGTGAGCATTGTGACCTCTGGTAGGCAAGAGCCCCTGCTGCTCGAAGAGCTCGCCTTCGAATTCCTAGCCGGGGACCTCCTGCGGAACTTCGAACATATCGAGGTGTTTGCCGCCGACGACAGCCAGAACAGCAACTCCCCGCCGCAGTCCATGGACGACGTGCAGCGCCTTGGGGCGATCCATGCCGCCGAGGCGGGGCAGCTTGTGTTCCATGCGAACCACGCCCTTCACGCAGGTACGAACTTGTTCTGGCTCTCTGTGACGACCCGAGCCGGCGCCAATCTTGACGGACGCTTGAGCGCGGGCTGCAGCTCAGTTCGTATCGCGGGGAAGCAGCATGTCCCAGCCACGACATCCGCGGGGCAGGCTCACGCGCGCCTCGGCATCGCCCTTCGCCGGGCCGGCGACAACGGCGTGCATACCTACCGCATCCCCGGACTCGTCACGACACCGAAGGGCACGCTCATCGCCGTCTACGACGTGCGTTGGCGCAGCGGCGGCGACTTGCCCGGCGACATCGACGTGGGTCTCTCCCGCAGCACGGACGGCGGCCGCACCTGGGCGCCCATGGAAATCCTGATGGACATGGGCAAGGATCCCGAGTGGAACTTCGATGGCGTCGGGGATCCGTCGCTTCTGGTCGATCGCAATACGGGCCGCATCTTCGTTCTGGGGACCTGGAGTCATGGCAACCGCAGTTGGCGTGGGTCGGGGCCGGGCCTGGAGCCGGCGGACACCGGGCAGCTGATGTTGGTACACAGTGACGACGAAGGAGAGACCTGGTCCGCACCGCGCAATCTGACGTCCATGCTCAAGAAACCCGAGTGGAGCTTTCTACTTCAGGGCCCCGGCCGTGGCATCACGATGGGCGACGGCACCTTGGTCTTCCCGGCGCAGTTCCTGCTGTCCGCCGATGAAAAGCGCCTGCCGCATTCGACGGTGATCACCAGCCGTGACCACGGCGAAACCTGGGAGATCGGCACGGGCATGCGCGGGAATACGACGGAAGCTGCGGTTGTTGAACTCGATGACGGACGCCTGATGTTGAACGCCCGCGACAATCGCGGCGGATCGCGTTCGATCTACACCAGTGTCGACCTAGGCAAGACCTGGGAAGCCCACGGCACATCGCGCGGCGCCTTGATTGAGCCCGTCTGCATGGCGAGCCTCATCCACATCGGCCGCGAGTTGAACGGTCAATCGAACGGCATGCTGCTCTTCTCGAATCCCGCCGTGGACCGCGCACCCCGCAGGCGAACGACGATCAAGGCCTCGCTTGATTCCGGCTCGTCCTGGGATGTGGCACGGAGCGTCCTCCTCGATGAAGGAGGCTCCGCCGGCTATTCCTGCCTGACAATGATCGATGCCGAGACCATCGGCATCCTTTACGAAAGCAGCCGCGCTCACCTGGTCTTCCAGCGGGTCCCGCTGGTCGATGTTCTAGTCAGCGGGGACTAGCCCGAATTCATCACCTGGGCAAGCGCGTCAAAACGTACCCCCAGAATGACTAGCGGGATGACCAGCACAACAAGCGGTAGGAGTCGTGCACTACCGCCCTGTTGCTGATTCATGACAATGCCCGCGATCCCACAAATAGATGGTGTCCTTGGAATTCTGCGCTCGGTGCGTGTGAGCTCAGCAGGAGAATCGTGAAGCGGTCGATGTTGGTCTCTGCCTGGCCCTTGAGGAGCATGCAGGCAAAGGTCGAATCAAGGCGCGAATGGGCGGCGCTGGGGAAGAACTGGGTCCAGGTGACGCCGGGCGCGACTCGCACCTGATCAACACCCAAGATACCACCGAGGGCCGGATTCGAGTCCACGACGCAACCGTTCGCATCCACCCGCGCGTAGCCGGGAAGCATGCACTCGATCGCCCTTTGCATCTCCCCTGAGAGGATCTCCATACGCTTGATTTCGGTCGCATCACGCATGGCGAGAACAACGCCGCCGGGCTCCCCCATCGCCCCCGTCGAAAGTCTCGGCAAGGCGCGGGCGGAAACAAGTACATGCCGGCGCACGCCAGACTTCGTCAGATGCTCGCAGGCCAGCTGCTTGACGTCCCTGCCCTTCGTCACGCCATCGATGATGCGCGACAATTCGCCGCGTCGATCCGGAGGGACGAGGCCTGCGACGGGTAAACCCAAGGCCTCCGATTCGCTGCGTCCGTACAGATCCTCCGCGCCCGCGCTCCAAGCTTGGATCAAGCCGGCAGAGTCGACTTCGACGATCGCCTCGCCGCAGGCGTTCAGAATTGCCTCGACCCGGGCCTCTGCCGCCCCAGATTCGTCGGGGGCTTCGTCGGAAGCTCGCCGCACCACAAGCGTCGCGTGCAGCACAGTTCCGCGGGCGGTCTGCGTGGGAGTTAGGGTAATGGTCGCCGGAATTTCCTCACCCCTGTGCGGCCTGAGGTTCAACTCAAGGCTGCGACAGGACTCCGAAGCGTGATCCTCCAGGGCGAACTGACACTCGCTTGCGAAATATCCAGAGGACCTAGCCGCGATCCAGCGCCCCACAGACTCTCCAACCAACCCGCCAGGCAGGGCCCCTAGCAGCTCCTCGGCCCTCCGGTTCGCCAGCTGTATGCCCCCATCCGCCTTGAGCAAGAGGATCGGGCAGGGGGAGACCTCAAGACAGCGGATAAACCTCCGGCGAGCGCGAACCAGGAGTATCGCCAGGACCGCCACGGCCAGGATTAGAGCCAGCTCGAGCAGGCGCGCCCCGCGCTCGACCCCACGCCCCCGCCAGAAGCCCCCCGCGAGGAAAGCCGCCAGCAACAGGCCAGCCAGGATCAGGGCCCGGGAACTTCGCCGCGGTCCGAGGCGGCGGGCACCTGAATCCGCACGCCGGGCGCGGGCCAGACCCCCAGCGGTTTGTTCGTTCATGGCTGCACTAGGTGCCGCATTGCCCTCTCGATCACTCCCAGTCATGGGCTTGGGTTACGAAAGCGCACTGGTTCGGGCAAGTACGGCGCGGGGAAAGCGCGCTCCAGCCATCGATCCATTCCCCTTCGGCGAACTCCGCGATAGACTCTGCCACCGATGATGGCCGGGTTTCAACGAAGCCCGCGCTCTCCTCGACGCGGAAGTGGCGAAATTGGTAGACGCGCAGGATTTAGGTTCCTGTCCCGCAAGGGGTGGGGGTTCAAGTCCCCCCTTCCGCACTCTTTGATCCCCCGACCACTCCGGGCATCCCTGCGCAAGCCCGACGACTCCTGTGCCGCGTCCCCTATCTCTGTCCCTGACTGACCACGCCCTTGAATGGCGTGAGCTCCCCTGGCCCCTGCCCTGGGACTCGATCTTCGGTCGCAAGGCGCCCCTAGCCCTCGAGATTGGCTTCGGTAACGGCGCCTTCATGGAGGAGCAATGCCTCGCACACCCGGAGCGTAACCACGTGGCCGTGGAGGTTTCCTGGACCGCGGCGACGCACCTCTTCCGGCGCGCGCACAGGAACGGCATCACGAACCTGCGGGTGATCGTGGCCGAGGCCGAAGTCGTCGTGGGGCTGCTCTTTGCGCCGAACTCCATTAGCGAAGTCTTCGTCAACCATCCCTGCCCCTGGCACAAGGCGCGGCACGAGGATCGGCGCCTGATCCGGAAGGAGTTCCTTGAGCTGCTTTCCGATCGCATGCAGATGGGTGCGCCGTTCCTCCTGGTCACTGACCACGACGGCTATGCGGCCTGGGCCACGGATGCCCTCGAGGGTCAAAAGGCCCTGGTCTCGCGCCATCCCACAACCGAGATTGATGCGATCGCTGGGCGCACGGCGACCAAGTACGAGAAGAAGGCCCTCGATCGCGGCGAGTCGATCCACTACTTCCAGTGGGTCAAGGAAGACGAGCCCGTCTCCGTTCCGATCCAACCCCAGCACGATTCGCACCTACCGGAATCTGAATCCGACGACCCCGAAGCCATGCCCACAGTGGTCCTCTCCGGCGGTCCCGCCGACGACGTTCTCTTCACCACCCACGAGCCCATCGTTCACCAGGAAGACCACGAGGGCGTGCACACCGTTGTGAAGCTCGGCCCGGTCTACAAGGAGATGGGGCGTCCGGTCTGGCTCGTGGAGGCTCTGGTGCAAGAAGATCGCCTACGCCAGGAGTTCACCATCCAGACCGTCCGTCTCCAATCCGGGGATCTGCTGGTCAAGTTCGCCTCGGCCGGTCGGCCCCACCCGACGTTCGGAACGAAGCGCGCGATCTGGCTCCTGGGCCAGCGCTTACGGGAACAACACGCGGACTTGAAACTCGTCCGGCAAACTGTCGGCGAAACGGTCGCCGCTGGTGCAAGCTAGGGGAGTAACCCTGCGGCTCCTGGTCGCTAGCAAACGATCCACATGCCCAGAATTCTCCGCGCAGCTGCGCTGCCCCTGGTGGGCAAGATCGCGCTCCCCTTGGCTCTCTGTGTCGGACTGGCTGGTGCGCCGTTCCTCTTGTCCTCGCGCGGGATCCCCCAGGACGGCGCCGAAGACGCGCGCGAAATCCGCCGACTGGTAGATGAGCTCCAGGGCCTACGCAGCGAACAGCGCCTGCTCGAAGAGGACCTGGCCGCGCAGCGCACACAGTTTGGGGAAGAGATCGCACGCCTGCGGGATGACCTGGAAATCGGACGGGCACGGGCTGTGGGTGCAACGGAATTGAGTGCTCGACGATCCGCGCGCATCGACTTGGCGCGGAAACTGAGCGCGCGCATTGAGGCCGGCCTCAAACTTAGTGCCGGGGAAGCAAGTCAGCTCTGTAAAGCACTCGGGGCATCGATAGCAGAAGGCATTCCCTTCCAACGTGAAGAGCGCGCGGCCCGCCTGGCTTTGATCGCAACGGAACTCACTGGCGAGCCCGAAGAGCGCGCCCGCGGCCTGGTCGAACTTCTTGGCGTACTCAGCGAAGAGCTGCGCCTGGCGGAGACAACCGAAGAACGTAGCATCCAGCTCGAGCTTCCGGACGGACGCCGCGTGCACGCCTACGTCGTGCGCCTCGGATTGCTCCAGGAAGCCTTCGTCACAGAAGACGGCGTCGACGCCGGTCTCTCCGTCCCCGGCGGGACCTGGCGCACGGACCTAAACGCAGGCGAACGGGCCGCGGTGGAAAACTTGGTGGCCAGCGCCCGTGGACACCGTGCAGCGGAACTCGTGCCCCTGCCGCTCACCGGGAGTCAACGCTGATGGGGTTGCGATTCACAGCCCTGATGCTCTTGCTGGCAGCACCCCTTGCCGCCCAGCAATCCGCGACAGATCGTTTGGTGCAGTTGCGTGCCGAGGTCGCGGCCCAGGCCCAGGAGCTTGAGGTTGTGCGCGCAAGTAGCGCGATCGAGCTGGATGGCCTGCGCAACACCCGTCGCGAGCTGGCCACAGAGCTATTGACCCTAACGATCGACGAGCAGCGTGCGATCGAACCGAGGGCCGCGCTCTTGCTTGAGGCTGAACGGGAGGAGCGCCAGCTTGCGCGCCGTCTGGAGGAACTACGCGCGCTTCAGACCGCCACGCAATCGGCCCTGGAACGCATGGTCTTCGCGGCCCAATCGATCCCGGGCATGCTCTCGGTTTCCGAAGCCAGCCGCGCGGACGCGATCGCGATTAGCGAGGCCCGCATAAACCTACCGGATGGTCCTGCTCTCTTGGATCGCTTGGTTCGTGAGCCGACCGCCTTTCCCGCCCTCGGGCTCGATGCCCTACAGCGCACACTCTCCACCTACGGGCAGAGCCTCGCAGCCTCAGCGGCCCTTGAGTCGCTCGACGCAACCATCTACGCCGCTGGTGGCGAAGAGGCAGAGGTGCAGTTGCTACGCGCCGGTTGGATCAGCTTCGCCTATCGCAAGGGCGACGGTACGGTTGGCCTGGCCCTCGCAAGCCCCGTGGACGCCAGCGGATTCCGCTGGAGCGAAGACCTCGACGCCGACACGTCAGGCCTTGTGGCTGCGGCCATCGACGACGCCGCCGCTGGCAGGCAGATCGTCATGCCCATCGACCCCACCGGGAGCTTGCGTCCGGGCTCACTCACGAACACACAGACCTTGGGGGAGCGTCTCGTCGACGGCGGACCCCTGATGGTTCCCCTGAGTCTGGTGGCGCTTTCGGCGATGCTGCTAGCATTGGAACGCCTCTACACACTCTTCCTCCGCAACCGGCGGGCCCACGGCTTGGCCCATCGCATCTTAGAGCAGGTAGAACAGCAAGAGCTCGGTGCCGCGGCGCAACTCTGCGACGCAAACCCCGGCATCGTTCCGCGCACCCTCGGCGCCTGCCTTGCGCGCGCCGGCCAGGGCAAGGAGGCCATGGAGGATGCGATCCAGGAGCAGCTCTTCCAGGAAGTGCCGATCACCACCCGCTTCCTTCGCACCATGGCGATCCTGGCGGCCGTTGCGCCATTGATCGGTTTGCTCGGGACAGTCACTGGCATCATCCAGACCTTCGGAGTGATCAAGGTGCTCGGCAGCACGGATCCAACACAGATGGCCGGCGGAATTTCCGTCGCGCTGATCACGACAGCCGCCGGCCTGTCGGTCGCAATTCCGACCATGCTGGCCCAGGGCTTGCTCAAGGGTCGCGGCGATCGATTGATCGCCGATGCGGAGCGCTATGCGGCCAGCCTGCTGACGATCCTCTCCCACGGCAGCGTCACCGGCGGCAAGGCCCTCCGAGCCAGCGAAGAGGCACTCTAGGGCGCCATGTGGGATCGCATTCAGACCGACATCGCCGAGGTCTACGCCCAGGGCGGACCCGTGGTCGCGGCGATCCTGGTGGTTTCCATGGTCGGCTGGATCATCCTTTTTCGTCTGTTCCTGACCCATGTTGTGATGCCTGCGGCGGCACCGGGAGAAGCGGCGCCCATGGTCACGCGCCTCTGTTTTGAAGATGCGCTCCTACGGGACCGCAACTCGCTGCGCTTCGTGGCGCTCCTGGCAAGTGCCGCGCCCTTGCTCGGCCTGCTCGGCACCGTGCTCGGGATGATGGAGACCTTCTCTTTCCTGGGGGAACAGGACCTTCCGCGAGTCGATGCACTCGCCGGTGGCGTTTCCCACGCCCTGCTGACAACACAGACTGGGTTGCTCGCGGCATTGACACTGCTGGCCGGGCACACGGGCCTCGATCGCACCATCACGCGCCGCGTTCGTGACGCAGGACTGGTCGCCTAGGTCATGTTCCAGTCCGTACGCAACAGCAACAAGTCCGACGGTCAGGCCGTGGTCGACATCGCGCCCCTGATCGATGTGGTTTTCATCCTGTTGATCTTCTTCCTGGTGACGACGACCTTTGTGAAGGACACCGTCCTGGAGGTCGATCGCGCCGAAGCGTCCAACGCACAACCGACCGACGCGGTCAGCATGCGGATCAGCGTGGCGGCCAGTGGTGCGGTCTACGCCGAGGGCAAGCCGGTGGAGCTCGACGAACTGGCACGCAGAGTCCAACGCGCCATGCAACGCGATGACCTACGCTCGGTCATCGTGATCCCCGATCGCGCTGTCCCAGCTGGTCGCCTGATCGAGGTGATCGATCTGGTGCGCGGCATGGGGATGGAGAATATCGCCTTGGCTGCGGAGCGCAGGGGCAACTGATGGCTGCCGTGGCACAGGGAATAGGGCGCGCTCCGAGGTCCACGTCCAAGCTCGTTGCCCAGGGCCTGGCGGCGCTGTTGCTCGCGGCTTTGCTGAATATCATCCTTGTACAAAGCATCCTGTTTCTCAATCGCGCCGCAGCTGCACGCGCGCCCGAGATCGCGGCCCAGCAGCGCCTGCAAATCCTCGAACTTCCGCCGCTGCGCGAAGCGGAAACCGTAGAGGACATGGAGGTGCAGGAGCCGCTGGAAGCGCTTATGCAGGTCGATCTCGATGCACCGACAATAGAGTTGGAGCAGCTGGAGTTGCCTGAGTTGAGCTTTGACCTCGAACTCTCTCTGACGTCCCTCGGGGGCACGAGTGTGCAGGTGCAATCGCGCGTTGCGGTCCACTCCCAAGCGGAGACCGAAGCACAAAGCGTTGCACCACAGCAGGAAGGCCCCTTGGATTCCGACGCGGTCGATCAGCCGCCGCGCGAGTTGGCTTCGAGTCCCAAGCCGGAATATCCGCGCGCGGCCCAACGCCGCAGGATCGAAGGGGTCGTGGCCATCGAGCTCTTGATCGATGAGAACGGGCGCGTGCTCGAGCACCGCAACCCGATTGGTGAGGCGCTCTTGGTGCAGGCCGTCTTGAAGATCGTCCCCGCCCTGCGCTTCAGCCCCGCCCGCAATAACGGCTCAATCGTCGCCGTCTGGGGTCGCAAGACCTTCCGCTTCCAACTGCCGCCACGGCGCTAGTTCTCCTCTCCCACTGATCCCATGCTGCACACAAGCTCTTCCATTCGTCGACGTCTCGGTGCCAAGATTCTTGCACTGGCGCTGGTGTTTGGATCCGCCACGGGAATCACGTCGACCCAGGAAGTGCTTTGGACTCCGGAAGATGCAGTCAGCCTGCAGGCAGCCCAAGCCAGCCTTGAGAATGGCGATGCGCGTGCGGCCCTGCTCACCCTCAACGAGCTCTTGGGTCGCTATCCCGGTTCCGTGGATGTGCAGCGCCTACGTGGCCATTCCCTTGTGGAGCTGGGGCGCATGGAGGAAGCGCGGGCTGCCCTTGCAATCGCCCTCGCCAACGGCGCCCTATCGGCCGATGTGCTCAGCGCTTTGCTGCAAATCGACTACGCAGCGAACCGACTGCCGGCCGCACTTTCCTCCTCGCGCATGATGCTGCTGCTTGAGCCGGAGAACACCGAGTGGGCCTTCCTGCACGGGGATATCCTCCTTCAAGGCGGCCAATACGCCTCAGCCGAAGTCGTCTATCGCGCGCTGCATGACCGTGGGTCCATCACGCCGGAATTGTTTGATCGCTTGGCGCGGACCGCCTATGCCGATGGGCGCCGAGCGGAGGCTGCGTCGCTGTTTGAGACCGCCTACTACATGGGCAGTGATGATGGTGCCTTGCCTGTATCGCTGGCCACGCTTTGGCGTGAGCTTGGCGATGGAGAGCGCGCACAGGTCTGGGAACAACGCTCTTCGTCAGGAGCTGCGGCGGAGAGTGGTTACCAGACTGCCCTACGACTCCTGCTCAACGGCGACCTGGATGCGGCCGCAGCGGTGGCGGAGGAGCTAACAGCGTCTGGGGCGAATGGAGAACAGGCGCAGGCCGCCGGCCTCCTGGGACGCATCGAGGGCAAGCGTGGGAACTCGGCCGAGTCGCTCGAACACTTCCGCCGTGCTGTCTCCCTCGGACTGGAGGACGCCAACATCCTCACCCTCCTTGGGAGTGCCGCTTCCAACGCCGGACGCCCGGCTGAAGCAGTCGAGTACCTCCAAGGCGCCTGGAAAATGGGCGTCCGGGACGTGGCTACACTCCCCTACTTGATCCGTGCAGCTCTCGACTCAAATCAGATCGACATAGCAGATCGCTTCCTGGTGGAATACCTCGAACGGCGCGGTTTGGATCAGACGGCAGAGCGCCTGATCGCGCGACGTGCACCGCAAGCGCGATAGACCGCCATCCGTGAGAAAGGCACTCAGGACAGGACTAGCTTTAGCCTTGCTCAGCAGCTTCGGATGCAGCGAGCGAGCGCGCAGCGGAGAAGGCGTGTTCCAGGAGAAGTTGGGTAGTGCAATTCGCCAAGAGGAGGTTGCCCTGCACTCCTTTGCGGTCAGCGTTCGAGAGCATGCGATCCAGAAGAAGCCCGGCCGTGTGACCTATGCTCAAGGGGCGCTTGATTCCCTAGAGCTGGGTCCACGCATCCATGACGTAACGATGGACGACAACGGCAACGTCTACTTCATCCTGGACAGCTCATGGGTGACGCTCAATGAGGGCTTCGTGCTGCGCAACGGGGCGGCGCAGTTCCTGGGAGATCAGCAAGAGCCAGAGATCCGGGTCATGGAGAAGCTCTTTGGTGAATGGTGGTTCTATCGCGCCAGCTGAATGGGGGTGAGCGGCCCCATGCCGCTAGAACCGTCAAATAGCGCGCAGGAAAGGGAACCCTGTGGTGACACGATTGGGTTCGCCGGAGGAAGGAAGCACCTTTGCCCGGCGTGATATCTCGCACGTGCTACTGTGGTTGCGCTACGCGCCCTCATCTATACGTCGCCAAAGGCACCGTCCCCGGGTCAACATGCGCCTCTCCTGTTCCGTCGTCCCCGCCCTTGTGCTCTTTTCCACTCTGGGCTCGGCTCAGGAAAGCGCGCACGCGGATCGTGCACTTCTGCTGGTCGATCCATCTGACGCGGAGTCGCTCTATGTGGCGAATGAGTACATCGCAGCCCGCGGGATTCCAGCGAGCCAGGTGCTCTACATGCGGCCCGGGGCGACGAACTACTCTGAGTTTGTTGCGGTGAATGCGCCAGGGTTCCAAGGTGTCTTGGAGAATCGCGGACTACGAGATCGAATCGACTTCGTTGTCGTCGCACCGACCTCCGAGTTCTACGTCAGCGCGCCTGGACTCGTCACAGATAGCTGTTCTCCTGTCAACCGCTTCGCCATCGGCGATGCCTATGGGCTCAGCCTTGTGACCGACACGATTCTGGCCGGGATCAGCTCGACGCGGCGAAATCACTACGGTGCCTTCTCCGACGACGGCATCGGCTTCGACAGCGAGACGACTTGGTACCTCGGATTAGACAGCGGTGACGTCAGTGCGGAGCAGTACTTCATCGGCGGCCTGCTCGGTTACACGGGTCCGGAGGGCAATAGCCTGCAGGACATTCTAGACCTCGTGCAGCGCAGTGCGGCGGCCGATGGAACGCACCCGGCGGGCACCGTGTACCTGATGGAAACGACCGATCCGGCACGCAGCGGACCGCGGGACGGCAGCTACCCAAAGGAGGTTCTCGACATCATTGCCGACGGTGGACAGGCACAGCATCTCTTCGCGGACTTGCCCCTGGGCAACCATGATTGCGTTGGGATCATGACCGGCCGCGCAACCTTGGACATCGATGGCGCTGACTTCACTTTGTTGCCGGGGAGCTTTGCCGATCACTTGACCAGCTTCGCCGGGAGGTTTGATACGACTTCTCAGACGAAGATGTCGCGCTGGATTGCAAAGGGCGCCAGTGGAACAGCAGGCACCGTTGAAGAGCCCTGCAACTACTCGGGGAAATTCCCCCACGCGGGGACCCATCAGTTGATCCACGGTGGACTGACCTTGGGCGAAGCTTGGTTACGTCGGCTGACGTACTTGCCCTTCCAGAATCAGTTCTACGGCGACCCCTTGACCGCGCCCTACGGCTACTTCCCCCTGGTGGATGTGCCCGACTTCCCAGTGGCCGCAGTGGGCGGGACGATCACTATCACACCCATCGCGAGTGCCACGCAACCGGGGGCCTTGATCGAAGCGATCGAACTCACCGTTGACGGGATCTTGCGCACGACCACGGTGTCGGGCGGAAGCTTGAGCCTGGACACCACGCGCTTGTCGGACGGTTGGCATGAAGTACGTGTGCTTGCCTTCGATGACACGAACGAGCGCAACCCTGGTCGATTCGTCGCACTCCTGGAAGTCAACAACCTCGGCTACTCGGTGGACATGAGTGTTGCCGCGACAACAGGCGACTTGTCCCAGGCCTACGATCTGACCCTCAGCACGACCGGCGGAGTTCCAACTGAGGTGTTGGTGCTTCACAACGGACGTGTGGTGGCAAGCATCCCGGGGGGAGCGGGTACGGCTCGAGTCTTCGGGCAAAATCTCGGCGCGGGACCGGCGCAGCTCGTAGCACAGGCGATCTATGCAGACGGATCATCAGCCCGCAGTGCCCCGCTAGAGGTGACGACTACGTTCCTGCCGGGAACTCCTGTGGGGGCTGCGCCGGTGGCCTTTGACTACAGCCGCAGTATCTATGGCGATACGGCCATTGTGCTGGAACTGCCGGCGAGCTTTGAGGACGACCCGAGCCTGGCAACCTACACGGTCTCCCAAGGTCCGTCCCAGGCGACGCAACTCGACGGCGGTGGCGGGGCCTTTGTCATTCTTCTCCCGAACCCGGGCGCGAGCGGAACGGATTCCATCTCGTTCCACGTCACGACGCCAAGTGGCACAAGCGCGACGGCGGTGATCTCATTGACCTACGAGGCACGTCCAAGGGTGATGATCTACGGGTCGGGCATCAACCCGTCCGGTAGCATCGAGTTCCTCGGAGGAAGTATTGTCCCCGGAGATCACTTTCAGGTGGCGCTCAACAATCCCCTCGGTACCCAGGCGGCAGGGGCCTCGAGCCTGCTGTTCTTCGCCCTTAGTCCTGACCCGAACTTCCCCGCCGGTACGTCAATCCCCGGCTTCGGCATGGGCGGTGCAGGGGCCATGGGTGAACTCTTGATCTCTCTCCTGGCGCCGGACCCTGTCGTAGCTGAATTCGGTCCACCGTGGCTCGGCCCGGACGCCCCCTCGGTCTTCGATGTGGACATCCCCGACGACCTGGGCTTGATCGGTAGACCGATCTATCTCCAGGGACTGCTCTTGGATCCAACCGTAGGCGGCGGAAGCGGGACCCGCTTTGGTCTCACGGAGGGTCTGGAGCTGTTCTTCGGGGCCTTCTGATTCGGCCAGTGGGCAGTGTGCGATGGCAATCCGTTCGGCCGCCACTTCTACAGCCGGTTCAAGACAGGGGCTCTCCGCTTTATGCAAACACCAGCCCCAACGCAAAACGTTGGGGCTGGTGCGACCATTGAGAGCGTCTGCCGCTAGCTTCCGAACCCGGTCATAGCTGCACAAACGGCAGTTGACCACCCGGCCCTTAGTCTTTGCGCGGGAACACCATCACCGGCACGGAGGTGTGCCGCAGGATTTGTTCTGTGACGCTGCCTAGGACCAGGCGACGGAAACCGGAGCGTCCATGGCTGGAAAGGGCAATCAGGTCAAT
>JBLHLB010000065.1:0-15094 GCA_047618505.1 Planctomycetota bacterium
AAACAGTGCCGCCGCGGAGTATAGACTCGTCGTGGAGGGCAGTCCGTTTCTAGCGGAGCGCCGCTATTTTGAGCCGCCGCCGGCGAACGATTCTCTCTTCTTCGATTTCCAGCTACTCACAGGCGAGAACCTGTGGTTCCGCCCGGTAGAGGCGGCAACGATCGACGATGCGGAGCCCAAGATCATTCCTGGCGGAAGGGTTCGCCTGCTAATGAAGCAAGAAGGGCAGTGGCTGGAAACATGGTTCGGAGCTGCTCCCGATGGCACGATCTATCTGAAAGGCGTGCACCCGGGCTTTGTGCAGTTCCAAGTTTTTGCACCCCGTTTCGCACCTTCGCCAGTGAAGACCACCTCCGTTCCGCTCGATGAGGCTTTTATTTGGCTGGAGGGACTTGAGTCTTCGGGGACTCTGCGCGGCAAGGTGTTTGAGGTGGATGGAGCCAGTGAGCGCCCAGCCGAGGATTTTCAAATCACGATCTGGGCTCTGGATAACCCGCGAAGCAAGTCGACTTTCTCCTTCGTGGGTCGAAGCGATGGCTCCTTTGAGATCAACACGGTGCAGACGGGCCAGCTCGCCGTCGCAGCGACGACACCATCGCGGCCTGCGGAGCTGCCCTTGAGCGTCACGATGAAACCCGGTGCATCCGAGGAACTTGAGTTTCGCATCGAGCGGGGCAGCGCACTGATCGGCCGCATTCTTGATGCCAAGACAAGAAACCCCATATCCAGCGCTCGCGTCCAACTCTACGTTCAAGGTGCAAGTGGGCCCGTGTCCCCATGGGGAGCTCTTCACAACGTTGATGCGGATGGGATCTTTGAATTGGAAGGTGGCGTGCCCCGAGAGAACTTCATAAATGTTGAAGCAGAGGGGTACTCGTCGCAATATCGATATGGACACCCTGACGACAACGGGCGCGTGGACTTTGGAGACATCTTGCTGTCGCCGCCCGCATCTCTACTCGTAAAGGTCACAGGGCTTGACGAGCGAGATGACCTACATCCGGAATCTCTCAGCATCCGCCTGACCGGGGCGAACCGCTTGGAACTGCCGCTCAAAAAGAGGGCTGAAGGCAACTGGGGGGCCATGTTTTCTGGCGTCAATAGCGGGCGCGTTGGAATCGAGCTTATATGGGAGCTTAGCATGTCCCGTAGCATGTCTTTGGATCTCTCCGCCGGGACGCAGCATGAGATGGAATTCGACCTCGTAGCCGGCGCAACCGTATCCTTCACTATGGTGGGAGGAACGGAAGAGCAGCGACGAAGCGCCGGTGCATACGTCATGTCGGTCCGTGATGGGCCCGGCGAGAACCTCATCTTTGCCGCCGACGCAAACCTCGACGGTCCGACGATCATCCGCGGAGTCCGTGGCACCAAAGGGACGGTCCTCCTCTCCGACTATGACGCGCGCGTCAGCCTCGGCGCCAGTACCTTTGAGCTCGTCGCAGGCGAAACCACGGATGTCGAAGTCGATCTGGATGCCCGAACCTTCCGCGTCCACTTGACCGACAAAGCCGGTCAACCGTTGTCCTCCGCCTACGTGCAGGTTTCCCTTGCCGGCACAGGCGTTGGAGTGATCGGCAACTACACGGACACCAATGGCGACGTTGACCTCTTCGGTGTCCCCAAAGAAATAGTCCTAGTTACTGCTCAACATTCTGAAGCCGGCCGATGTTTCGGCGTTGAGGCGGATGCGACCAAGGATGTATTCGAACTGACCCTCGACGGGACCGGATCCCTTGAAGTTGTTGCCATTGACGGCAGCGACCCCTTGGCGGGAATAGACGTTTCGCTGCTCGTTGGAACGTCGATTCCCCTCGTGACGATCCCGACAGGCCTTGATGGAGCTGCGCTATTCGAGCGTCTCATGCCATCACGCATCAACTTGCTGATCAATGGCATTGGGCTTTGGGAGGAGCGTTCATCCCTAGAGATAGAGGAGGGGGACACTCGCGCACAAATCCAAGTCTGGCGCACCGGTTCCCTCGTCATTGACGTTGCGTCTAGCTCCGGCGGTCCCCTGGCCGGAGCCTTGCTCCAGCTCGAGCATGTTGGGACCGGCGAAGCTCTTGCCGGCTGGCTTGGGGCAGGGCGAGTCTCTGCCGGAAGTGATGTCAGCAGTACCTCTGGGAAGTTTCAGGTCGGTCCCATTCCCCACGGGCAATACCGTTGGACCGTTACGCATGCCGGATCACACCCAAGCAGCGGGCTGATCGAGGTTTCCCATGGCGAAACTACAACTCAACCTATCCTGCTAGAGTCGCGTGAGGATTGAAGCGACGTCCACGGATCTGATTCGGTACTCGTCAGGTCCCACCCCGAATGAAGGTCTACCTCGACGACGAACGGATCGCCCCCGATGGCTGGCATCAAGCCCGCTGGCCCGACGAAGTCATCGCGCTCCTCCAACAGGAAACTGTCACCGACCTTAGCCTCGATCATGACCTGGGCGATGACGAGCGCGGCACGGGCTACGACGTCGTGCTTTGGCTAGAGGAGGCCGTCGCAACACGCGGCTTCAAGCCACCCCGGCTGGCGGTTCACTCCGCGAACGCATCGGCCCGACTCAAAATGGAAGCGGGGATCCGTGCGATTGAGCGTTTCGCGGAAGGGCACTGAAGTGACTTGAAGCGGGGGAAGATCGTCCTGAATGGAGTTCTTTCCGGTTCTTGAGCGGAACGGAATATCAAGTCACAGCCAAGTCCAAGGGGCGTCTCCAGCAGGACGGCGACGGCGCAAGGCGAGCGGGTTGGCGTCCGGAAGACATGTGCTACCCTCAAGAAGAAAGCAGCCTGCCCAGGACCTGATCCACGATGAAGCCGATCTCAATGTAGGCGTTGTTCCAAGGATCGGGCCGAAAGAACCCCACCGGCAAACGCGGGTTGCCGATGAATGGACGCAGAACCCACGCGCTTTGGATCGCCACAAACACATAGAGCAGAACCCAGGCCACGTACGGAATCCGGTGGCGTGAGTTGCGCCGGATCAGAGCGCGATAGTGGCGAGCCAGGGTGAACTGGCCCGCAAGGGTTGCGATAAGGAACAGCAGCCCGTTGAGGACCTGAATCAGCTGGTAGGAGGGCGTTCCCAGGTAGACCACCAACAGAACGGGGATCAGAGAGACCAGGGCAACTCCGATCGTGGCCTGGGCGGCGTAGACGCCCCGGCAGGCTGCATGGAAGTCTTCCCGCAGTCCGAGGATCGTGTTGAGAATGAAGAAGCTGGGCATGCACAGGGCAGTGGACATGAGCAGCAACAGGGGAACCTTGAAGCTCGAGTAGAACGCCTGCAGGGGCCGCAAGGTGTGGGACCCCATGACGATTCCATAGAGAGCGCCACCAATACTTCCGATCAACAGGAGGCTGCGCCAGGGGACTCCTTGGCTCTCTGTTGAGAAGGGGCCATCCGATCGAAGGAGTTGATCGACCCTGCGCAGGGGTGCTACCGAGGGCACCCTATACCTGCCCGTTTAGGAGATCCCCGATGGCCTCGAAGAAGGCTTTGATGAAGTTCCCTCCGCGCTGGCGGAAGAAGCTGAACTCCAGGTTCGGGGCGCCGATGAAGGGGCGCATGATCCACGCCATTTGGGCGCCCACGACCGCGTAGATCACCACCCACACACGCAGGACGCTGCGGCCTGGGTTGGAGTCTCCCCGTAGTTTGGCATGTCGCTGTTCGATCTGGCGCATCTTGATGTCTTGGGCGTTGCCTTGGTCTTCCGCCTCTGCAGCGCTGGCATCGGCTGCCTGCTCCTCAGTCCTAAACACGCTGTTGAGAGCGCGTGAAAGGAATCCCAGGCCGACGGCTCCGGACACAACAAAGAACGTGACACTCAGGAGAACCATGAAGGCGTAGCTGTCGGTGCTGAGCGTGAAGAAGCCCGTGACGGGGCCGAAGCTGGCAAGTACCGCAAGGTTCACGGCCACTGCAGCGATCAACAACTTGAGCATGGATGCCGCCGTGAGTGGCGAGCGCGCAAGGGCTGCAAAGACATAGAGCGACGGATAGGTGACAAGCAATGTGGCAAGGAACAAGAGCGGCACCTTGACCGTCGTCGCAAGCAGCTGCGGAAAACTTGGGTTGTCCGGGCGTAGAACTGCGAAGAGTCCCATGCAAGCACCATAGACGGCGCCCAGGGCAATCGAAGCCATCACCATTGTCCGCACCGGTAGGTCGACACTCTCCGCCTTGAGTTTGCCATCCTGCGTGAAACCTCCACGTAGGAGTGAATCGATTTGGCGGGCTGCTTGGATTAAGGACATAGCGGCGTGATGGATCTAGCGGAATCGGAAAGATGCTGTACTCGTATTCTGGGGTGCCATCTTTGAGCTCGCCAGGATCTTCAACGGAACGCCCGATCAAGTCTGTTTAACATCGGGTGGGGGCCCGGCTGGGGGCCCTGGTAGAGGGCCAGATGAAGCGTTGGCCGAGGTTGTCGACCCAGGCATTCGTCGATGTCCCTGAGCCAGATCATCGGTGCGAACCGGCAGTCAGGTTGCCCCCGCAAATGGGCTCCCATCGGTCTCGTAGTTCCGCCAAACTGTTGCTATGCGAATCCTAGCTCTAGTGCCTCTTCTGTTTCTCGCGCCCGCGCCGCTCCCGGTACCGACGGTCCCTTTCCCTGAGTGGAACTACCAGGAACTCCAAATCGAAGGTTGGACCGTCTTCGTGCAGGACGAGCTCTTTGAAGAGGAAGCGCTGCGCGTCCAAGTCTTGGGCCTGATGAAGATCCGGCTGTGGGAGGTCGCGACGCGATTGCCAGCTCCCACAGTCCAGCGCTTGCGCGAGGTCGAACTGCGCATGCACCTGGATCACTCGGAGAACAACGGCGCGGCCTATCACCCGAATCCCGATTGGCTGCGGAGGCACGACATGCCGGAGAACTGGGCCCTCGGGATCGAGTTCGGCAATGCGCGGAACTTCCTTAGTTGGTCACGACAACAACCCGCGATGGTGCTGCACGAGCTTGCCCATGCCTGGCATCACCAGGTTCTCGGCTACGGCGACGAGGGAGTTCTTGAGGCCTTCACGGCGGTGAAGGAATCGGGCGCCCTAGAGGAAGTGCTCTTCGCCACTGGCGGGAAGCGGCGCGCCTATGCCTTGAACAATCAGATGGAGTTCTTTGCCGAGATGAGCGAAGCCTGGTGGAGCACGAACGACTTCTATCCCTTTGTCAAAGGGGAGTTGATGGATGCCTTCCCGGATGTGGCGGAAAGCATGGGGGGCTGGTGGAAGAGGCCGGCGGAAGAGTCAAGGTAGGCGGCGGGCCGGCACCAGGTTCCCTACACCGAGGTTCCCTACATCAAGGTCCCCTGCACCAAGGTCAACCCATGTGGCTAAACCGCACCGGGGCGGCGCCTCGCACCCTTTGGTGCGGAGCGCCGCCCCGGATCGGCTTAGCCAAACAGTTCAGCCAAATGGTGGCGGAGAAGCTGGTTCCGCGCCGCCAGCTAAATCACAGGCGCTGCGTCCAATCGCTGGACGCTCTGCCCGTGCTTCTAAAGCTTGCTGTGTGAGCCGTCGCAGAAGGGAGCGTTGCCGGTGCGCTTGCATTGGCACAGGGCCACGCGCTTCTTCTCTTCGATGACGAACTGCATGGGCGTGAACTCGGTGCCCGCATGGGAGCCATCACAGTAGGGTTGGCCCTTGGAGCGACCGCAGGCGCAGTAGTGATAGGTCCCGGGCTCAAGCTCAAGCACGGCCGGCATCTTGTTGGCAATTTCTGGTTCTGACATTTGGAATCGTTTGGTTGGGTCTCGAGCTAGGTGCGGCCCCAGTGGGGCGGCTCTGAGAGGCTATTACTGGCGATCAGGAGACCTCTCAGGTCCCTAGATACGGGCCCGGGGCGGTGCAGGCAATGAGAAAGAGCGGTGTGGGGGCTTGGGTTTCTTTCTTATTACCGCGGGGCGTATTTGCTGCGACAATCCGCGCAAGGAATGGACGCATGATTGCTTCTATCCAAGAGACACGAATCGCTAGCAGTCCGTTGAAAAACAGCAGCTTCTCGGTTGGTCTCCACAAATTGCCTGGCAAGGCGTCGGGTTCTCCGCGTAGCTGTACCTACACGGGTGGTTCCGACAACGCAGCCAGGCGATTTGTGGGGGCCGAGCGAGGAGTTGCTGTTTTTCAACGGGCTGCTAGGGGCAGGGCGCTCATCGGTGCAGTGGGAGCAGGGGGGATCGCTTACCCGGGCCTGTTCATGGCTTAGTCGTCCCTCTTGTCCTTCGTGCCCATGGGTCTTGAAGCGCTGCTCTACTGCGCTTGGTTGGCTTCCCTCGCATTGGTGGGGGTCCCTGCCGGAGTAAGGCGCGTCCCTGGCACTGGTGCTTTATGTTCGCCGCCTTGTTTGGGGGCGCATCCTTCGGACTCCTAGGATCTCTGGTCTGCGGCGTTACAAGACGCACGTTCCCTTGGAACTTCGTGTTACCGCTCGATTCCGATGGGACTGCTTGAGCGTCTTCGGGTGTGTTTCCTTTGCGATGGCGTCCGCAGATCGTCTTGCCAGAAGACTGTTGACCCGAAACGAAATAGAATGCGCTCTCGACAGTAAAGGCCTGGACGCGCTTTCCTAATCGACAGGCAGCAACAGAGTCCGCAACAGATGGCACCACACACGACATGCTGACCGCTATACCCAAGAGTTGGTTTTCCTGGGGCTATGAGATCTTCCAGGATTCAAGGTCTGTTGCCCTGCTCGACCAAGCGCACATGCGTGAGAAGGGGGAGATCCTCATTCAGGAGCGCAATTATCAGATCGGGCGTGAAGGGTTGCTGAGTGGCGCCTACTTCCTGAGAAGGGATGGAGAGAATGTGGCGACAGCGACTAAGACCAGCGCCTTCACGCGAACCTTCGAAGTGTTCACCGAGGGTGGGCTCTTCACCCTGGCTAGCGCCACGGCATTCAAGCGGAGGTTCGTCCTGCGCGATGGAGAGAAAATCATCGGCTCGATCAGCCCAAAGACTTGGATCAGCCGTAAGGCGGTCGTGGACCTGCCGGAGAACTTCCCCCTGGAGATTCAGGTCTTCATCACCTGGCTCGTGGTCCTCATGTGGCGGCGGGAGCAGAGCTCGAACTGATTCCAAAGGCCTGGCCCGACACCGGATTCGGCCTGGCCGGTAAACCTGGTTGTGAATGGGAAACGTGGATCGCTAGGGTAGTGGTTGTCACGGCTCCCGGTGACCTACCTGACGTGCGGGCTCCCATCCTGGATCCAGCCCTCCCCAGGCCATTCTTTCGAGGAATACTTCCATGCAAAGCCTGCTCCTCCGAATACTGCCACTTCTATTGCTCCCCCTCGCAGCCTGCACGTCTCCCGAGCAGGGCTATGCCGGGGATGAGCGACCCTCGAGCGAGGTGGCGACGCTCAGCATCAGCTACGACGCCCAGGGCCGAACCATCACCGTCGGGTCGATCAATGGCATGGCGACGGAGCTAGAGGCGCGTAGCGTCGTCCGCATCTTGCCGGGTCGCTGTGCCCTGGCGGGGCGGGCCCGTGGCTTCGGCCAACCTTCGGTGGGGGCGCCCTATGCCATCGAATTTCTGGCGCGGGCCGGGGGCAACTACGTCCTGTTGCTGGACCAGCCACACCACTCCGAGCGGCTCCTGGTCTCGGTGGAGGATATGGACACGAAGGAAGTCCTGGCCGAGCTGGATTACTGGCCCTGATTGATCCGAACTCGGCAGATCTGGGACTGGCGGCGACATCTGCCCGGGGACTACTGGCGCAGGGGATTGGAACCGGATACTTAGTGGGCATGTCTAGCACCGAGATCTATCGCTGGGGAGCAACCCAGCGCCGCATCAGTGACGAAGGCGAGGCTGCGCGCAAGGAAGCACTGGCGTGGCTAGAGACCAATGCCGACGACAACGCGGGAGCGGAAATCACGCTGAAGGCCGTGCCAAACACGAGTGGCTGCCTCGCGCTTGCCAGGGAAGGTGGAGACGTGCTTGGGGTAGCGGTTGGCGCTGGACCTACTGTCTATTTGGAAGCCCTTGAAGCGCGCCAGATTTGGCCCCTGCTCGACGACGTGTCCGAGGGGCTGGTACGAGTCTGGTGTCCGCCGAAGCTAGCGGAGGAAGCCCAGGCTTGGATGGCGAGCAACGGCGGATTTTCCGGCTCCCAGGAATTCCAGGTCCTGCGCAGTGCGCGTCTTTCAGAAAGTCCCCTGGACGCCAAGGAGACGATCCACTCGAATGCCTCACATGAGGGGGCTCGGCCCGCGACCATGGGGGATCTTGAGGCCCTCGATGAATATGGGTTAGGCTTCAAAGAGGAGTGCGGCTTTGTTCTGACGCGCGACTGGCCCGGGGCCATCGGCCGTGGCGAAGTTGCGGTGATCGAGTCCGATGGCGTGGTTGCTTCCTTCGCCATGAAGTTCGGGCAAACCTCCCGGCTGAGCACCATCGGTGGTGGTTGGACGCGGCCGGATGCGCGCCGTCAGGGACTCGCGGCGGGGGTGACCTGCTTCTTGCTCGAGCAGGTCCTCACGAATCGCCCCACGGTCCAGGTCCTTGTTAACGAAGGCAACGTGGCCGGAATCGGGCTCTACCACTTCCTTGGCTTCGGTCGCTCAGGCAGCCTCTCTTGCCTGACTCGCGCTACCTAAGCTGCGTCACCACAGCGAGACTACTTGTCCGCCACGTCTTCGAAGTTGAAGGCGTTCTTCGGGTCCGCCGGTGCGATCTTGAAGACGTAGTCCATCCCCGGTTTCTTCTTCGGATCCTTGGGACCCTTGCCTTCGACCTTCTCGGCGGCCGGCTCCTTGGACTCGTCTTCGGTGCGTTGTTCCTTGTCGCTCATCGGATTGCCTCGGTGGGGATTGCCTTGGTGGCGATGGCCTGGATTGGTTGAATCTGCTTCGTGCTGTCCTTGGCCGCGTCGGCCCTTGCCTGTTCCGCTTCCCGCCGCAGCTCGTCGGCGTAGGGGGATTCTACCAGAAGGCCAGAGCGCGCCAGCTCCAGCAGGAATCCGGCGGCCGCGGCGCGGTGGGCCTCGGGGATGATCTCGACCACTGCATCGGCGTCGCGCGTCCCGTCGCAACGCTCCAGGAGGGCGTAGGCCGCCTGGGAAAGGGTCTGCACTTCGCCGCTGCGCGGGTCGTAGACCAACACAGAGGGGGCGCGTTCCAGGGGCGGCACCTCCGCGTCAAGCTTGAGCAGGTCCTGGGGTTCGAAGAGGTCCGACTGGTAACGGGGACGGATTGTCGCCGAGTCGATTGAGTTCACCGTTTGGTCGATGATCTCGCGGTCGAAGGCCAGCTCACGCGTGACGAGTCCGTCCACGCTGCGCAGCGTCTCCGACTGGCTGCCTCCATCTTTCTGTAGGGCCGGCTCGAGCACCTCCTCCACCATGCGCTCAAAGCTGCCGAAGCGCGCCAAGTAAAGGAAGTAGTGCGACTTCAGCTCGTGGTAGAGCATGTTGGTGTTCTGGAACACCGGGAAGTGCGAACGCAGGGCTTCGGTGAATTGCAAGTAGAGCTGGCGCGCCTCGGGGCGCGACATCCCCGAGCTAGCCTTGAAGTCGTAGTAGACCTGCAGGTCCGCCTCGGGGTCGGGGTACACCTCGACGATGTCGAATTCCTCGCGTCGTTTGTAGACCTCGGAGCTTTCATCCAGATAGAAGACGCGCACGCTGACTTCCTGGATCCAGTCGCGGTTAGCCAGCACGGTGTTGAGCGTCGCAAGAGCTTCCTCGCGCGTCTCCGTGGGGAAGCCGACCATGGCGTAGAGCGTGACGGAGATGCCGGCGTCGTGCACGCGCCGGATCATTTTCAAGCTCTCGTCGGGGTCGATGCCCTTACACATCAATTCGAGCACGCGGTTGGAGGAACTCTCGTACCCAAAGGCCAGGCGCTTGCAACCAGACTGCGCCAGGAGTTTACAGGTCTCCTCGTCGAAGACCTCGTGTTCGAAGCGCGCGTCGGCCCACCAACTGATGTCCAAACCCGCCTCGATGATCGCCTCGGGGAAGCGCTTGGCCATGTTCGGCGGCAAGTCTTCGATGGCCAGGTAGAAGGACTTCACTCCATAGAGGTTTTGCAGCTCGCGCATGTCCTCGACCGTCTGCTCCACCGTGCGTCCCCGGTAGCCGGGGCCGATGACGGTGTAGAGGGTGCAGAACACGCACTTTCCCCAATAGCACCCGCGGGTGGCCGCCAAGGGCATGACCAGCTCCGGCGTAAAGTACTTCTTGAGGGGCAGGTCCGAGAAGTCCGGGGTAGGCAACCCCATGATGTTGAGGGGGTCTATTTGAGAGGTCTTGATCGGTTTGCCGTCCGGGCCACGGTAGATCAGGTTGGTGATCTCGGAGAGCTCACGCTTGCCCTCAACGTGTTCGCAGAGCTGCAGCAAGGGGCGCTCGCCCTCCAGCAGCACCATGCTGTCGATCAGGTCCCAAATCTCCGCGCGGTGAGAGAGCTTCTCTGCCACGTAGGCCATCAACCCGCCGCCCACCGTGATGTGAACCTCCGGCTTCCACTCCTTGACCAGGCGGGCCAAGGTGAAGGCCGGAATCGCTTGGCTGGGGAACGTGAGGGAGATGCCGATCAAGTCCGGATCAAGCTCCTTAAGCGCCGGCAGCGTGACCTCGCGGAAGTACTCGATGTAGGGGTTTTCCGCTTCGTCACTGATGGCCGTGACGATCTCGGCTGAGCGCTCGATGCGGTGGCGCATGACAAAGCCGTGGGCCGTCAGACGTGTGGGCGCGTACTCCTCGCTGAAGATGCGTAGCCCCTGCTCTATGGTGCGACCGGCCCAGATGTAGCGCTTGTAGTCATAGAAGTCCTGGGGACTGCGAACGACCGCCTTCGCTTCCTCGATGCTGCCGGCAATCGCGTGCCCAATCGTCCCGACCTCCGAGAGCAACTGGTAGCGCGTCATGTCCGAGAAGGACAGCTGCTCTTGGCTCTCCAGGCGTTCCAATTCCCCGCGCTCGGCGATGCGCTCGAGGGAAAGCTCGAGCCGTTCCTTGGAAAGGAAATGGTCGTAGGCGTCGATGTTGACGTCCAACTGATGGACGTCGTCGTAGCCGTTCTGTTTCAAGTAAGCCGCCAGGGACGGCAGGCTCAGATACGGCTGGGTGAAGTGACCTTGGGGGGGGAATACGAGGGCGGTACGCATGCCCCTAGGATCCCGCATCGGACGTCGATCGTCGAGTGCAAACACGCGCCTCTCTTGGGACAAGCTCCTGGGGCCGCTCCGGCTCAACGCTTTGTCAGCACTCTGTCGGCGCCCTGTCACTGCCCTGTCACTGCTCCGTCACTTCTGGGGCGCGATGATGCTCTGGTAGCGCCCCGCCTCCAGGTTCCCATGGGTGCTGGTCGTGCCGTCGGGCCAGCGCACTTCCGCTGTGATTGCGGCGCCGCCCGCATCCCCAATTCCAAAGTGCAGGCGCGGGTCGTGGGAGCTAAAGAGCCCGTCTACCCGGTGAAGTTCCCTGGTCCAACTGCCGGCCGTCGCGCCCGTTCCCACGGTCAGGGTTACCCGCGCTCCGATCGCGTCGCGGTTGCCGGCCGCCCCTTGAAGCTTCAGTCCGATCCAATCGCCGTGCCTTTCGCTCCGGTTCTCGAGGAAGCGCAAGGGCGCGTCAATATCCACGATGACCAGATCCAGGTCGCCATCATCGTCCGGATCGCCTATGGCCACCCCGCGCGAGTTGCGCAGGGGCAGGAAGCCCGAGCCCTCGGTCGCGACCACTTCGCGCCATTGGGGGAGCTCAGCATCGCCTTGTATGCCCTCGAAGAGCTGCGACTGCTGCAGGTAGGGGTTCATCCCGATCTCCTCTGATTGCGGCATGACGTGTCCATTCGCGACGACGAGATCCAAGTCCCCATCGAGGTCTGCGTCGAAGAAGCCGCCGCCCCAGCCCAGGCGTTCGAAGCTCGCCAGGGCCAGGCCCGTGCGCGCGCTGAGCTCGCGAAAGACGCCTGCACCGTCGTTGACGAACAGTCCGTTGGCCTCGAAGTCGAAGTTGGTGCGCAGGGAATCGAGGTCTCCGTCGCGATCCACATCCGCCACGAAGAGCCCCATGGCCGCCGTGGGCTTGCCGTCGGCATCGGTAGCGAAGCCCATTTCCAGGCCGCGCTCCAGGAAGCTTCCACCCCCCTGGTTGTGAAACAGATTGGTCGGTTGCACATCGTTCGAGACCAGGATCTCCGGCCACCCATCGTCGTCCATGTCACGGAACAGGGCGGCGTAGGAGCACCAATCGCGGTCCAGGTTTAGTCCGGCGGCTTCACTGGCTTCGGTGAAGTGACCTGTGCCGTCGTTTCTGAAGTAGGCATTGGGCGCGCCGGCGTTGTAGCCGAACTCGTTTTCCCCTTCCGGTCCCCAGCCGACCTGGACCCCGTCGATGTCCATGCGCTTGCCACCGGCGGGGGGCGCGGCGGGGTCGAAGAGGCAATAGTTGGCCACGTACAAGTCCAGGTCGCCGTCGCGGTCCGGGTCGCCGAAACTGGCGCCAGTTCCCCAATAGCCATTTTCCAGGCCCGACTCAGACGCGGGCACGTTCTCAAAGCGCCCAGCATCATTGCGTAGGAAAACGTCGTCCCCAAGAACGGTGAGGTAGATATCCGGGTCGCCGTCTCCATCGGGATCGCCGACGACCACGCCGTTTACCCAGGCGTCGACGCGGGCGTTCGCGTCTACGGTCACGTCTTCAAATTGAAGGGCACCCAGGTTGGCGAAGAGGCGCGTCCCCTCTGGATAGGAGAGGGCCAAGCTGGCCATGTCATCGACGTACTCGACCTGGGGCCCGTTGCCCACGAAGAGGTCCAGATCGCCGTCACCGTCATGGTCAAGCCAGGCCGCGCCGGTTCCGTTGCTCTCGGCTATCGTCCAGCGGCGTGGGTCACCACAGGTGGGCGTGAAGTCCAGAGCGGAGTCCGCCGCCACATCTGCGAAGACGAGGTGTGAGCCCGAACCTTCGTCGGTGGGCACTTCCCCCGGCTTATCCCCACAGGCACCGAGGGCACTGAAGACAAGGAGGGGGAGAACGAGACTCGGAATCTGACTATGACGGCGGATGGCGGACTGCATCCCGGCAGGTTAGAGCAGCTCCCGTCTTTATGCACGCACTCCCGCGAGGCCTAGGTACGCACTCCCACGAGGCTGCACCAGTTTCCGGCCCGCAGGTCGCGATTCACCCGTAGACCGCCCGCCTCCACGGCCGCGCGGGTGGCCGCACGGTGACGACGATGGATGCCGGAAAAGAGGAACCAGCCACCGGGCCGCAGGCATTCCCCGAGCTGCTGCCCGTGGTCCTGCAGGATGTCGTGGTAGATGTTCGCCATGATTCCGTCGACGGGGCCCTCGAGGCTCCCTAGGAGCTCGAATCCACCGGTTGCGAAGCGCAGCTGCTCGTCGCCGATCCCATTGTCCCGGGCCAGCTCCCCAGCGTAACCCTCGCTGTCGGCGTCGATGTCGAAACCGAAGACCTCTGCCGCCCCCAGCAATGCCGCCGCCACAGCCAAGATGCCCGTGCCAGTGCCCACGTCGACCAGTCGCTTACCCGCGGTCGGAAGCTGTTGCAGCTCGCGCAGGCAAGTGCGTGTCGTGGGGTGCCGGCCCGTCCCGAAGACCCCGCCGGGTTCTAATTGCAGGGCGATGTCGTCGTCCCGAAGGGGCTTCGTGCGCCAGGAGGGAACGACGCAGATGTGCCCGACGCGGAAGGGTCGCCAGGTGTCGCGCCAGGCGTTGGCCCAGTCGCTGGCGGGGATCTCACGCGTTACGAGGAGCAGGCCTTCCAGTTCCTCCAGTCCGGAGGCCTGAGCGAGCTTCCCGATTTGATCCTCGACCTTCGCCTGGGCGGCGTCGTGATCCTCGCGGGGGGAGAGGAACGTGCGCACGGCGGAGCACCCCGGGGCTGCGGGCGGTTCCGCGGGACCCTCCGTTAGGACCGTTGCGGACTCGTCCTGGCGCAGGGCCTCCGCTACCAACTCCTCGAAGCCATGGGGGACATCGACACGGAGTTCGAGCCAGCCTTCGCGACCGGAAGTGCCCTTGGGAGCGGGAGAAGGTGGCGTTGGGTTAGGTGACATGGGGCGATCGCTGGGGCGTTGTGGGACTGCCGAAAGTCCGGTTTTCCCTGGGGGAATGACCTCGGAGTGAGTCGACCTCAGCCCGGCTTCATTTCGCCAGACGAACCGGGCGACCGCTGCTGAGGCTCTTTTTCTCAGCCTCGAGCACACGTGTCAACCGATAGGCGTCATCCATGTTCGCATCGAGCTCTTTTGCGCCGGAGCGAATGGCGGCAAGCAAGTGGCTGACCTGCCCCTCGTAGCCGTTGCCGGCGCTGATCTTCGGATAGCTCGCCCGCTTGCCCTTCCAAAGCACAAGGTTCTGCTCGCGATTGAGCCTGAAGTCCGCCGTGGCCTTCTCGAAGACGACGGTGAAGTTCATCTCGAATTCGAATCCCGCGGCGTGGTCCCAGCCACCTTCGGCCACGACGTGGGCGGGGCCCTTCTCGAAACGGTACTGCGTTGTCAGGTGATTCGGCGTGCCACAGGAAGAAACGCTCGTGGGCTCGCCGAAGCAGAAGCGCACAAAGTCCGCATCATGGACATGCAGGTCAAAGAGCGCGCCGCCGCTGGCATCGGTGTCGCTATAGAAACCCTTGGCCCAGCTCGGCTCCGGCGCCAGACGGCGGAAAGTCGCGCTTCGGACAGCGCCGTACTTACCGCTCTGGATCGCCGTCCAAAGCCAACGCCAGGCGGGCCAAAAGCGAATGCACATGGCGGGCATGCAAAGCTTGTCCGAGCGTTCCGCGGCGCGTGCGAGTCGCCGAACCTCCTTCGACGATAGCGCCACAGGCTTTTCGACGAGCACATGCTTGCCCGCCTTGAGTGCAGCGATGGCCAGGTCGACGTGGGAGGGCGTGTGGGTGCAGATGCTGACGAGGTCCACTTCGACGTTGGCCAGAAGTTCCGCCGGATCCCCGCTGAGGACGGTTGTCTTCGGATCAAAGAGCGGACCCCCGTCATCGCCGGTGTCGAGGTTCCCGCGCTCAGCTTTAGCGCTCCTCTTCTTGCCGCCCCTACGCGCGAGACCGCGGTCCGCAATGGCCACGATCCGATTCGTCTGCCCGGCCGCATTCGCTGC
>JBLHLB010000066.1:0-14866 GCA_047618505.1 Planctomycetota bacterium
GTCCGCAGTTCTTTGAGATCAGCTCCGACCCCCGCGAGCAGACGAACCTGATACCCGCCGGAGCCATAGATCGCGAGCGGCTGCAGCACTACCAACGTGCCCTGGCGGAACTCGGCCAACAGCCTGCGCTTGAGCAAGCCACGGGTGAGGCCGCCGGCGAAGGCACCAGCGCGGAGATGCTCGAACAGATTCGTGGCCTGGGTTACACCGGCATGGGTGGCTCGACGGAGGGCCTCCCTAAGCCCCTTGAGGCTTCGACCCTGCCCGCTCCCCAGGACTATGTGGAGGTCTATTCGTCCGCGCTCCAGGCCCAGGAGTTGATGAATGAGGGTCGGCTAGAGGAGGCTGAGCAGATCTTCCTGGGCATGTGGAATGACCAACCGAACAACCCCTTTGTCCTCGACCGTTTCGGGTCGGTTCTCCTGCGCCTCTCAAAGCCCGATCAGGCGATCCCCGTCTTCGAGCGCCTGCTGAAGATCGGGCCAGGCTGGGCCGGCTCCGCTTGCAACCTCGGCCTGGCCTATGGCCAGGTCGGTCGCATCGACGAAGCCATCGAACAGCTCGAAAAAGCCCTGACCCGAGACCCCGACGAGCCCTTCTTTTGGGATACCCTCCTGCGCCTTCTCGAGGAGAATGGGCGCGACGAGGAACTGGCGGAATGGCGTGCGAAGCGCGCGGCCAGAAAAAGCTAGGGCACCGAAGAAGAGATCACCGGGAAACGAACGATAATGGCCGAGCTTGGATTGCGCGGCGTGACGCTGACCTTCGGGGGCGGACCGCTGCTAGACAACGTGGATCTCTTTGTGGAAAAGGGCGAGCGCATCGGCTTGGTCGGCCGCAACGGGGCCGGCAAATCGACGCTTCTCAAGGTCCTGGCCGGCGTGCTGCCCCCCGACGAGGGTGAAGTTGTGCGGCGCAACGGTGTCGTCGTGGCCTCCCTCGTGCAGGACGTACCGACGGACCTCGAGGGAACCGTCATGGATGGCCTGATCGAAGCGCTGGATGACCTCGACCTCGACGGTGACTGGGAAGTGGAGGCGCGCCTCGAGGCAGCCCTCGGTGAGTTGGGTATGGATCCCTCCGCCCGCTTCGTGACCCTCTCGGCGGGCAAAAAGCGACGCGTGCTCCTGGCCCGCGCTTTGATTCGCGAGCCCGACGTGCTGCTCCTGGACGAGCCCACAAACCACCTGGAGATCGCTGCCATTGAGATGCTTGAGGACACCCTCCCGCGTCGCGCCGGCGCCTTGGTTTTCGTGACCCACGACCGCCGTTTCCTGGAGCGCATGGCGACGCGCATCGTGGACCTCGACCGTGGGCACCTGAAGAGCTACGACTGCAACCTGACGACGTACCTCGAGCGCAAGGAGGGTTTGCTTGAGGCCCAGGCTGAGGCCAACAAACAGTTCGACAAGAAGCTCGCCCAGGAAGAGGCCTGGATCCGCCGTGGAGTTAAAGCACGGCGCACGCGCAACATGGGTCGCGTGCGTGCCCTGCAGGACTTGCGCTCAGAACGCGCCGGACGTCGCGAAGAGGTCGGACGCGTGTCGGCCACGCTCCAGGAAGCAGGGCGCAGTGGGCAGAAAGTACTTACGGCCAAGGGCATCGGGCAATCCTTCGACGGCGTGTCGGTCCTCAAGGACATCGATTTCGAGTTGATGCGCGGTGATCGCGTCGGCTTGGTTGGGCCCAACGGAAGTGGCAAGACGACCTTGCTACGCATACTTCTGGGGGAATTGTCTCCGACCGCCGGGACACTGAAACAGGGTACAAATATCGAGGTGGCGCGCTTTGACCAGCTGCATGCGACCCTGGACCCTGAGCGCACGGTTTGGGAGAACGTCTGCGACGAGGGCGACAGCGTCACCGTCGGTGGGCGCACGCGCCACATCCTGGGCTACTTGCAGGACTTCCTCTTCTCGCCGGAGCAGGCCCGCGGTTTGGTTTCGCGCCTTTCCGGCGGCGAGCGCAATCGCCTGCAACTCGCAAAGCTGCTGACGAAGCCGAGCAACCTGCTGGTGCTTGACGAACCGACCAACGATCTGGATGTGGAGACCCTCGAGCTGCTCGAGGAGGTTCTGATCAACTACGAGGGCAGTCTGATCGTCGTCAGCCACGACCGCGCCTTCTTGGACAATGTCGTGGGCTCGCTGCTGGTCTTCGACGGCGAAGGTGGGGTGCGCGAGATCGTCGGCGGCTACGAGGATTGGCAACGTATCAAGGATGCGGAAGCAGCCCAGGTCGAGAAGGCCGGCCGGGCACGCAGCGAGAAGGCGGCACGCGCAGCGACACAGAAGTCCAAGCCGGCAGCTAAACCCAAGGAGCGCAAGCTGACCTACGCCGAGAAAATGGAGCTCGAGACCCTGCCGGCAAAGATCGAAGAGCTCGAGAACGCACGCGACGACCTGGTCAATTCCATGGCCGATCCAACCTTCTTCAAACAGGCCGGCGACCAGATCGCGACGACCAAGACCAAGCTCGATTCGCTCGAGAGTGACCTCGCCTCAACCTACGAGCGCTGGGAATCCCTCGAGTCCCTGCTCACCTGATCGGCACTGCATGTTTGCCGCAACTGATGCAGTGGCCTGGAATCGTGACGGAACGCGCCTCAGCGGATGAATGCCTCGCGGTAGTAGCGCAGCTCTTCGATTGACTCGCGGATGTCCGCCATAGCCCGATGGGCAGCGCCCTTGCGCGGGGCGCCCGCGACCACATCCGGCGACCAGCGTGCGGCAAGCTCCTTGAGGGTCGAAACGTCGACCAGGCGATAGTGCAGGAACTCCACCAACTTCGGCATGTAGCGTTCGAGGAAGCGCCGGTCCTGCCAGACGGAGTTACCCGCCAAGCGTCCGGTGCCCGCTTCGCAATGCTGCCGCAGGAAGGCCAGGATCTGTTCCTCCGCTTCTCCCTCGTTGAGCGTCGATAGGCGCACGCGCTCCGTCAGTCCGGAGCCCCCATGGTGCGACGTGTTCCACTCATCCATGGCGCCCAGGACCGCATCCGACTGATGAATGACCAGCTCGGGGCCCTCAGCAGTGATCGCCAGCTCGTCGTCCGTAAGCAACACGGCGAATTCCAGGATGCGTTCTCGGTCCGGATCCAGACCTGACATCTCCATATCAATCCAAACCAAGGGAGCGTCGGGTTTCGGCTGTGCTTGTGACATAAAGTTCCGCGGAGGGCGTGGTCTTCGGGCGCGCAGGTCAAAGGCGCGGGATCGCCTCGATTATGGGAAATGCTGCCGGGCTGGACAGTGCGTCAGAAGATTAGCGAACCCGCCCCGGCGCCACATGGAATTCCTCCGCTCCGATCTCTGGATTAGGTTCGATCAGAGTCAGGATTAGGACGAGAGTCGAGACAAGCGCACTTCCTGTGTCAGCCGCCCGTGGCACAATGGCCCCATGGAGCCCTCCGATCGAGCACCGGGCAAAGTGGATATCCCCCGGGATACCCTTGGTCGCCCCCTCGCGAATCTACGCCTCTCGGTGACAGACCGCTGCAACCTGCGCTGTGCCTATTGCATGCCGGAGGAGAACTACACCTGGCTGCCAAAGAGCGACGTCCTCAGCTTCGAGGAGACCGCGCGCCTGGTGGATGTCTTCTGTGGGCTGGGCGTGCGCAAGGTTCGCTTGACCGGTGGGGAACCACTGCTACGGCGCGGATTGGACCAGCTCGTGGGCATGCTCGCGGCCAAGGATCAAGTCGAGGATCTGGCCATGACGACCAACGGGATTCTGCTGAGTGATCAGGCGCCCGGACTCAAGGCCGCCGGGTTGGGTCGCTTGACCCTGAGCTTGGACACCCTCGATCCCAAGCGCTTCCGGGAGCTGACGCGGCGTGATGATTTCTCGCGCTGCATCGCCGGCATCGAAGCCGCAGCTGAGGCGGGCTTCCGCGGAACCAAACTCAATGTCGTGGCCATGCGCGGGGTGAACGACGACGAGCTCGAAGACCTCGTGCATTTCGGTCAGCGCTACGACCTCGAAGTACGATTCATCGAATACATGGACGTCGGCGGCGCCACGGGCTGGGACTGTTCCAAGGTCATCTCGCGCGCGGAAATCTTGGATCAATTGGGGAAGGCTTTTGGGGGGGTGGCCCCCGTGGGGACTAACTCCAACGACGAGAGCGCGCTGGCGGCACCGGCCCAACGCTATCAGCTTGGAAACGGCAGCGTCGTCGGGGTTATCGCCTCCACGACCACTCCCTTCTGCGGCACATGCGACCGCAGTCGACTGACCGCCGACGGGCGTTGGTTCCGCTGCCTCTATGCGCGCGCGGGAACGGACCTACGCGGCCCCCTACGGTCCGGAATGGACTCAATCGAGCTAGCCGAGTTGATTGCCGGCACCTGGCGTGCGCGCGCTGACCGTGGCGCCCAGGATCGACTGGGGCAAGAACTGCGCGCTCCCCTCGCGAGCGCGCCCGAGCTGCGCGCCGACCCGCACTTGGAAATGCACACGCGGGGCGGTTAACGGCGCGAGTCGAACCGCTGCTCCTTCGCCCCATGGACTACTTCTATTGGTTGCTCGCGATCTCCGCCAGCTTCGCCCTGTTAGAGCGCATTCGACCCGCGCGACGTGTGCAACGTACCCTGCGCCCACAGCTCGTCAACGACCTCTTCTACCTGATCTTCAATGGTCATTTCTACGCCGTTTGGTTCGGCGGAATGATCGGGTGGTTCGCCCTCTGGGCGCGGGATTCCCTGATGGGTCTGCATGTGTTGCCGGAGTCGGGGTTGCTGGCGGGGCGCCACTTCCTGATTCAGTTCCTCGTCTTCCTAATGGTGAGCGACTTCCTGCAGTGGAACGTCCACCGACTACTGCATCGCGTGCCGCGTTTGTGGGAGTTTCACAAGCTGCACCACTCCATCCACGAGATGGACTGGGCCGGGAACTTTCGCTTCCATTGGGTAGAGGTGATCGTCTATCGCAGCTTGCTCTATGTGCCGCTGATTCTTCTGCTCGGACCCGATGGAGATGCGCCCATGGCGGTTGCTGTGTTCGCCACCGCCTGGGGGCATTTCAACCACAGCAACCTGACCCTGAACCTCGGTCCACTGGGGTGGATCTTCAACTCGGGGCCCATGCACATGTGGCACCACGACGCCTCGGACGAGGGCGGAGTGGCCAAGAACTTCGGCATCGTCCTGTCGCTCTGGGACTTCCTCTTTGGGACGGTCTTCTGGCCCCGTGACCGGGCGCCGGAGCGCCTGGGTTATCCCGGGGACGGGGAGATGCCCCGCGGCCTTCCGCGGCAGCTGTCTTTTGGACTCCTCGGGCTGTTCAGGCGCAGGGGCTGACCGACGACCGCCATAAGCGGACCTTCACCTCCGCCATAGGACAAACAGGCTGCCCCCCTGGCCTGCTCCGGACCTAGAGGGTCCGTTGTCCTCCCCTTGAGCTGCACCTGAGACCCCCGGGGAGCGGTTTCGGGAAACCACTACATTTTGTGGTCCGGCCGCCTTGAGCCACCAGGGGCAGCGGTAGTATCCTCACCCCTCGAGCGCGAGAAGGTGGCAATCGATGACCGCCAGAACGCGACGTTTCCTTCCCAATCCGGACAATCTGCCCGATATTCCAACGGGCTCCTCCCACCGATTTCTACTCGAAATCACCCCTGGCACCCCCAGGCACCCCCCTGTGAACTCCTTCCCTGGAGCATCGCTCCGGGCACCCCAGGGGATCCACCAGGGAGGGATCCGGGACACAATCAGCCGACCCTTGGGACACACCCCTCGGGTCGGCTGAATGGCGCCTGGGCCAGTGCTCCACGGAGTGCTCCACGGAGTGCTCCACGGAGCGCATCAGGAGCCGCCGCCGAGCCCGTTCAGCGGCCGCCTCTCAATCACCCCACCCCCAACACCGCACAGCTTCTTTCTCGAGAAGCATCCTCCCCATGAATGAGGCCCCTGCCACCGTGTCGGATTCCTTGGCCAATGCCGCTCCGATTTCCGCACCTTCCGGGAATGCTCCCGCACCGGCCAGTGCAACCGCTGCCTCCCGAGGCACAGGTTCGAGCGGAGGCGCGCGCCCTGGCTCCAGCAGTCGCATGCAGGTGCGAAAACGCAGTGGTGGGCTCGAACCCGTCGACGTCAACAAGATCGTTAAGGCAGTGGAGCGCTCCTGTGTCGATCTCGAATTGGTCGACTCCATGCGCATTGCGACGCGCACCATCAGCGGTCTCTACGACGGCGCCACGACCCAAGAACTCGACCAGCTCTCGATCCAAACGGCTGCGTCGCTGATCGCCGAGGAGCCCCAGTACTCAAAGTTGGCCTCACGCTTGCTCTGCGCCTTCATCGAGAAGGAGGTTCAGAACCAGGACATTCAATCCTTCTCCCAATCGGTACAACGCAGCTTCGAGCGCGGCCTGATTGCGGAGGCTACGGCGGACTTTGTCACCAAGAACGCCCGCAAGCTCAACGACGCCATCGAGAACGAGCGCAGCGATCGCTTCGAGTACCTCGGACTGCGCACGGTTTACGACCGCTATCTCCTGGTGGACCCGGTTTCGCGGGAAGCGCTTGAGACGCCCCAGCACTTCTTCCTGCGCGTGGCCTGTGGTCTCTGCGAGGACGCGCGCGAGGCGATCAACTTCTATCGCTTGATCAGCTCCCTCGAATACCTGCCCTCCTCGCCGACGCTCTTCAACTCCGGAAGCACGCGCTCCCAGCTGAGCTCCTGCTACCTGTTGGACTCGCCCGAGGACGATCTGATCGCGATCTACAACCGCTACGCCGACGTGGCGAAGCTCTCCAAGTTCGCCGGCGGTATTGGCCTGGCCTGGTCGCGCGTGCGTGCCAAGGGCTCCCTGATCCGCGGCACAAACGGGCACTCCAACGGCATCGTGCCCTGGCTCAAGACGCTGGATAGCTCGGTTGCCGCGGTCAACCAGGGCGGTCGTCGCAAGGGCGCGGCCTGCGTCTACCTGGAGAGCTGGCACGCCGACATCGAGGACTTTCTCGAGCTGCGCGACAACACCGGTGATGAAGCGCGCCGCACCCACAACATCAACCTGGCCAACTGGATTCCCGATCTGTTCATGCAGCGGGTCAAGGACAGCGCCAGCTGGTCGCTCTTCGACCCCAAGATCGTTCCGCACCTCGTGGACCTCTTTGGCGATGACTTCAAAGAGGCCTACGAAAAGGCAGAGGCCGATGGTCTGGCGAACCGCCAGATTCCGGCCCGCGATCTCTATGCCAAGATGATGCGCACCCTGGCACAGACCGGAAACGGCTGGATGACCTTCAAGGACTCCAGCAACCTGAAGTGCAACCAAACCGGCACCGATGGGCGCACGGTGCACCTTTCAAACCTCTGCACCGAAATCCTCGAGGTCACGAACCAGAAGGAAACGGCGGTCTGCAACCTTGGCTCGGTCAACCTTGGGCGTCTCGTTAAGAACGGCGCCTTTGACTTCGACCGCCTGGGCGAAATCGTGCGCACGGCGGTGACCTTCCTCGACAAGGTCATCGATATTAACTACTACCCGACCTCCGAGGCGGAGACCTCTAACAACGCCTGGCGCCCCGTGGGACTCGGGGAAATGGGGTTGCAGGATGCGCTTTTCCAGTTGGGCCTAGCCTTTGATTCGCCCGAGGCGACGGAGCTCTCCGGTCGCATCCAAGAGGAGATCTACTACCACGCCATGGTGACCTCCTGCGAGCTCGCCAAGCTGAACGGCCCGCACGCCAACTTCTCCCAAACGCGCACCGCCCAGGGCAAGCTGCAGTTCGATCTGTGGGACACCACGCCGCGCATGCCGGAGCGCTGGGACGCCCTGCGCGCGGAGATTCAGGAGCACGGCCTACGCAACTCACTGATCGTGGCCATCGCGCCCACGGCAACCATCAGCTCCATCGCCGGTTGCTACGAGTGCATCGAGCCCCAGGTCTCCAACCTGTTCAAACGTGAGACGCTTTCGGGCGACTTCCTGATCATCAACCGCTACCTGGTGAAGGACCTCCAGACCCGTGGTTTGTGGACCGAGAGCGTGCGCGAAAAGATCAAGCGCGAGGAAGGCTCGGTGCAATCGATCGAAGAGATCCCGATTGAATTACGCCAGCTCTACCGCACCGCCTGGGAAGTCCCCATGCGTGCTGTGATCGACATGGCGGCAGCCCGCGGCCCCTACATCGACCAGAGCCAATCGCTCAACCTCTTCATGGCCTCGCCGACCATCGGCAAGCTTAGCTCGATGTATCTCTACGCCTGGGAGAAGGGTCTGAAGACGACTTACTACCTGCGTTCGCGCCCGGCGACACGCATTCGCCAGACCACCGCTAGCTCCGCCGTCACCGCTGATGCGGATGCGGTAGCCTGCTCTCTGGAGAATCCCGAGAGCTGCGAGTCCTGCAACTAGCCAGTTCGCCAGTTTGGATTCGCCGCCCCCCCACACCTGTCGCAGAAGTAACAGCTCGATGATCGAAGACGCCAACCTAGACCCCGGCACCCTGACGCCGGCCCCGCGCATCCCCCGTGCGACGGAACCTCTCGAGGCTCAATCTGAAGCAGACTTCGGGCTAGCTTCAACAGCCAAGGGCGGCTCGCTCTACACACGCGCTCCCTCGGAACAAAACGAAGCGTCCCTGCTCGATCCCGGCATGGACTTGACCCTGCGCCCCATGCGCTATCCGGTCTTCTATGACATGTACCGGGACGCGATCAAGAACACCTGGACCGTGGAGGAGGTGGACTTCAGCCAGGACCTCACGGACCTGCAGTCGCGGCTGCTACCGGCGGAACGTCACCTGATCCACCGTCTGGTGGCCTTCTTCGCCACCGGAGATTCGATCGTCTCGAACAACCTGGTACTGAATCTCTACAAGCACATCAACGCGCCCGAGGCGCGCATGTACTTGTCCCGTCAGCTCTACGAAGAAGCGCTGCACGTGCAGTTCTATCTGACGCTACTGGACAGCTACATCCCGGATGTCAGGGAACGCGAAGAGGCCTTCGCCGCGATTCACACCATCCCCAGTATCAAGAAAAAGGCCGAGTTCTGCTTCAAGTGGATCGACACGATCCACGACCTGGAGAAGCTCGAGACCCGGGAGCATCGCCGCGCGTTCCTCTTGAACATGATCTGCTTTGCCTCCTGCATCGAAGGCCTGTTCTTCTTCGCCGCCTTCGCCTACGTCTACTTCCTGCGCTCGAAGGGTCTACTCAACGGCTTGGCATCGGGAACCAACTGGGTCTTCCGCGACGAGTCCATGCACATGTCCTTCGCCCTCGAGGTGATCGAGACCGTGCGCCGCGAAGAGCCGGAACTCTTCGACGAGAGCCTTCAGGCTGATGTTGTCACCATGTTGGAGGAGGCGGTCGCCTGCGAAACGCAGTTCGCCGAAGACCTTCTGGAGCAGGGCGTTTCAGGCCTGTCGATCAATGATATGCGCCAGTATCTGGAGTTCGTGGCCGACCAGCGGCTGCAAAACCTGGGCTACCCGCCGCGCTACCACGTCAAGAATCCCCTGGCCTTCATGGATCTGCAGGACGTGCAGGAGCTCTCCAACTTCTTCGAACGGCGTGTCTCCGCCTATCAGGTTGGCGTCACCGGTAAAGTGAGTTTTGACGACGAGTTCTGACTCAAAGGAGGATGCGCCGGCGCATCTGACGGCCACTCTGCTGCACACCTTCCGTGGGCAGCGGACGCTGGCGGAGCGCGCCCTGGCGCAGGTTCCTGACGGAGACTTCACCCGTGTGCTCCCCGGCGAGATCGCTCCCCTGGCTATCACAGTCAAGCACGTGGGCGGCAACCTTCGCTCGCGCTGGCGCGAGTTCCTGACCACCGACGGTGAGAAGCCCGACCGCCACCGGGACACCGAATTTGAGTTGGCCGCGGGGGATGATCGCGCCTCGATCGAAGCCCTCTGGAACGCGGGCTGGGGCGAATTGATGAAGACGCTCGAGATGCTCGACCCCACAGATTGGGATCGCACAATCACGATCCGCGGTGAGACCCATTCGGTCGCCGAAGCCAGCCTGCGCAGCCTGGCTCACACGAGCTACCACGTGGGACAGATCGTGCAGATGAGCCGCCGTATCGCGGGCGATACCTGGCAAGGCCTGAGTATCCCCAGGGGACAAAGCGAAGCCTTCCGTCAGAACCCAGCCCCGAACCTGAAGCCCTGAGCTAGGCCGGCCCGGGTCGTGGGAAGAATCGGCGCAATGCTTTAATCGCCCTAGTGCTCTAAGCTTGGATTCCATGGGCACCGCCAAGGAATTCATCGCGGCAATTGTTGAAGGCCTCTACCCCCTGGATGTTCGAGCCAGGGCAATGTTTGGGGGGCACACGATCTACTGTGATGAGAAGGTGATCGCCCTGGTCTGCGACGATCGCTTCTTCCTCAAACCAACCACGGCAGCGGACGAGGTAGCAGATCGGCTAGAAGCCTGTCCACCCTACCCTGGCGCGCGGGACTTCCTGATCCTGGACGAGAGCTTCATGTGGGATCGCACGCAGTTTAGGAAGCTAATACAGGCAACTGCTGATGCACTGCCTGCTCCGAAGCCGAAGCGCTCGAAGAAGGCCAAGGCGATTCGGAAAAAGGCCTGAGCTGGACGGGTAGCCCCCACGAGTCAAGCGATGGCAGGCCTAACCCGATGTGGAGACTGGCGTTGGAATTCCCAAACGATTCGATTGCCTGGGCCTAGAGGCCGCAGGTTACGCGGGGATCGCTGACCGACTCGGGCACTACGCGCCCACACGCCTGGCCTTAGATAGGACCGGCGAGGGTGTGAACCGCACGGGCACCGTCGGATCCATGGGATCCAGAAGTGCTGTTGTCGACCATCGGGGATGTCTCGGTTCTACATCCCTCTGCCCGCGGCGGGTCGATCCTTGGCAACGGAGCTGGGCTTTCCTGGCCTTGCCAAATTGCCCGGACATGCCCGGGGATGTCCGAGCCACCCCAAGGCGAGTCACAGAGCTAGCCCTGAAACCAGCGCTGCGCTAGTTGCTCATCAGGTCGAACTGCTCGAAAACCAGGTAGCCGGACTGACCCTGGAGCAGGAGATGGCCGTCGCCACCTTCTTCCCACCCGGTCAGGTCGGAGCGCTTGAGGATCATGCTGGTGCGTTCCGCATCACTGTCGCGGACGCCCCAGGCTACGGTGACCGAGTCTGCACCCAAGGAAATGGAGAACTCGACGCCGGCGTCGGCGAGGCTCTTGGGTTCGTCCGCCGGGATGTTCACGGCGGGTATTCCAAGGTCCACGAGTGGTTGAATTCCACGCCACATGGTGTCCGCATCCCAGAGGTAGGCGCTGCGTTCTAGGGTTCTCTGTGTGCCCTGCCCATTGAACTTGAGCTCGAGGACGATCATCGAGCCGTCAGTGGACCCCAGGGCAATACGACCAAAGGACGACTCACCATTAATAGGCATGGGCCATTCCTGCCCATCCCGGAAGCCGAAGATCCCCTGTACTTTCCACTGATCTTCAAATGCAAGGGGTCGCGAAGCCGCGAGCCGGTATATGTCTCCGGCCTCAGCGGAGGCCTTTGTTTCTACGGCTGAGAATCGTGCGGTCTCAGAACGAATAGACAGGCGGTACTCGAGCTCTTCCTCGCCGATGCCTGTCCCCTGATAGCGCCACTCCCCGCCAAGTTCGGAGATTCGAACGAAGGGTGACGGAATACCCTCTGGCTCATAACTGAGTCCCTCCGTGACCCCATCCCCCACCAGGTAACTGATGTTCGGATCGATGCCCAAAAGCGGACCCGAGTAGGCGCGTCGATAGAGGAACTGCGCGGGCTCGCTCACTAGCCCCACATTGTCCGTGGCCCGGATGCTGAACTCGTTTGCGCCGAGATTCAGGGGCAGATCGCCGACCCAATCATTCCCCTCAAGCACCAACGGCTGGGGTACCGCGGAATGGTCCCCCGTCAACTGCCAGGTCACGGCGCGGACTCCGGAGCCCGCATCTTGCGCCACAACCTCAAGGTGCAGAGTCTCGCCTTGGGTTCGCATACGATCGGGAAGCGACCCCTGGAGAACGGGGACGGCATCGTCCAAGGTCATCTCCAGCGAACCATTTAACTTGCCCTGTTCGTCCGTGATGTTCAGGGCCAGGGATGTTTCCCCCGGGGGAATCACGAGGGGGTAGCTGGCCGTGCCAATGCTTGTTGCGGAGGCTCCCTCCCCAAAGTCGAGTGCAAGGGTTACACGTTTGGCGGCGAAGTACAGCTGCACCTCTTTCGACTGGGCCCCAGTCACGCGCAGCTCTACGGACTGTTCGCGCCCCGCGGAATAGAGCAACCAACCACCACTCGGATCCGTCAGCATGAACGCTTCACTGGCATCGGAGGGGAGCAGGCTCACCTCGACCACCGGCGTCAGCAGGGCTGCGACTCGAGCCTCGAGAGCTGCGATCCAGGCGGCGACCTCAGGCCGCTCCTCGAGTTGCGCCCAATCCTCTTCGCCCAAGCGGTAGTCGGCCCGCATGATCGAAGACCAGTTCGCCCACTCATTCTGAAGCTCCCACACTTCCCAGGAAGGCAGAGCGCTCGGGTCATCCGACAGGGCCAGCAAGGACTCGCCGTGGTCATTCAAGACCAACTCGACATGCAGGATCTCAAAGGTGTCGAGGACCACGGTGTCTTCGATTTCGTCATCATCGACGGCATGCAGGCTGAGGGTCTCACTGAAGAGAATCTCAGCATTCGGTGACGCAACCATTACGACGCTCACCTGCAGGGGTTCCTCCGAGGCCAAGGTCCTGTGCTCAAACTCCCAAGTGAGCACGCCGTCCTGATCATTTACGCCGAACTTCATAGGCTCGCCCTTTGCGTTCAGCACGGAGAGGGTCAGGGGTACGTGTGTGATCACGTCGAAGTCGTAGCTATCACCGACACGGCGAAGCTCGCCGCCGTCCCTGCGCACGCTGTCGTGGAGACTTTGCATCCAATTCGAGCCCTGATCGCCACCCGTTATGACCATCCACGCCACAAGCAGCAAAGCCGCTAGTCCGACAGCAAGCACCGGCAATAGCGGGAGGCCCTGTTTGACCGCAACCCCCTTGTAGGCGTTCGGATTCAGCAGCTCTTCACAGCGGCGTTCGATATCCCCGTAGGTTTGGGGTCGATCGTCGCGCTGACGCGAGAGCATGTCGTCTACCAGTTGCACGACCTCCGAAGGAAGATCGCGGCCCGCCGCAGACAGGAGATCGGGACTTGTCTCCTGCATCTTGAGCGTCACCAACTCGCCCAGGGACTTGACCGGAAAGGGGGGCTTGCCCGCTAGGACCTGGAACAGGATGTAACCCACGCCGTAGATATCGGCGCGGTGATCGACGTTGTCGGGATCAGAAAACTGCTCCGGCGCCATGGATGCCGGTGAGCCCAGAACCGAGCCGGGAACAGTCAAGCCAAGATCTGTCGACTCCACCTGCTCCGGGCGGGCGAGGCCTAGGTCGGCGAGTTTGGTCTGGTAGGGATACTCCTCAGTGACGCCCTGTTTCAAGGGCTGCAGAAGCACATTCGCCGGCTTGACGTCGCGGTGGATCATACCCTTGCCTTTGGCGTAACCGAGGGCACGCGCAAGATCGCGACAGATGCGCAAGGCAGCTTCCACGGACAATGCTCCCTTCTCCTTGATGTAATCCTCAAGGTTTGGGCCGCGGATGTACTCCATGACCAAGTAGCACTGGCCGTTGTCGAGGGAGCCGGCTTGGAAGCAGGAAACAACGTTGGGGTGCGACAACAGCGCCAGGAGTTTCGCTTCGCGCTGGAAGCGTCGTGCGAATTCTGATGTCTGACAGGCGCCGATCAAGATCTTGACCGCCACATCACGGTCGAGGAATGTCTGCCGCGCTTCGTAGACAACCCCCATGGCCCCGCGCCCAATCTCACGCCGCATCTCGATGGACGGAATATCCGGCATCTCGTCATCAGACTGGGGAGCCTCTGCATCCGGGGCAGTTTCCTCACGGACGTCCCCCCCTTCGGCGAGGGTTCGCTCCAGGCGATAGGTCGCATCCAATCCTGAGTCGGCGCCTTGCTCTTCGGAAGGATCCACGTCTCCGGGGAATTGGCTCATGGCTTGGGTAGGCGCGATAGGGCAGTCAACAGGTCCGACGTGCTTGGGCGGTCTTCATCGGATACGCCGATGTAGGCGTATCGCACCGCGCCCTGGCGATCGAGGATGAAGGTAGATGGGATCGCCTGTCGATCCAAGAGACGCAGGTTGCGGACGAAGCGCATGTCCGGATCGTAGACGATCTCGACGTCATCGAAGGAGCGACCTGTGGCCTCCTCTTCTTCGACCGACTCCATGAAGGTCTCGATACGACTCTTGGGTCCGGGGTAAACAATAACGATCTCAGCACCGGCGTCGAGGAAGTCCTGCTTCTCCGTCAAGATGGCCTTGGTTTGGGCCCAGCAATAAATGCAAATCTCTCGACCAACTCCGCGCAGAATCACAACGACCACGTTGCTCTTGTCACGCAGCAGGGAGATATCACAGCGCGTGCCATCCACGCGCCTAAAAACCTGCTCGCTCAGGGGTTGACCTAGGATCCCCTCAGCCAATTCCGTGTCGCCATAGCCCTTGAGTTCGGAGCACTCGACGACCTCTTCGGTCTTGGCCACGTACTTACTTCCGGGGGGCGGCGTCGCGGCGGTGGCCCCCACGGTATAGAGGTCGATCAGGAACTCCTGGGCCTCCAACTCTGATTCGGTCCAGGGCTGAGCGCGCATGGGAAGCTCGAAGGAAGCCTCCATGACAGACGCGAGTCCTGGAGCGGAGGAAGCCGCTGTAGTGCCAACGGCAGGGGCGGCGTTTCGGCCGAAAGGCTTGTCTATCTCTTCGGCCCATTCGCGTGTGGCGGCCAAGACACCCTCGCGCGACGCCAGGTCATCTGCGGACCATT
>JBLHLB010000067.1:0-14820 GCA_047618505.1 Planctomycetota bacterium
CCCGCGGAATCCAGCGGCGGTGTCGAGGAGGCTTCGGCTTCCCTTGACCCGCGGACAAGTCCGGTAGAGTTGGCCCCTGAGCCGGTGCTGGAACCGGTGCTGGAGCCGACCGACCTGACTGCGGCTGAGGTTCCGGCAGTGGAGCCCTCGGCGGAAGAATTACCTGAGCTGGTGCCCAACACGGTGGCGTCCGACGACCTCCCGGACGACGGGGCGGATTCGAGCCCGCGCCTGGACCAGACCATCGCCCTCGATTCCGAATTCGAAGCGCTGCGCAGTGGGGTCCTCGGCGACGCTGGACCCACAGCCACCTTCGCCGCCGACCTTGGATTCTGGTTCGGACGCATCGTCGTCGACGGGGCCATCGTTCCCATCGGACGCGTGCTCGACCTGCACCTAGACCTGGAGAATCGTCGCGTCGAAGATGTGCTCGTGCAGTTCACCTGCCCGACTCCCTACAGCATTCCACCGATGGCCTTGGTGCCCATGGCGAACCTGCGCGACGGTTTGCCATTCGCGAACATTCTGATCCTTGAGCCCGCCGATCCCATGGCTGTGGCCGGTTCCTTGGCCACGGAGTATTCGGACCTTGTACGCCTGGCTTTTGAGGCCAGCACGCCCACGGCACTGGTCGGTACTGTCACGTCCGTGGAAACCATCCATCCCGAAGGGGGTCCGTCGGTTGTCGTTGTCAAGTTGCGCGATTCGGTCAACCTGTTGCATCGACTCGACCTAGGATTGGAAACCTGGTTCCAGGGCACGGGCGAGCTACCCCGTGCAGGGGAGAGCTTCGCGGTACAGGCGGTGATGAGTCGCGATGAACGTGGCTTGATTTGGCGCGTGGCCGCGATTCACAGCGGAAGCGGATTGATCGAACTGCGGGATAGCAAGGGCGTCGCCCAGCGCAGTGAACCGACCGTGGAAGCCCCCGTCGTTGTGCTGCGCTCGGCGAGCTCGTTGATAGGGGCTGAGGTTCACCTCAAATCCTCCGAACCCCAAACAGCCGAAGGGGCGATTGGAGCCCTGGCAGGGCTCCTAATGGAGCGTGAGAGCGGGCTACTTTCCTATGCCCTGCTGCGCCCCACATCGAATGGCGACAGGAATGCGTTCTACTTGCTTGTGCCGCTCGAGCGTCTAACAAGGGCGGATGGAGCGGACTACTGGTCCATGGATCTGGACGAGGGGCAGCTCGACAACATCCCGCAGCTGGCGGAAGACAGTTTGATCGAATTGGATGGGGAGGCGCGTCGCTTAGCGGTCCAGGGCTTCTGGCGCATGGGATCCGACGCTGCGTCGGCTCAGCGCTAGTCGTCCCCGGGAACTTCTTCTCCGCTGCCCATCGGAAGGCTGACGGTCATGATACAGCCGCCCTGGACCGCATTGGAAGCTTGGATACTTCCGCGGTGGAGTACCGCCACGTTGCGCGCGATGGCGAGACCGATACCAGTGCCACCCTGTTCCTGTTGGCCTCTCTGTTCTAGCCGCACGAAGCGTGTGAAGACGCGCTCGAGGTTCTCCGGGGGGATGCCGGGCCCCTTGTCTCGCACGATCATCTTGACTTCCTCGGCCTCGCGTTCCACGTCGATTGAAACCGGCGCACCCGTGGGAGAGAAGCGCACGGCGTTGCGTAGCAGGTTCTCTAGCATCGTGCGTAGCAATTCCGGGTCGCCCAGGACCTGGGGACCATCGCCCTCGTCGTCGGGCAAGGCCAAGTTGGGGACCAGGTGTACGCCGGCGCGTTTGGCGTAGTCTCCCACATTGCGAGTGGCGTCGATGATGAGGTCGTTGATCTCGACTTCTTCCTTAAGCAGCGGCTCGCGCGTCATCTCGACCCGGGTCAAGCGCAGGAAGCCGTCAACGAGGCGGGCCAAGCGCCGCAGCTCCTCCTCCGTAGAGCTGACGAAACTTCGGTAGCGGGCGATGTTGGTCTTTTCCGGATTCAGCAAACCCGCTTCTGCCAGTAGCACGGCCAGGGGTGTACGCAATTCGTGGGACACATCGCCAATGAAGCGTTCCTGCCCCCGGAAGCCAAGCTCGAGTCGGGCGAGCGCTTCATTCAATTCGCGCTGCAACTCCGCCATCTCGGAGTTGCTCGTGTCCACCCGAATGCGCTCGCCGATGCGATCCGGGTGTAGGCCGCGCGCAGCTAGGGCGAGTTGCTCGATCGGTGCCACGATGTGTCGCGCCACAACCCATGCGGCCAGCACCGAGAAAGCGCCACCGATCACGATCCCCAGGATGATGATGTTCGCAAAGACAGTGAGGGACGGCGTTAAGACCGCCTGGGGAACAACGACCTGGATGTATTCGATGCGGTTCGGATCCAGGCGATAGATCGGCATGGTTAGGAGCGTGTGCTCTTCTTCCACGCCCAGTACAACTAGGGAATCCTCCGCGGAGATTTCCGTAACGACCTCCAGAATCGGGCCCTGGACCAGGCCTTGGACCAAGCTCATGGGCAGCTCGCCGGGGGCATAGATGCGGGCGGAACCGATGATGGCACCGTTCCTGTGGCGTAGTACTACGCCGGCCGGGAAGACCTCGTGATCGAAGCTGGGGATCAGGGGGAAGTAGAACTCCAGCTCCTCCTCCGTGGCCGGATTCTCCGGCGTCCAATCGGGCTCATCCACGGTGATGCTGGCCGCTAACCCGCGCGTCCATTCGCGTACATCGGCCATCAGAAGAGCCTCAAAGGACTCCCCGCGCACGATGGCCAGGGCGGTGACCAGTCCCGCATCGATGGCGAGGAAAACCAGGGCGAACCAGAGGACGAGCTTGGTGCGCAGGCTACCTGTGGTTACGGACACGGAGGCTGTTGGTTCCTAGGAGCTCTTAGCGCGTGAGGGTGCGCCCCTCGGCGAGCCCAAAGCGATAGCCCGCGCCGATGACCGTATGAATTAACGTGTCCTCAAAACCCTTATCGATCTTCTTGCGCAAGGAGGATATGTAGACGTCGATGACGTTGCTTGACGGCTCGTAGCTCATGTCCCAGACCTTCTGGGCAATCGTCACTCGATCGATGACCACGTCTGGGTTGCGCAGCAGGAACTCGAGCAGGGAGAACTCCTTGGAGGAGAGCTTGATGTGGACGTCATCGCGTTTGCCTTTGCGCGTGCGTAAGTTCAGCTCGAGGCCCTCGTAGCGCAGGATGTTCGCCTCGGTCGCACGCCCTCGCCTCAGGAGCGCGCGCACCCGTGCAAGTAACTCATCAAACTCGAAAGGCTTTGTCAGGTAGTCGTCGGCGCCAGCGTCTAGACCGTTGACCTTGTCGTCCGTGGAGGACAGGGCGGTTAGCGCAATCACTGGGGCCGATACGCCCTGCTTGCGAATGCTGCGGCAGACATCGAGACCGTCCTTGTCCGGCAGCATGCGGTCAAGAATCAGAAGGTCATAGGGCTCGGAGATGGCTAGCTCTTCACCGTCACCACCTGTGACCGCAACGTCCACGGAATGTCCGTGGCCTGTGAGCCCTTCTTTGAGAGCTGCGGCCATCTTGGGATTGTCTTCGACGACGAGAATGCGCATTGGTCTTGCCTGCTGTTGCCGGTATTTCGGCCCTGGGCCCGGCGAAAAGCCGGGACGGGATTGTAGTCCTATCCAGTGAATACGGTGCGCCATAAGCACTTCGCGAGACTTGGCCCAATAAAAACAGCCATGTGAGGGAGATTTAACCTCGCCTTCAGGTCCCTCTAATGTCGGGTCCTTACAGTCTCCCAGGTCGATAGGACTGGAACCCGGGCGCAAGCTTGGGTGGCTTGACCTTTCTTCTCTCTCTCCCTCTGGAGAATCAACTACGACCGCCACCTATTTGATCGAGCACCAAGACGAGCACCTGCTGTCGTAGCCGAGAATTCTCCCCCGTGGGCCAGACGTGAAGTATTTTGCGCCTGGCCCGCGGTGCTTTTTGGGGGCGCGCCAAAGCACCACGGGCCAGGCGGAAAATACTCGTGTTTATGGGTCAACGCCTGACGGCGTTGAGCCTATCCGGACCGACCCGGACCCGGACCCGGAGTTGAACCTGACACTCGGTGGAGCGGAGGTGGGGGGGGTTAGGGGAAGACTAGGCCGCAGTGGGTTAGGGCTCGTTCGATCTTTAGGTGGGTGCTGGGCTCGACGGCGATGAGGGGGGAGCGGACGCCGGGACGGCAAAGGCCCAATAGGGAGAGGGCGGCTTTGACGGGGGCGGGGTTGGTTTCCAAGAAGAGTGCGGAGACCAGCGGGGCGAGAGTTGCCGTGAGGGCGGCGGCGCTGGCGCGATCTCCTTGGGGGCGGCAGCAGCGAACCAGTTCGTTGACCAGACGGGGGACGACGTTCGATGCAACGCCGATGACTCCGCTAGCCCCCAGGAGCAGTGCGTCCGCGATTTGGTGGTCCTCGCCGCAGAGGACTTCGATGGCGCCGTGGGTGAGGTGCTCGGTGATGCGCTCGAGCGATCCGCTGGCTTCCTTGATCGAGACAATGTTGGGGTGGCTCTCGGCCAGCCCGTAGACGGTCTCCGGGAGGAGGTCGACGCCGGTGCGGGCGGGCACGTTGTAGAGCACGATGGGCAAGTGCGTGCGCTCCGCAACCGCTCGGTAGTGGGCCGTGAGACCCCTCTGCGTCGGGCGGTTATAGAAGGGCGTGACCACCAGGAGTCCGTCGCAACCGGCACGTTCCGCATCCCCCGCGAAGAGCACTGTCGTGCGCGTGTCGTTCGTTCCCACACCGGCGATGACCGGGATGCGACCGCCTGCGACACGCGGAACGAACTCGAAGATAGCCCGTCGTTCCGTGTTGTCGAGGGTGGCGGCTTCACCCGTGGTCCCGGTGATCACGAGCCCCGCGGAGCCCGCCTGAATTTGGTGTTCGACGAGCCCGCGCAGGGCGTCGAAGTCGACACGATCTCTGGCGAAGGGTGTCGGTAGGGCAACCCAACTACCGGCGGGTGCCGGCCATGTGCCTGGGTCGCGCTGCTTCATCGCGCTTCCGTCGTGGCCGCGAGGGCAGTCGCCGCGCGAATCGCTTCGAACATCTCAGTGATCGCGCCGGCGACACCAACGAAGACGGCCCGGGCCACCAGGGAATGCCCGATGTTCAATTCCTGAACATGGGGCAAGACGGCGATGGGTGCGATGTTCGTTGTGTCGAGGCCGTGCCCAGCGTTGACGCGTAAGCCCAGGTCGTGGGCCTGTTTCGAGGCGGCGACAAGGCGTGCAAGTTCGAATTTCCGCGCTTCTCCATCCGCGTTCGCATAGGAGCCCGTGTGGAGCTCGATGAAGTGCGCGCCCAGATCTGCGCTGGCTGCGACTTGCTCCGGGTCGGGATCTACGAAGAGGCTGACCAGGGCGCCGGCTTTCACGAAGGCAGGGATCACCCTCGCGAGGCGTGTTTGCTCGCCCACCACATCGAGCCCGCCCTCCGTCGTGACTTCAGCCCTGTTCTCGGGCACGAGGCAAATCTCATCGGCCCCACTGACCAGGGCCATTTCAACCATTTCCTGATCCAGGCTCGTTTCCAGGTTCAGCAGCGTGGTGACCTCAGCCCTTAGCCGGACCACGTCCGCGTCCTGGATGTGGCGACGATCCTTGCGCAGGTGGCAGGTGATTCCCTGGGCGCCGGCCCGTTCTGCTGCCAGGGCCCAGGCCACGGGATCGGGTTCAGAGATGCGACGTGCCTGGCGGATCGTCGCGACGTGGTCGACGTTCACATGCAGTCGAGGCGACGGATGGGAAGACATGCCGGGATTCTATCCTGGAGAGGGCACCAATCCCGTTCGTGTTTCCCGTACCCTCACCGGCGATGAGAATCATTGCAGGAACACACCGTGGACATCAGGTCGCAGCCCCCCCTGGAAAGGGCACACGTCCGATGTTAGATCGCGTCCGGGAGGCCGTTTTCTCGACCCTTTCGCCGTGGTTGGAGGGAGCGCAGGTCTTGGACCTCTATGCCGGTTCGGGCTGCCTCTCCTTCGAGGCCCTTTCCCGTGGCGCCAGCCTAGTGCGCCTGGTGGAAGAAGATCCCAAGGTCGTCGTGGTCGCCGAGCGCAACGCCCGGGAGCTCGAGATGTGCGAGCGGACGCAGATTGTTAGTGGGGATGCCCTGATCCCGGCCACCTGGGTGCCCGGTTTAGCGACCAAGTCCCTCGTGGATTCGGAGCAGAATAAGCATGCGCCCCGGGCGGTTCGGCCCGGTTGGGACATCGTGTTTTGCGACCCGCCCTATCCGCTTTTGCGCGCGCCGGCGACGAAGCTTGAGGTTCTGGGCACTGTGCGAGCTCTGTTGGAGAAGAGTTTGGCACCGGAGGGAATCCTGGTGCTACACGCGCCGAGCCGGGCTGTGGATGAGCCGGATCTTGATTGGCCCGGGGTTTCGGTTGGGCGTCGAACCTACGGAACCAACGCGATCTGGTACTTGCAGCGGGAGGACGCCACGAACGGGGAAGAGTCCGAGGGGGCTGATACGTCGGAAGAGGAAGGGCAGTCAATTTGAGTGAGCTGCGCGGACGCCTTCTCGTGAATGGCGAGTTCGTTCCGGGGCGCTTGACCGTCGACGGTGGGCGTATCAGAGCGCTGCAGCAAGAGGACAACTGCTCAGATGAGGAAGCCCGGCTTCTTCCCATCATCGCTCCGGGCTTGATCGACCTTCACGTTCATGGCTACGGCGGCGCGAACCCCGTGGGAAATCTGGCGGGAATGGCAAGGGCCCTTGCCGCTGCGGGGACGACTGGCTTCGTCGCCACGACGTTCCCGGCCGATCCCCTGCGCCTGGGGCCGACCTGTGCAAGCATCTGGAAGACCGCGCAACAGCTCGAAGGCGGCGCCCGTGTCCTAGGCTTGCACGTGGAGGGTCCCTTTGTGAATCCGCGCAAGGCAGGCGCTCTGAACCTTGCGGATCTGGCGGAACCTTCGGTGCAGGGGCTGCGCGCCTTGCTTGGACCTTCGACGGGTGACGGCAATGGCATCCGAATCGCGACAGTGGCACCAGAGTTGTCCGGCGCGGACGAGCTGATCGCGGAACTCGTGCGCAGTGGTGTGCGCGTTTCCCTTGGCCATAGCCTGGCCACCGCAGCGGAAGCGCGTCGAGCGGCGCGTGCGGGGGCGACGGGCGCGACTCACCTTTACAATGCCATGTCCGGCGTTCATCACCGGGATGCTGGTCTGGCGACCTACGCTCTTTCCGATGATGCTTTGGTTTCCGAGATCATCGGCGATCTCGTCCATGTCGGCGCGGATGCCTTCAGTCTGGCCTTGCGCGCCCGTGGACCGGAAGGCTTGGCCTTGGTTTCCGACGCCCTTGAAGGGGCTGGCTCCGGCTGCGATGTGTTCGAGTCCCACGGACACCGGATCGTGCTCGACGAGGGGGCCTTTTGGATCGAGGATCTGAACGAGGCGGGTATTCCTCAACCGCGAACCTTGACCGGTGCGGCGACGTCTCAGTTGGAGGCGGTGCGGCGCCTCCATGCCAAGGGGGTTTGTTCCCTTGAGGACGGGCTCCGCATGGCTAGCGAATCTCCGGCGCGGGCACTGGGGATGCTGGGTGAAATCGGCGTCCTCGCTCCGGGCGCACGGGCGGACTTGATCGTCCTGGCCCCCAACAGCTTTGATCTGAAAACGAGCTTCGTCGGAGGCCGTGAGAGTTGAGTTGATCTTGCTAAGGAGAGGGGCAGAGAGGCCTGCTGATGTATGGCGTAGGGATGACTCGACTGCACTCTTGGGGGGCTGGTGATCTCGCTGCTTCTTGTGGGCGATGACCGTGGGATGCAGTCCGGACTGCGGACACGCCGGTGCCCCTGAGCGCGGAGGCCATCACAGGTCTTCGGGACGGTGCGAACACCTTCGCGATCCACTGCCACCTTGCGTGCTCTTCAGTGCCTGTGGAGGGGGATCCAGTGATCCCGATCTCCCCGTGATGCTGCCTGTGGCGCAGGCTCGCTGGGCGCCTGCAAAGTAGGGCCGTGGGGTGCTCCAGGGCCCGGAGTCCCGACCCCGCTCCGGGGGGAAAAAAACTCCCACCTAGGTCTCCAGGGTCCTGGGAATCCTGTCGATCCAGCGGGTGAGACGGCTCCGAGCCGCTCGTCCCATGCGCATCCCCAACTGGAAATTCATGGCCCTTGGGGCCACGTTGCTGATCTCGTTCTCACCGTTCTTGCTGTACGAGAGCGCGGAGTCGGCCAGTGCTGAAGCGGCTGATCTTGGGCGTGGAGCTGGCCTCGGCCCAGACGATCTAAGCCCCTTGGACTCGACGGTTTTCCTACGGGATCCCCTCTCGGTTTACCCCGACCCTTCAGCGGGCTTGGTTCCGGATCCTAGGTGGATCGATCCGGCCACGCTCGCTCCCGAGCAAGTAGAGCTCACCGATCTGCGGGCGGAACCCGGACCCTGGTTTGGCAGACGCGTGCGTTTCACCTTTCAATTCAGCGCTGCACGCGCGGAATGGGAACCCTTCTTTACGCGCTTTGGTCCGGCCGACTTCGTGGCCTTTGAAGTCTGGGGTGATCGCGAGTATCCCTGGGACGAAGAGGTCTATGAACACCCTGCGGGGACCTTCTTTGCACGGCGTGGAAGCGTCGTCGAAGCCAGCCTCGCCTTGGCCCGTCCGCACCAGCGTTTTGAAGCTGTTGGCGTTGTGCGTGACGTATTCCTGGGCGAGCCCTGGATCGAAGTGCAATCCATGCGGCGCCAGGTGGAGCACATTCCCGAGGGGACCTTGCACCATGTGCAGCAGGCTCGCTCTTTCCTCGATGTGGAGCAGTGGGACCTAGCACTGGATCAACTGCAGCGCGCCATGTCGGCGCCCTTGCCCGATCACGCCATGGAGGCCCTGGGTGAGTTGGTCCAGTCGGTGATTGATGACCATGGCGATGTGGATTTGCGCAAAATTCGGACGCGCTGAGGCGGGGATGACGCGCTATCCTCGCGTTCATGGCAAAGCGCATCGATTGGTACTACCACCGCAAGGGCTGAACTAGCTGCAAGCGCTCCGACTCCTTCCTGGAAGATCGGGGTGTTACCGTCCGTGAGACGGTCAACGCCACCAAGGAACGCTTTGGTGAGAAGGATCTGAAGGCGCTCTTCGGGGAGGCCAACAGAATCCTTGTGGCCAAGGGCAAGAAGGTCGTGTCCTTCGACATGAAGAAGGATCCGCCGGCCGCTCTGGACCTCGCCAAGGTGGCCCTGGGGCCGACGGGCAACCTGCGGGCACCCGCGGCACGGACCGGCAAGACTTGGGTCATTGGCTTCAACGACGAGGCCTATGGAGAGGTCTTCGGCGGCTAGTTCGATTTGCCGCGGGATGAGCCTGGATCGGTGTGCCCACCTGTGCGATGCTCCGATCTGCGCCGGGGGGGCCCACCGCGAAAGGGTACTGTTCCATGCTGATCGAGCTCTCCGTCCGTGACTTGGCCCTGATTGAGGCCGTTACCGTTGAATTGACCCCCGGGCTGAACGTCGTGACCGGCGAAACGGGGGCTGGCAAGAGCCTCTTTGTGGGGGCCTTGGAAATGCTGCTCGGACTCGCGCCAAAGGGTGGCGCCGCCCAGTGGGTTCGCAAGGGAGCCAAGCAGGCGCGCGTCGAAGGACGCCTTGTGATTTCGGATGCAGAGATGCGCGCGCGCTTGGAGCGAGCGCTGCAGAAGGAGTGTCCGGAGATCCTTGAGAGTTGGCGCGAGGAGCAGGGCTCGAGCGACGAGTGCGAACTGGTGATAGGCCGTACCTTGACGAAGGAGGGGCGCACCCGCGCGCACTTGGATCAACGGCCCGTGCCCCTGCGAGCATTGCGCGCCGTGGCTCCTTTGATGTTGGAGATTCACGGACAGAACGATCACCAGCGACTGTTGCTGCCGGGCGAGCAGCGGCGTTTGGTGGATGACTTTGGGGGCCTAGGGAAGTCGGTGGATAGCTATCGCGCGGCGCGCGAGGTTTGGCGCGTGCTGTTAGCAAAGAGCAAGCGCGCGGAAGAGGAGGAGGCAGAGCGCCGCGATCGTCTGGATCTACTGCGCTACCAGGCGTCAGAGCTATTTGAGGCGCGCTTGGTTCCCGGGGAGGGCGCAGATCTGCGTGAGGAGCGCGCGATTCTGCGTAGCGCTGGAGATCTGGGCGGGGATCTTGGGGGAATGCTGCAGGCCTTCAGCGGTGAAGAAGGGGCTATGTTGGATCGCCTGAAGAGCGCTGACCACAGCCTGGAGAAGTGGAGCGAAATGGGGCCGCGGTTTGTGTCGGCACTCGAAGACCTGCGCTCGGCCCAGGTGCACCTCGAGGAGGCGAACGCGACGCTGTCCTCGATTCTTGATGGGATTGAGAACGACCCGGCGCGACTCGAGCTGGTGGAGGAGCGCTTGCATGAGTTGGAGCGCCTAGAATTGAAGTACCGTCGTAGCGCGGATGAGCTGCCTGCTTTGGCGGGGGAGTTTGAACGTGAGATCTCCGCGTTAGAGGAAGAGGAGTCCAGCGCGGGACGATTGACGGAGGACCTTGCGGAGGCCCTTCGCGACCTGAAGCAGGTGGCCGCGGCATTGACAAAGCGCCGCCGTGCCCTGGGCCCGCGCCTGGCGAAGGCGGTGGAGCAAACGCTCGCTTCCCTCGGGCTTGCCAAGGCAAAGTTGGCCTTGGATCTGGGGCCGCGTGGTGGCGAAGACGAGCACCGCTTCGGACCCGACGGCGACCACGATGTGGAGTTGCTGCTTGCCGCCAACCCGGGCGAAGAACCCGGTCCCCTGGCGAAGGTCGCTTCAGGCGGTGAAGCAGCGCGCATCATGTTGGCGCTCACCACAGTTCTGGGCCGCCGCGAATCCGGGCGCACCTTGGTGTTCGACGAGATTGATGCCGGTGTCGGCGGTCGTCTGGGGCCGGAAGTCGGCGCGCATCTGCACGGCATCGCCGATCGGCATCAGGTCCTCTGTGTCACGCACCTTCCGGCTATCGCCGCGACAGCAGACCGGCACCTCAAGGTCCTCAAGGAAACCAAATCCAAACGCACGCGCACGGCCTTCGCCATCCTTGATGGCAAAGACCGCATCAGCGAAGTCGCCGCCATGATCGCCGGTGACCCCACCGCTAAGACTGCCCGTGCCGAAGCCAAACGCCTTCTCTCGATGAAGTAGAAGCCGGAGCTTCAAGCGGCGGTACAGAGCCAGATCTTCGGCCACCGCTTAGATTGGACGTCGCAGCTCGAATTGCTTGGTGATCAACTCAGCACCACGGGCCCGGAAGAAGTCGAGGTCCTCTTCGGCGTCGCTGGGGACGTTCATGATGCGGATGCGGTTGACGCCGGGTATGAGCCGTCGGGCGCAGGCGGCGAAGAGAGCGCTGCCAATGCCCTCGTGGTGCTTGCCCGGGTGTACGGTGAATTGCGCGAGGTCGCCCGATTCCTGGAACAGTGCGGCGTACCCAACAATTGCGTCGTCACGGTATGCCCCCAGCACAGTTGGTTTGGGTCGGGCGCGTCGCATCGCTTCGTTGGAGTTTTGCCACGATGGTGACCAAGTGCAGTGGTCGCCTAGGCGCACCCAAACCGGCGAAGTGATCTCCCGAATGGAGACATTGGCCGCAATCTGCTTGTACACCAACTTCTCACCGGGGACATCGAGGCACTCAAGGGAGCGTGTGACCTGGAAACCCAAGTCGCGATAGAGATCCAAGGCGACCTTATTGGACTGGACGCACTCCAGCAGAATCTGCTCCGCTGGACTCGCGCCAAGGGATTCAAGGGCTTGTCCAATCAACGCCTTACCCAGCTGCTTGCCACGCGCGGAGGGAACTACACCGGTCAGCAGGTTGTAAGCACTCAGTGTGCCTTCGAATCCATATTCCCCTGTGCCGATGATCTGAACCCCGACGAGGTTCTCTCCCTCAAATGCACCCACACTGTGGGGCCAATCCACGCCTCGCCGACACAGCATTTCGCCGAACTGCGCGAGCGTCGGGCGCACCGGGACCGAGTAGTCTGAGAAGGCCTCCAAGTAGGCCGCGTGAAGCACTGGCAGCTGCGTAAGATCTAGGCGTCGTAGATCCATTGTGAGACGATCGTGGAACTCAAGGTGGGAGGCACGTCCGAAGATCGTTGCCGGGGGGCGGTGGGCTGCTCTGTTCTTCCTACTCGCGTAGGGCGAAATCCGTTGCGACGTACTTGTCGTCGCCGCTCATTGCACCCCCGACCGTGGCCACTAGGTCGTCCTTTCCGCAGAAGGGCATCGGGCCGAGATCGACGCCATCAGGGAAAATCAGTTCGACCATTTCCCCATCAACTTCAATGTACTCGCCACAGGCTCCGATACTGGCAATAGCACATCCGCACTCCACGTGAGCTTCACCTTCGGCGAGCTCGATTTCCTGGTTCGAATCCGTTCCAACTTCTTCCGCTACGGTGCTTCCGCTGTGGTCGGCATCCGTTTCGGCGTTCGTGCCGCAGGAGGCGAAGAAGGAAAGGGAAAGAAGTAGGGGGGCGCGCTTCAGATTCAACATGTCTCAACAGTACAGCGACGCGCTAGACATGGGTTCGGAAAGCTCCAAACTCTGCTGTCCTCTGCCTTCCCTGGAATTCCTGATACAACTATCTCATGGACCGATTGACGACCCCTCTGCGTTTTGACCGCCACGCCCTCGAGAAGGTTTGGGGTGGTCGTGCGCTTGAAACGAACTTCGGCTTCGACTTGCCGGCGGGCAAGCCCATAGGCGAAACGTGGGAAATCGTAGACCGCGCCGGGGAAAATTCCCGCGTGGCAAAGGGGCCGCTTTGCGGAGGATTTGCGGGGCAAAGCCTGGGGGAGTTGATGAGCCGCTACGGCAAGGATCTACTCGGCACCGGCTCCGCGAATCGCGACGGTCGCTTCCCTGTGTTGCTAAAGTACATCGACGCGGCCCAGGATCTTTCGGTGCAGGTGCATCCCGATGAGGCTTCGGCCGTGAAGATTGGTGCGGGCGCCGAAGCGAAGACGGAAGCCTGGTATATCGTTGACGTTGCACCCGGCGGCAAGCTTTACGCCGGCTTGAAGCCCGGCATCAGCGCCGAGGAGTACGCAAGCTGCGCCGATTCCGCCGCCGGTGTCGACGCCCTACTTTCCTGGGATGTACAAGCAGGGGACTGCTTGCTTGTCCCCGGCGGCACCGTGCACGCCATTGGCGCGGGCGTGACGATTCTTGAGGTACAGCAAAACAGCGATTCGACCTACCGCCTCTACGACTGGGGACGCCTCGGTCTAAACGGCCAGCCACGGGAGACCCACGTGGCCCAGGGCTTGCTCTGCACTCGCTTTGGCGAGGACTTCGCCGGCCCCTTGCGCCCCGACCCCAGCTCCGGTTCGGGGGATCTCGGGCTCCTGCCCCTGGCCACCTCCGACTTCTTTTCCATGGACCTTCTGGTGCCGCGAGCGGGGCTGACGGGCCCGGGAGCGAGATTTGAGACGGAAGGTTGCTGGCAAGCCCTCGCTGTAATTGGGGGAGAGGGTATCTTAGTCGCCCCTGACGGCGCCGAGGCCCCCCTTGGTCGAGGCGACGTCTGGCTCGTGCCGGCGGCCGCCGGACACGTCCACATCCGTCGTCGCGATGACGCCGGAGAGCTGCGCTTGATTCGAGCGACCGCGTAGCTTTTCCACCACCAGCTCGACCGCAGCGTTCCCACGATGGCGCGCTTGGAAAAATGAACAGCAAGAAGGTTCCGGCCGTGAGGCCCGAGCCCGCCCGTGATGACACGGGAGAGGGTCCGCAACTCGTTCGCCTGAATAAGTACATGGCCGACAACGGCGTCTCGTCACGACGAGCCGCCGACAAGATGATCGAGGAACGCCACGTGATGGTCGATGGCGAACTCATCACGGAAATGGGGGTCAGGATTGACCCTGCGATTCAGCGCGTCGAAGTCGATGGCGTCCGCCTGCGCCCGGAGGGGCAGCGACACCGCTATTTCCTCTTGTCGAAGCCCAAGGGAGTTGTCTGCACGAACGACTTGCGTGAAGGCAAGCGTCGCGCCATCGACCTGATCGGGGACCGCAAGGCCGGTCGCATCTATACCGTCGGACGATTGGACGAGGACACCACCGGCCTGGTGATCCTGACGAACGACGGCGACTTCGCGAACCGCATCGGACACCCGCGCTATGAGGTTCCGAAGCTCTACCAGGTCAGCTTACAGGGGAAGGTCACGGAGCGCGATCTCGAGAAGCTACGTAAGGGCGTGCGCGTGGCGGAATTTCGCGCGGAATTCAAATGGATCAAAGTGCTCAAGCGCACGGAGCACCAGTCGCTCCTTTTGTTGCGCCTGAACGAAGGTCGCAACCGTGAGATTCGCCGCGTCTTTGCGAAGCTGCGCCTGCCGGTTAAATCGCTACACCGTGCACAGGTCGGAACAGTGACCGATCGAGGTCTAAAAATCGGCAACTGGCGTCCCCTGTTGCGTGAAGAAGTCGAAGCCCTGCTGGCGACCTCCCGTGGCGAAGGCGAGGACGTTGGCAGTGAGCCCCAGGATCGCAAACGCGTTGTTCGTCGCACCTATAGAACGAATGATGGCTATCAAGGTGGCAATGGCACCAAACGCTCGGGCCACGGCGTGGGCAGTGGACGCTCGGGTTCGGGAGGTGGATCGAGTTCCGGTGGCCGAACAGGCGCGCGTTCCGGCGGCGGATCTGGTGGCGGCGGACGCTCCGGAGGTGGCGGACGTCCCGGTAGCGGCGGTCGCCCCGGTAGCGGCGGTCGTCCCGGCGGCGCTGCAAGTGGCGGCGGGCGCTCCGGCGGCGGCGTGCGTTCTGGCGGCGGTGCAAGTAGCGGCGGGCGCTCCGGTGGCGGCGGGCGCTCCGGTGGCGGCGGGCGTTCTGGCGGCGGTGCAAGTAGCGGCGGACGCTCCGGTGGCGGC
>JBLHLB010000068.1:0-14787 GCA_047618505.1 Planctomycetota bacterium
GTTCGCGGACCCATACGATAGGCGCATGAGAGCCTCCACTAATCCGCTCAAAGTGTTGCTCCTGTCGGTCTTCGGCTGGGTAAACAGGCACCAGGCCGACGTGATCGCTTACCTGGCTAAAGAGGATCGCGTACTCAAGGAGTAGAGACAGGAGCTAGCGACCTTGCTGGGGGGACTAGGACCGGTAGAGAGACTTGTTAGGGTCTGATGGAATCCGCTATGGCCGAACTAAATCACCTGCATCCCTCCTCTTCGACGATTCGCGCTTCGCTGAAGCAGTTACTCCAGGGGCGGGTCGCGGTGTGGTGCCTGCTACTACTCGGCTGCAGCGCCGCGGACCCGGTGACTGAAGCTTCCCGCACCGAGCGGAGGCCGAACATCGTGCTCGTCATGGCCGACGATCTCGGCTGGGGGGACACGAGCTACAACGGGCATTCGACGCTTCCTACGCCGCATCTGGATGCGCTAGCTGCGCGCGGGATCACCCTGGATCGCTTCTACGCCGCCGCTCCTGTTTGCAGTCCGACGCGCGCGAGTGTTCTGACGGGGCGCCATCCGTATCGCTACGGCATCACCTTCGCGAACGTTGGGCACCTGCCCGCCGAGGAGTTGACGCTGGCGGAGCTCCTGCAAGGCGAGGGCTACCGCACGGGTCACTTCGGCAAGTGGCACCTGGGGACGCTGACGCGCGACATCCAGGACGGGCGCCGAGGGGGTCGAAAGAACGAGCACTACGCACCTCCCTGGGAACACGGTTTCGACGAGTGCTTCTCGACCGAGCAGGCGGTTGCGACCTGGGATCCAATGGATGCGCAGTTCTTGTCCAACCCCACGCGCTACTGGACCGGGCCGGGGCAGATCGAGACTGAGAATCTCGCCGGTGACGACAGCCGCGTGATCATGGATCGGGTGGTCCCTTTCCTGGAGCGGGCGGCGGATGCGGACGAGCCGTTCCTGGCCGTCGTCTGGTTGCACGCACCGCATCAGCCTGTTGTCGCCGGTGACGAGTACCGCGCGCGCTTCAGTGAGCGAACGAACGGCAAGCAGCATTACTACGGCGTGGTCAGCGCCCTCGACGAGCAGGTTGGGCGGCTGCAGGAGCAGCTCGAAGTCCTGGGGCTCGCCGAGGACACGCTGCTCTGGTTCTGTTCCGACAACGGACCCGAGGGGACGACGGCGGGACTGAAGAAGGCCGACAACCGCTATCAGGGATCGGCTGGCCCCTATCGCGGCCGCAAGCGCTCGCTCTATGAAGGCGGCGTGCGCGTACCGGGCATCCTCGTCTGGCCGGGACATATCGCACCCGGCACCCGCACATCGTTTCCGATGGTGACCAGCGACTATCTGCCGACGATCGTCGATCTCCTCGGGCTGGAGCTTCCCCCTGGGCGACCGCTCGACGGGATCTCCCTGCTGCCCGCTCTCAACGGGCAACAGGAACTGCGCGCCGCCCCGATCGGCTTCGAGTCGAAGCGTCAACTCGCCTGGACGACCGACCGCTACAAGCTCGTCAGCCAGGACGGGGGCGAGACATTCGAGCTGTACAACCCAGAGGAGGACCCGGGGGAGAGTCTCGACCTGGCACCGATGCAGCCTGAAGTCGTCGAACGACTGCGCCGCGATCTGGAAGCCTGGCGCCGCTCCTGCCTCGCGAGCGTCGCTGGTGCGGACTATGCCACGAGAGACTGACTCGGGATCGAGTTGGGGGCGCGAGGAATCGAGGCGGCCGACCTGGCTCCCGATTCAAGGCGGGATCAGCGTGCTTTCCCTGACGTTGCGGGATTATCCCTAGCCGCATGGGTCAGATCATCCTGTACTGGGCCAATGAGCGCGCGCAATACACTCCTTGGGATCGCGGTGCTACTTGCGTTGCTGACTGCATCCATTCTCTTCCTGATGGAGCATGGGGGAGCGGACCTTGTCGACGCGGCCAGCGATGAAGTCGCGCTGAGTGAAGGTGAGGAGATCGGGTTAGCTGCACCGGACGCAGCGTCTTCGTTCGATGGGGAGCTAGCGGATGCAGAGGATTCGATGCGGATAAGCGTCGGCGACCAAGCAGATGCATCGCAGGTTGATCCGACGGAGCAGTTTGACGTACATGGGGTTGTCTTGGACGAGAACGGAGATCCCGCGGCGGGGGTCAAGGTGGCGATTCGGGCGCACAGCATCGGCGGTCATGGACTGATCCTCCCCCCTGTTGTCTTGAGCTCCTCCGTGGCAGAGCTGTCGGGTTCAGAACACCTTGATCCAGCGACGAGCCCCGGTCCGTCGTCGATCCAGAACTTCCGAAGTAACCCCAGTATCGCCATCCAGGGATCGATCAGGATTCCGGACCTGTATCCCCCTCAGTTCACAACGAGATCCGATTCCTTCGGAGCATTCCGCTTCGACTCAGTCTTCGGCGCGCCGCTCCACCGCCTGTACTTCGGCCACGACTTGTTCCTTGGAGTAAGTATCTCGCAGGACGTCACGCGGGACGGCCGAGCGCAAGTCCTGCGTCTCCCGCAGCGTCCGTCTTCTGGTCTCGCAATCACACTCACGACGGAAGGACATCCCCTGCTTGATCCCGAGTGGTTACTGCCTGAACCACTCGTCCTCGCCGAGGAAGTCGAGCGCGGATACCGCAGGGTGAACCCCTGGGATGTGCAGCTCTTTCCCGGGAAGGCGCTTATCCACGGACTTGCACCAGGGCGCTGGAGCGTGGTTTTACGCTGCCGCGGCGGTCAATTCCTACGGAGGGAGTTTTACGTCCTTGATCAACTAGGACTGACCGAAGTTCAGATCCGTGTAACAGAGACCGAGTTACGGTCAACCACAAGCACACCCGCCGGTGTCTTCCACTTCAATGCGGACAACACGGACGTCAAGCTGAATGCATCCAACCACCTAGGCGAGCTAGACCTCAAGAATAAGACACCCCGCGAGTTCGGCGAGGCAGGTAGCGACAAGTACTTCGGTCACTCTCTCTCGGGCTTCGGAAGTGGACAGGTGACGGCGGCATTCCTGGTGCTCGATCTGGAGGGCGACGGAAACAGCTGCAGCAACGACAGCATCTCGCTCGGATACGCCGGCGCTCAAAATGGAATGGCCTGGAAGTGGAGCCGGCGGATCAACGCCCTTCCGGACGGACAGGGCTGGGGTTTCGGGGTGCGACGAACGGTCACACTCAACCTCGGGCAACTACCGGGCGCAACCTGGGGCGCAAACGACATGTTGGCGTACATGACGGACGGCGAACTCGACGTCTTCATCGAAGACGACACGATTGTTCACTCGATCAACCTGCGGGTGTATCGCTGAATCGAGTGCACCCGCGAGCGGCTAGCAGTCCGTTGAAAAACAGCAGCTTCTCGGTTGGTCTCCACAAATTGCCTGGCAAGGCGTCGGGTTCTCCGCGTAGCTGTACCTACACGGGTGGTTCCGACAACGCAGCCAGGCGATTTGTGGGGGCCGAGCGAGGAGTTGCTGTTTTTCAACGGGCGGCTAGGCTTGCTCGATTGATTCCACCTGCACTCTTCTTCGTTCCTAGTTGTCCGAACTTGCACAGGTGAATGGCAAAACGATCTGCTGCAGCGCGCCGGCGTCGCTGAAGGTGCCTGGCTTGTCGTCGAAGAGGCCTAGGAGTCCGTTGCCGGCGCGGTCTTCGAGGAGTGGATCGACTCTCAAACTGTAATCGCTGGCTGCCCATGGATCGGCGGGCGTCCACTCCCAGACTTGCTCGCCGGGGACTACGCGAAGTTCTCCTTCAGGTAACTCACTGTCGCCCTGGAAGACGAGCAGCATGCGCTGCAGGAGCGCGTGGTCGAGGGGCTCATCGAATGCAACGCGCAGGGGCTCGCGCGTGCCGGCGGCGGGCGCTGTGATTCGCCAGGCCTCGGCTAGCGGTGATTGACGGTCCGGCTCCCCCACCGTGAAGCTCTTCTCGAAACCCTCCAGCAGCGGTGCTCCCGTCGCATCACGCCAGGCCGGATCGACGCGCAGGGTATAGCTCGAGCCCGCACGCAGATTGGGACCGCCCTCCTCCATCGAGGCAAGGCCGCGCTTGATGCGACCCGGGTCAAGGAACAGGGTCAGACGCCGCGTATCGGGGTTCCAGAGTTCTGGCTGTATCCGGATGAACACACCTTCGACTTCCTTTCCATCGGCCCCAAACAAACGTGCGTGCTCGTAGGCCTCACCACGTCGCATGGGCTGCGAGAAGTGAAGATAGAAGCGCAGCAGATTCTCGGGCAGATCATCCGCACTCGGGAGGATCTGCTCGACGATCGCGGCTGGTTCCAATACCTGCGGAGGTGTTTGAAACTCAAGCACTAGGGTTGTCAAACCATCTGCGGAGACGAATTCGCCTTCAAACCAAAGCCCGGATTGCAGGGCGAAGCGCGGTTCGAACACCAGGCGATCGTCGATGATCGACTGTGACCCAAACACAGCGGGAGCAAGGGCTCCGCTCGACATACGAGCGCGTTCACCCGTCGACTGCCCGGCTTCGTCTAGGGCCAAGCTCCACAGGGAGATCATCCCGGCGGACTCCGATTCCGGCGCAGGCGCGGCCAAGCAGCCGTTGGGGAAAGCCGCCGAGGGCAACTCATAGGCGATGCCGGAGATATGGACATCCTCCGCAGCCGATGAATCCCCGGCTGCTGAATTCCTAGCCCGAGAATCCTCCCCACAGGCCGGCAGCCAAACGCAGAGGGCAACCGCGGGAAGCACTCCCCAGGGGAACCGGCGACCACGGGCGAGGATTTGACTCCCCGCCCCGAGCATCCGCATCACGGAAGCAAGACGGTCTTCAGGTTCACGCCGTCATCGGTTTGGACCAGGATCAGCGCGTGGGTTGCACTGAATTTGTCCAGCTGGATCACGCCTTCGAAGCCTTCCAACGTCTCGTAGGGTTGACCGGCGGTGTCGCGCACGGGCTCGGTCAGACCCTTGATTTCGTGCAAGCCGTCCGTCTCGAGCTTCATCATTCCACGACGCGTATTGGCGATCAGCAGATAGCTCGTGCCGTCCTTGTCGTAGGTGATCATGTCCAGGACGGAGTTACCGGCCCCGAGCTCTGCCACCGTCGTGCCCACGTACTTCTCAACGCCTTGGATCGCGGTGACGGGAACGCGCACCAGGGGTGTGCACGTATAGCCACAGAGCAACGTAGGCTCGTTGTCAAAAACGAAGGGGACCATGGCGCGCACCGGCGCACGGGTTTCCCAGGCGCCGTGGGCACCGTGGTAGATTTCGATGCTGGTTCCCGCTTCGAGTTCCGCGAAGGGGTAGTTCACGACGCGCAGCTTCGAGGCGAACTCTTCATTCGACAGGCCCGCGACGTAAAGTCGACCATCGAAGAAGGCCATGTCGGTGATGGACTCAGCGCGTTGATTGCGACGGCCGGTCGTCGGATCCGGCGCGTTGTCGAGGGTCAGGCGCTGGTACTGCGCACTCTCCAGGTCGAGGATTTCAAATTCTTCGGGACCATTGACCGCGATCAAAGCCTGTTCAATTGTGGCGCCCGCGGTGCGCGTTACCGAAAGGTAGGCCGTGCCACTGGCTTGGTTCACCGCCAGGTCATTGATGGTGATGCTCTCGCGCGAAGAACCCATCAGGAACGCCGCAATCTCGTCGATTCCAGCGACGTCGAGGGCGGAGAGGGAGGCTTCGGCGGCCTTCTTCCCACCGGAGTCTTCCAGCTTGAGCGCGATGATGGCCGCACCCATGTGATCTGCGACGAAGAGCACACCATCGGGGCCAAGGGCAAGGGCGCCGGCGGACTGCAACTCTAGCTTTCCGCTGGTCCAATCCGACTGCGCAACGGCAGCGCCTCCGTTATCAAAGGCAAGAACAAGGGGCGCGAGGGCAAGGACACAAAAGCTCGAACGAATCGACATGGGATCTCCTGAACGGCTGATCACTGTGAGGGTGTCGTGGGCCGGAGCGACATACTCCGGGGCGCAGATCCTAGCGCGATTTCCCATGGGCGAGTGTACGTTGAACGTCTGCGATCGCCTGGGGTGCTAATGGGAGGGCAGCAGGGACGCTTGAGGCAGAGATACTGTGCTTCTTACCTGGGACTCAGCGGCGGGTCGCAAGTCGTGAACGAACCGTCACGCGCCCATCGCCACCGCCACACGGGCCATGGCACGAGAGGCGAGTTGACGAACAGCGGCGTCGGACTTGTCGAGGTGGGTTGCCACTTCGCCGCTGCTCAATCTTTCGACCTTCCGGAGGAGCAGTACCTCGCGCATATCTTCGGGGAGCAACCCGATCGCCCGCTCGAGCTTCCCGTAGCCTTCGGCCGCATGGTAATCCGGACCGTCCTTCCCGGGCGCCGTCAAGGTCAACGCCTCCGGCACGCTTCTCCGCACCGAAGTACTTGGCCAGATCGCGGATCTTGTTCAACACCATCTGCTTGAGGAAGCGCTCGAGGCTTCCGGGTCCGCGGTACTCGAAGCGTTGCAAGACCTGGAAGGTATCGAGGGCCACACTTTGGAAGACATCTTCGCTCTGCAAGACAGCTCGCAAGCCTGATCCCAAGTGCATGCGCACAGTGAATAGAAGTTCGTCGTGGTAGCGCCGATACAACTCGCCCCAGGCTTCACCGTCGCCGCCCTGGATGTGTGCAACAATGTCTATGGAGACTCTCTCTCTCCGGGTGCTTTAGGGAGTTCGTCTACCAATCCACTTCACAGGACGAAGCGGATTCGGTTCAAGTCAAAGTTTAAGGGGTTGTGGAGCAGGGCCCTGCCATTCCTGGACTTGGTATGACACCGCCGACGCGCCCACCTGTCCTAGGGGGGCATACCGGTGATCCGATCCTAGAACGGTATGTCGTTTGATCCGCTGCGGCAGCGCAGCACCAACTCTCGACAGCAGGTTTAGAATGAAGCTAAAGACCTTGGCCGCGGCACTCATTGCCCTACCCCTCTTCGCGGGCATCTCCCAGGCCCAGTCCTTCTACGACTATCCCCCGGACTACAGGTTCGGCGAACGGGGAGACTCCGCACATCCCGATGGGTTCGACGGCTACCCTGGTGACACGCCGGCGGGCACACTCGGGGCGCCTGCGGGAACTCCCCCGAATGGAAGTCACGGGGGTGCTGGCTACGGAAGCGGAACCGGGGGCAAGGGTGGCGACGGGCAATACGGTGGCGAGGACGGCGATGACAACGGAGGCACCGGCGGTAACGGCGGCGACAGCGGAGACTTCGGTGGCGCCGGAGGAAGGGGTGGCCAAGGCGGCGAAGGTGACGAAGACGTGTTTCTCGGGGACGATGGTGGCGGCGGCGGTGATGGGGGTGATGGCGTCGATGGCGGCGGCTCTGGGGGTGACGGGGGCGATGGAGGAGACGGCTTCTTCTCCGGTGGCAAGGGCGGGCCAGGTGGAGCCGGTGGCTTCAAGGAAACCGGCGAACAGGCGCCGAATGGTAGGGATGGCGAAGACGGGGATTCGGTCGTCGACATCCTCAAGAAGCTACTCGCGCTACTCATGACACTCCGGGACATGTTGGCGACCTGAGGCTGCAGACAAGCCCACCTAATCCCCTCCCCATCCCCTCCCCTCCCCGAGGCTAGGGACACTTCCTGGTCAGCGGGGTTGGGGATTCGACTTCAAGAAGTGACCTAGAGATCCCTCGACCATTCCCTCGAATCCCGTCCCCCACGTCCGATGAAAGCTCCTGTTCCCAAGCTCGTTCTCCTACTGAGTATTCCAGTGGTTATCGCCGCACTCCTCCTGTTGTGGCACCAGGGCCTGGGCAGCCTGGACTCGACCGCACAGCCTAGCTCCGGCGCGCGGCGTGACACCACGGAGCGAGCGTTGACGGATTTGAGAACGCCCGTGATAGCAGCTTCGCGCGAAGCCGCCGGGGAACGCGCAGTGCCGACGGAAGTGAATCCACGTCGGGCCCTGGCGATCCTCCAGGGAAGCGAGGAGGGCCCGGGAACGGGAATCATCCTGGGTGGCATCTTTGACAGCACCGGTGTGCGAATCAGCAAGGGCCGCGTCCTGGTCTTCGCGGATAGAAGCAGCTCCGATCCAATCGAATCCCTGGAATTGAAGGACGCTCCTTGGGAATACCAAGTCGAGCTGGCCGCCGGCGAAGACTACTGGTTGCAAGCGGACCCTAGTTCACTCGACGGGAGCCTCACTCCGACGCTCGGGCACGCCTACGTTTCCCTCAAGCGCGATGCGGTAGTACGGTTGGACCTTACCGTTGGAAGACCCGCTACTGTGGTGGGGCGGCTGCTTGCGATGGATGGCAGCGGGATCCCTGGGGCAACGGCACGTTTGATCGGACAGGATCACACCCAGCTCGGTTTCAGCCAGGACGGGGTGACCGACGCCGGGGGCACCTTTTCTATTTCAGAGGTATTCCCGGGCAACTATCGCCTGCGCTTCTTCCATGACTCCCCCTGGTTGGCCCCACATCCCGTGGAGGTTGAAGTCGAAGGCAATCGACCCAACGATGTCGGCGACATCTGTGTGGAGAACGGTCACAAATCGATCCGCGGCTCGGTGGTGAACCAGGACGGCTGGCCCTTCCCCGGACTCGAGGTCCTGTGCTACTCCAACCAAGCGGTGAAGGACGGCGTTCCTTCCCACGACATGGGATCGGTTCTGGGCAGCGCGCGGACGGACGAAAACGGACTCTTCGTGCTGGACGAACTCCCCGCGATCCAAGTCAAGATCTCCCTCACTCCGAACTTCAACCCGAACTCTATTCTCGGTCCTGGGGGTCCCGCCATCTGGGAGCCATCCCTAGAGTTCGACCTGGACACCAGCAGCACTGCCCTAGAGATCGGAGCACACGTTGTGGAGGAGAGTCGACCCTTTGAGATCAGTGGGCAAGTTGCGTTTGACCCGGACTGGCTGGCGCAAAACGAGAACCAGGAATCGGATCTGTCCGCCACCGTTTCACTCGCCAAGGGCCAAGCCATGCCCGCAGGAGTCCGCCGCGTGTCGCTCCGCGGGAAGCCCGTGAACTTTGACTCTGAAACCGGTGCGTTCCGGTGCCTGGTGGAAACGCCACGGCCGGAACTTGAGCTTCGGTTCCACCTACGGGGCCAGAAGGACTTGGTCTTCACGGTCCAACCGGAGGCGCTTCAGGGTTGGAGTCAGGAAATCCGCGTGCCGGGGGACTTCCATTAAGCAAACGAGTGCGGCGCCGGGATCCGGAGCCGCACTCGCTAAGAAAGCCATCTACTGGCCATGCTCGATTCAGTTCGCGTCGCGTCGGAAGGAGAAGTCGACCTTCGTCTTGACCACTTGCCCGTCCACTTCCAGAACCGGGTAGGCCAGGAAGTTGATCGGCCCAGAGGCGGGACCAGGCTCGACCACAAGGTCGCGGCCGAGACTCAGCTCAATTCGATTCGCGGGGTGATGCCCAAAGTAGAACGTCGAGAGGCTGGAGCACTTGTCCGCCTCACTGATGTCCACCGGCCACCAGCGCCCATCGGTGTAGAACTCCGCCCAGCAGTGATAGCCACTGATGCCACCCTGGTCGCGGGCCGAAGGGATCGATGCACCAATGGCAAAGCGAGCGGGGATCCCCTCACAACGCGCGAGAGCGATGAAGTAGGAGTGATAGTCGGTGCAATTCCCGCCGCCCGAGTCACAGGCGAAGACCGCGTCGCCTTTGCCGTAGCCCGAGCCGACCTTGGCATAGCGAAGATGGTCGATCACGTGGTCGTAGAGGGCGCGAGCCTTCACGAGATCTCCGTCCATGCCTTCGGTGACAGTGGCTGCGATTTCGCGGAACTCCGGGGTCAGGGGCACGAACTGATCCGGACCGAGATAGCGTTCGCGATCCACTTCGACTTCCGAATAGACCGGCTTCTCGATGCGCTCCACGTTATAGCGAATGACCACATCGCGATCGCCGTCTGCCTGGTTGAGCTCGAGGAACAACACCTTGTTGCCATACTTCTCATCGACCAGGAACTCCTGGCGCCCCGGGACGTCGAGCGTAAGAGCGCTAATCGTTTGGTAGCTGTCACTCGAGGCCAAGGGAATCCACATGCGCGCATTCCCTTCCAACTTCGGCAAGGTCGCGCGGTAGGTGAATTCGAACTCGTCGCGCTCGAGGATTACACCGAGCAGCTCGGGGGGAGCCCCGTCCGCTTCGACGCGAATCCACGTGCCATCGCTCTGCTGTTCCCAAACATAGCGCGGCTGCCCATTGCGCTTGTGAACGGTGGTTTCCGTAACCACCATCTCGCCGGGCCTGCCATCCATGAAGAAGTCCACGTCGTAGACATCCCCCGCGGGCGTGGCCAGGTCGACACAGGCGAAGTGACGCGTGGGTCCAAGACGAGCCAAGTATTCCAGGTGGACGCGCACGAGCTTCAGGTGCAGCGTCTCCTCTCCGTCGAGAAAGTCAAAGGTGCCGCTCCCAAGTAGAGTCTGTTCCCTAATGTGTGCTTCGATGCCCTCTTGAATCTCACGCGTGACGCGGTCCACGGGCTCCGTATCGAGCAAGCCGGGGCGTAACTCGCCGCCGCCTGCCTCTACTTGGTTGCTGGCACAGCCCGAGAGCAGGCAAACCCCAAGGCCCAACGATGACGCTGCGAACAGCAACTTCACCGGGAGCCCCGAGATCGACTGACGACGGGCGCTCGTCGTGGATGCCGACATTACTTGTCGCCTTCGGGGTGCTCTGCCTCGTGCTCCGTCGGGTGATCCGAATCCGGGTGCTCGGAGTCACCCTGGGGGTGATCGCCATGCTCATCAGGGGTGCGGCAACTGAACGAAGCCATGGCGAGGAACCCAGCGGCTGCAGCAAGCAGCACAGTTCTGTTCATCTTCTTCATATCGATCTCCTTCTAAATTATTGGGGAGCTAACCCCATCTGGAGGCAGCGCCCCGCACAGTGGACGCCAAGCCCAAGGACAGGCTAACGCTATCCAGAATGACAATGCAGTCTATTTCATGGGCTCTCCACTCTCGACAAAGGCAATGCCAACGGTAGGTCTCTAGTAGCCCGTTGAAAAACAGGCACTCCTCGCTCAGCTCCCCGCTTGACCCCACGAATCACCTGGCTGCGTTGCCTGAACCGCCAATGCCAGAACTCCAATAAAGGTACAACTGCAGGTTCTGCACCGTGGGGAACCTGTCCCTTGCCAGGCGATCCCGGGAAACCAACTGGGAAGCTGCTGTTTTGGAACGGACTGCTAGCTGAGTGTCGGGCCCCCGGCAACGGGACCTCAACAATGGGCTTCTTCGAGAACCTCTTCTCCCAGCATACCCTGGAGGAATCCTACCCCCCTCCCAGACAGGCACGACATCTGCTCTCTGCTGGTATCCTCTGGTGGTGGAAGGAACTGCAGCGGAAAGCGATCGACCGCGAGATGCGGCCGGACAGAAGGCCGCGGAGAACGCGCGCTTTCTGACCACGCACTGGAGTCAGGTTCTATTGGCCGGGGCGGCCTCCTCCCCCCAGGCGCGCCGAGCCCTCGGGGAAATCTGCGGGGCCTATTGGTATCCCCTTTACGCCTTCCTGCGTCGCCGCGGTCACTCCTGAGATGATGCGGCGGACCTGGTCCAGGGCTTCTTCGCCGACTTCCTCGCACGTGAGGGCTTCGCCAAGGTGCGGGCAGAAGGCGGCCGCTTTCGCTCGTTCCTATTGCGTGCTCTCCAGAATCACGAATCCCATGTTCGTGAGCGTGCAGGCGCGCTCAAGCGAGGTGGCGACCGCCAGCAGTTCCAGTTGGATTCGGAAACGCCCGTCAACTTTGATCAGCAAGCGGCAGAAGCGCGCTACATGGCGGAACCCGCCACGAACGAAACGCCCGAGACGCTCTATGAGCGACGCTTCGCCGAAGCTTTGATTGAAAAGGCACTGGGCGACCTGCGCGCGGAGGAGGAAGCCAAGGGGGCAGCCGAGGAGTTCGACCTGATCAGCCCCTTCCTCGCGGGGGACCTCCCGGCCGGCGGTTATGCCCAACTCTCCCAAGGGAGCGGTCGCAGCGAAGGGTCATTGAAGGTAGCGGTGCATCGGCTGCGAAAGCGTTGGCGACAGGGTCTCCTGACCGAGATTGCACGGCAGGTCGATCGGCCCAGGACATCGAGGAGGAGTTGCACGACATCTTCCGCGTCCGTGGCGGTGGGAACGCAGAGGGTGGCCACAGTCGCTGAGAACAACCATCCGCCGGGCTTCTCAGCCTGCGGCGGGCCACTCCAGAGTTTTTGCTGGGTGGCCTGTAACCCCCCAGGGGTTTTCCGTCGTGCATTGCTGGAGGGGGTCCCGCAACCAGTCCATCTGGGGCCCGTAACAGCACGATGAACGACGAGAATCAAGGCAGTAAAGACCCCGGTGGACCCCCCGCTGACCCCCTAGCTCTCCTGGGGGGCGCCATGGAGGAATCCGAGGATCAGGAACGCGAGCGGGAGCGCCTGAAGCTTGAACGCCTTGGGAAGGTGCGTGCTGAAATCGAATCCCACCTGCCCGACCTCGAAGTCCTAGATCTCCTCGGCGAAGGCGGAATGGGCAGCGTTTGGAGGGTTCGCCAACGCAAGCTCGATCGAGTCGTGGCACTCAAAGTGCTTTCCTTCGAGGGCGAAGGTGTCGCTCAACTGGCCCTGCGGTTCGAGCGCGAAGCCCAGGCGTTGGCACGCTTGACCCACCCCAACATCGTCTCCATCCACGACTACGGCCGGGACGGCGGTTTCTGTTGGCTGTTGATGGAGTGCGTCGAAGGGCCGACCCTGCGTGACTTGATCTCGGGCGGAGAGCTGACACCCGCCCATGCCCTCTCCCCCGTGCGCCCTCTTTGTGACGGACTGCAATTCGCCCACGACAACGGCATCGTGCACCGGGACGTCAAACCCGAGAACGTCCTGATCGATCTCGCAGGTAAGCCCAAGATCGCCGACTTCGATCTGCACTCAGCGTCGAAAGAGCTGCCGCAGAAGCGCTGCGCTCTCCGCAGCACGGGCTTCGATATCACCATCGGCACGCTTGCCGGCCAGCATTTCCAGGCGCTGCTGCAGCAACTCTTCCATGCGCTCTCCATCGAGCGCGAATCCCCGCGTCGGTGACCATCAGACCCGAGCCAAAGCCGTGCTTTCCTCCCCCCGTCTGCAGCTGCGCTTCGGCGCCGGATCCGCTGCCGATCCCGAATCCTGCGGCGACGCTGGCCAGTAGTACTGCGCTGTTCATCTCCTTGGTCCCTGACCCGGCTATGGGTGTTCCTGGTGGGCCAATTCCCGCGCAAACCCCGAGGGGGTCGCCTCCACTCGATGTGACAGCCCTGGAGGCTTACTTGTGCAGCGAAGGGACCGGACTCCATTGACCACTTGTCGCCACCGGATACTATGGTTGCCGCAAAACCGCCCCAGCTGCCCCTAATCGGGCTGCGCACCCCGCTTCGCGCTATCACCGGACAAGTTATGTCCTCACAAGAGATGTTCAACAAAGTTCAGTCCCAAGACGGATTCATCGCAGCCCTCGACCAAAGCGGCGGCAGCACGCCCAAGGCCCTCGGCCTCTATGGCGTCGAGCCCGCTGAGTACAACGGCGACGAAGAGATGTACGCCAAGATCCACGAGATGCGCACGCGGATCATGACCAGCCCGAGCTTCACCGGTGAGCGCATCCTGGGCGCCATCCTGTTTGAGAACACGATGAACAGCGAGGTCAACGGCAAGGGCACCGCCAAGTACCTCTGGGAAGACAAGCAGGTCGTGCCTTTCCTGAAGGTCGACAAGGGTTTGGCGGACGAGGTTAACGGCGCCCAGATCATGAAGCCGATGCCGGAGCTCGCCAGTCTCCTGGAGCGCGCTAAGACAGCCGGTGTCTTCGGCACCAAGATGCGTTCCGTGATCAAGCTCGCCAACGCCGACGGCGTCAAGGCGGTTGTCGATCAGCAGTTCGAAGTCGGCCGCCAAATTTGTGCCGCCGGTTTGATTCCGATCATCGAGCCCGAGGTGGACATCAACAGTCCTGAGAAGGCCGCGGCCGAGGGACTGCTGCGCAGTAACCTGATGGCGCAACTTGATTCCCTGGGCGCCGACGAGAAAGTCATGCTCAAGCTGACCCTTCCCGAGGAAGCGGACTTCTACAAGAGCTGCATCAACCACGCCAACGTCGTGCGCGTCGTGGCCCTGTCCGGTGGTTACTCGCGCGACGTCGCCAATGAGAAGCTTTCCAAGAACCACGGCATGGTCGCCAGCTTCTCGCGCGCCCTCAGCGAAGGCCTCAACGCCAAGCAGAGCGACGGCGAGTTCAACACCATGCTCGACAACTCCATCGAGTCCATCTTTCAGGCTTCGCGCACGTAGTCTTCAGATCTAGTCTCGAGACCTAGTCTCGAGACCTAGTCCTAAACGGCGGTATGGAACCAGGTTCCGTACCGCCGTTTACAGTAGCCCCGCTAGTTCTTCCCTGGTCAAGCTAGCGAGCACGGATGCTTCGGAGCCCAGGACCGCGTCGGATAGGGCTTGTTTGCGAGCCTGGAGGGCGAGCACCTTCTCCTCCACCGTATCGCGCGCGATCAAGCGATAGGCAAAGACAGGACGTGTTTGTCCAGAGCGGTGGGAGCGGTCGATGGCCTGGGCTTCGACGGCGGGGTTCCACCAGGGATCCAACAGGAAGACAGTGTCGGCGGCGGTCAGGTTGAGGCCGTGCCCACCGGCCTTTAGGCTGATCAAGAACAGGCGTACCCCGGGGTTTGCCTGGAAGTTTGACACGACCTTCTCGCGCTTGGTCGTGCGCCCCGTCAGGAGCTCGAAGGGAATGTTGCGCTCCTTGAGTTCGTCCCCGAGCAGACTCAGGTGGGTCGTGAATTGCGAGAAGATCA
>JBLHLB010000069.1:0-14571 GCA_047618505.1 Planctomycetota bacterium
CCGCAACCTGGTTCTGGTCGGGCAGATTGTGTGCGCATTGGCGGGTCTGTTGCTGCTGGTCGGCATGGTTCGCCTTCCCAAGCAGGTCAACCTTCTGGGTTCCCTGGCCCTGCTCGTTCCGATTGGCGTGGGCTTCTTCTGGACCGCCCAGAGCAACGGCTACCTCCTGCCTAAATTGGCGACGACTCAGATCGCGGAGCTTGAGCGCCTGAACGCGTCGGAGTCGGTGCACCTGAATCTGACTCCGCGCTTCAAGCGCCTAGGGCAGTCGGCCATGAACCTGCGACTGCCGAGCGCCGGTGGAGCCAAGTATTTCACCGACAGCGTGCGCGTTGTGGACCTGAAGGCGCGCGTGGACCAGCCGGAGACTGTGCTCGAGAACTTCGGTGCCCAGGTCTACCAATGGGAGGTGCAGGACTCCTCCGAGGAAAGCATGGTGGCTCGCGGAGACCTCGATCTCATGCGCCCGCTGCTTGAGGTGGTCGACTACTTCGAGAACACGAAGTTCGGGTTCGTTGAAGGCGACTTCTTGGGCGCTGAAGAGGACGGTTTCGACTACTCCCAGTGGCGCGTTGAGGGCTACTTCAAGGGCGTTGCCAGGCTCACCTCCGGTGAACTCGCGAAGGTCAAGGGCAAGCTCTACACGACCTGGCAGCTCAGCGCAGAATCTGATCCGGCGAACAGCGAGCATCTGAATGATGCCGATCGCTGGTTCATTTCCGAATTCCACTTCTCCTCTTTCGAGGTGATGACCTCGCCCTTCGCCTACTTCCGCGAGGTTCTGGATGATGTGATTGAGGACGAGGAAGCCCTTGCGGAGGCGCGCAGTAACCACGTGCGTCGCCGGCTTGAGCTCATGCTCGCCGATTACCTTGTGGATGATTCGAAGTGGCCCGTTCCGAACCCGCACTGGGATTATCGCGGTGCCTGGATCATGCCGTCCGTCAGTGTTGTCGACGTCGATGGCGATGGTTGGGACGATTTCTATGCCCTTGAACAAGAGGGTGATCCGCAGTTCTTCCGCAATCAGGGCGACGGCACCTTTGTGGATGAGACTGACCTGCGTGGACTGCGCATCCAGGGTCCCAGCGAGTGGGGCAGCACAACCAACGCCGCCCTATTCGCCGACTTCGACAACGATGGGGACCCTGACCTTTTCCTGGCCCGCAGCCTTGAGCCCAGCCGTTACCTCCTGAACGAGAACGGCGTCTTCAGCGATGCTACAGACCACATTCCCGGTGGCGACGTCTACTGGGGTTCGACGGCTTCGGCCAGTGACTACGACCGCGATGGAGAGCTGGACCTCTACATCGGAACCTACGCCGCCCAGGCGGTCGCGAAGGAATACAACCGCATCGTCAAGGGTGTCATTGAGAAGGGAGCGCTCCTGGCGGAGTACCTTCCGGCCGACCAGGCTGAGACGCTTTACCACATGGCTTTCGAGTCGATGGAGCACTCCATCCGTGATCGCGTTGGTCCCCCGAACCGACTCATGGACAACACCGCCGGTCGTTTCACGGCGGTAGAGGACACGCCCCTGACTCTGTACCGGAACACCTTTCAGGCGACCTGGGGTGATATAGACATCGACGGGAACCCGGACCTCTACGCGGCCAACGACTTCGCCCTCAACAACATGTTTCGCAACATGGGGAATGGCACGTTTGTCGACGTGACCAACGGGACGGAGTCCGGTGATGTTGGCTTCGGCATGGGCGTCTCCATCGGGGACTTTGATGCGGATGGAGACCAGGATCTCATTGTCTCCAACATGTACAGCAAGGCCGGTAGCCGCATCATCCCGCGGGTGACCGGAATCGACCGCCGCTTCCTAGGAATGGCTTCGGGCAACTCGCTCTTCGCTTGGGAGGATGGAAAATTCGTAAAGTCGTCCTCTAAGGACGACTCGAAGATGAGAGTCGAGATCGGAGGGTGGTCCTGGGGCAGCCAGTTCCTTGACGTCGACAACGACGGTTGGCTCGACATCTACACCCTGAATGGATTCTACTCAGCGCCAAAGTTCTTTAGAGATGGCGTCGACTTGTGAAGTGAGTTCTGGCGCACGGTCGTGCGCTCGGACAACAACGTCAAGCAACTCAAGGACGAAGGCGGGAGCCTTGGGAGCTTTGGAGAAACCACTCCGCGTAACTCCTTTAGTGGCGGCGAACGAGACAACCTGTTTGTGAGCAACGCTGGCGAGCAGTTCTTTGACATCGCGGCTGTCTCGGGTCTCGACGATCCCGGCGACGGACGCACCAGCGCCCTCCTAGACTTCGATCGAGACGGCTGGCAGGACTTGCTCGTGGCGAGCGCCACGGAGCCCTCGATCCAGCTCTACCAGAACCGCCTGGGGGAGCTTCCGCGCAACCAGGATCGTGCTGGGCAGAATGGAAGTGGGCACTTCCTGGCCTTCCGCTTCATCGGCGGCAACCGCCCCGGCGCGGTCAGCCCGGAATGGAGCAATCGCAACGGAGTCGGCGCGATCCTGCGCGTGACCGTTGGAGATCGCATCCTGCTGCGCGAAGTGCGCCGCGGTGATGGCCGAGCGGCGACGAACTCCGCCACGATCTTGGTTGGGCTTGGAACAGCGGCGAGCGCTGATCGGGTCGAGCTGACCTGGCCCTCCGGTCGCATCCAGGAGCTCACTGGCGTCGAGTCGGGGGCCCTGGTTAGCTTCCACGAAAATTCCGCTGAGATCGGAGGCGAGGCTGCGCTGCTTGAGCCCTACGTCAAGGATGCTCCCGTGGACCCGAAGCTCGGCGGTGTTAGTCAGGGGAGTCTGACTCTCTCTGTTCCCAGCGGTGCCGACGAAGTGCCCAAGTTGAACCTGATGATCGCCATGTTCACGACCTGCGCCTCTTGCAAGTCGCAGATGCCCAGCGTGGAACTTCTGCGCGAGCAGCTCTCCGACGAGGGCGTCGCGATCTGGGGCATACCCGTCAAGCTTGAGGAGACGGCCGAGGAACTTCAGGCCTATGAGGACAAGTATCACCCGAGCTACGATGTGCTGGTGGACTTGCCTATGGAAGAGCGCGAGCGCGTCAAGGATTTGATCGTAGAGACCTGGAGCGATCTTGTGACTCCCTCGACGATCGTGACGAATGCCGAAGGTCAGATCCTGGGTGTAATTCAGGGCGTGCCCACGCTCTCCGAGATCCGCAGACTCCTTCCCGATTAAGGAGTCGAGGTCGCCATCTCAACTTAGGTCCTTAGACCGGGAATGGCTGCCGTGTTCGCGGTCAGAGAGCCGAAGCAGGGACTGGACTCTGCCCCTAAATCGGGGGCAGAATTGCCATACCTTCCCGCCGCGAATCAGCCACTTGGGTCAAGTGCAGTGAAGCGAAGAGTCTTGCTTCTCGGAGCGAGCCGATCGATCGGGCCGGCGACGGGGATCAAGCGGGTGTCCATGAGATTCGAAGTCGCGCCGAACTAACGCTCGAAGCATTGGGCGCCCAGGGAGACCTTGGGCACGATCGAATCCGCCGGCAGAAGCGCCCATGCCGTGCCCTTCGATGTGCCGGATCGGCCGAAGACGCGCGAGGTGATCGCCGCAGTCCGGATCTTCCGGTGGAGCCTCGACGGGGAGTGTCGCTAGGGGCGGTATTGAAAGCTACTCGGTTCCAAGCCGCCGTGCAGGTGTTTCAGTGCTCCCCTATTTGGCCTCTAAAGAGACTCGTCCTCGCACAAGCTAGGCGCGCGAGTCCGAGGTTCGAATTCGACCCCAGGTTCGCATCAGGACAATGCCCAGAATCAGAGTCGGCACAGTGAAGAGAATCGCCTGGAGCGTGCGCCCGTAGATCCAAGAACCCGTGGCGAAAATCGCGCCATAGACGGTGAAGCAACCCATCAAGGTGCACAGGATTCCAAGGGGCACATCCCAGGGATCATTGCCGTCATCGAGCTCGATTCCATCGCGCTGCGCCTCTTCACGCACTACTTTCCAGCCGGGTCCCCCTGGCTTTACGGTGGTGTAGAACCGGCGCAGGGTTTCGGGTGACGTCGGCTGCGTGAAGAAGCAGGCCAACACCCAGGAGCAGGTCGTGATCGCAACGGGAATGATTGTCCCCGCCAGGTTCCACCAAACTTTGTCCTCGGGGCTGACGTCTGCCGGAATCCAATCCACATAGACAAAGGTGAAGAAGGTCGCCACGATCAGGGAAACCGTCATGGCCACGATCTCGGTGACGGCGTTGATGCGCCACCAGAACCAGCGCAGGATGTAGATCGCACCGGTGCCCGCGCCCAGGAGCAGAAGGTACTTGAAGGCCTGCTCTGCGTCAGTGAGAACGAGCCCCATGAGGCTTCCCAGCCCTAGGGTGACCGCCGTGGCGATACGTCCGGCCCAAACCAATTCGCGCTCCGTCGCCTCCGGCTTGAGGAAGCGCTTGTAGAGATCGTTCACCAGGTACGAGGCCCCCAGATTCACCTGGGTCGACATGGTCGACATGAAGGCGCCGATCAAGGAAGCGGCAACCAATCCCAGCAGACCATTGGGCAGCAGCGTGAGCATGGCTGGGTAGGCGATGTCATGCTGAATAATGGAGGGATCCACGTCCGGGAAGGCTGTTCGAATGGAATCCAACGTGGGGAACACCACCAGAGAAGCAAGGGCGATCATGATCCACGGCCAAGGGCGCAGCGCGTAGTGGGCTACGTTGAAGAACAGGGATGCGCCCATGGCATTGCGCTCATCCTTAGCGGAGAACATGCGCTGGGCTATATAGCCACCACCACCGGGTTCCGAGCCAGGGTAGTAGGAAGCCCACCATTGCACCGCCAGGGGGACCAGCAGCAGTGGCACCCATTGGCTGGGGTCGGCGAAGGAGGGCAGCATGTCCATGCGCTCGATAACCGAGGTGTTGGAGAGGAGCGCGTCCAGACCGCCAACTCGCTCGTGGTTCACCAGAAAAATCGCGGCCCAGATCGAACCGATCATGGCCAGAATGAACTGCACGAAATCCGTCAGGATCACGCCGCGCAGTCCACCCAGGGAGCTATAGATCAGAACCACGGCAGAAGATCCCAGGAGCATCGGGATCGCTCCGATTCCCAGCACGATTTCACCGAACTTGATGGCCGCCAGGCTAACGGCGCCCATGACAAGGACGTTGAAGATCAGCCCCAGGTAGAGGGCGCGAAAGCCACGTAGGAAGGCAGCGGCTCGTCCACTGTAGCGCAGCTCATAGAACTCCACATCGGTCATCACATTGGCCCGTCGCCACAATTTGGCATACACAAAAACCGTCAACATTCCCGACAGGAGGAAGGCCCACCAGGCCCAGTTTCCGGCGACACCGTTGTTGCGCACGAGACCGGTGACCAGGTTCGGCGTGTCGATGGCGAAGGTCGTTGCGACCATCGAGACGCCGAGCAGCCACCAGGGCATGTCGCGTCCGGACAGGAAGAATTCGGCTGACGTCTTCCCCGCCCGGCGTGAAGTCCACAGGCCGACCAGGAGTGTGATTCCAAAGAATACGGCGATGAAGGCCCAGTCAAGTCGGTTGAGCAATGCGCTTGCAAGCATGGTATTGCGCGGATCAGCGCCGATTGTGGGGGTGGGCCCGAGGATGACCCCGGGGAGGATCCCGGGGTGGTTTCTGCGCTACTTCTGCAGCGCGACCATGAGGTCACGCACGACTTGCATGTCCACGCCGTGACGCCGACTGGCGTGCGTGGGACCGAGTGGGACGGATTCGTTCACGTGACGCGCTGGCGAGGGGTGTTCAGCGCTGGCGCTGGAGTGGACTTCGCGTACGGAAGTGGTCTCGACCAACTCCGCTACGTTTGCGGGCCGGACGCCGCCGCCGGCCATCACGAGGGGCTGCGCTGGTTCTCTCGCGCTGCTCATCGCAACTAGCTTCGCAATCAGCGCGCTCCCCTCTGGCGCTGAGGCGCGCTGGCCGCTGGTGAGCAGGCGATCAACGCCCAGCTCAGTGAGTACCGAGAAGGCCGCCAAGGGATCGCGAGTGTGATCGAAGGCGCGGTGGAAGGTGACCTCGAGAGGGCGGGCTGCGGCGATGAGCTTGCCCATGCGCGCACAATCGACATCGCCCTCGGGGGTGAGTGCTCCAATGACAACCCCAGCAGCACCGGCAGCGCGTGAGGCACGAACATCAGCACACATCAACTCAAGTTCCTCGTCGTCCAGTACAAAGTCGCCGCCCCGGGGTCGGATCAATACGTTGACGGGAACGGCGACCGCGGCGACAACAGCTTCCACCAATGTCGCCGGGGGCGTAAGCCCGCCATCATTCAGCCCCACGCACAACTCCAGACGGTGAGCTCCGCCGGCCTCCGCTGCACGGGCATCGGCCATGGACTGAACCACGATCTCCAAGAGTATCGGCGGCTCGGTGGGAGACGAATCCAAAGGGCTCATGGGAGCATCATGCCCGCCCCTCAGTTGTCGCTCCAGTCGTCCGTACGGAAAGAAGATGCGGGCAGGCCGCCAGCGTCGAAGAAGTTCGGCTGATCGGCATCGCCCCAGGCGAAGCGCGCGGCAACGGGGGCAGCCACCTGGGGACTGCTGACCAGGAGCGACGACCCGTCGATGCTAGCCTCGGCTGGATGGAACACGTGATCTGCGCCGGCGATCTGGAAGTGCGTCAATGCTCCACCCTTGGCGACTAGACCTTCCTCGGCGTAATCAAATTCGATGCGTAGTCTGGAACCCTCAATGCTCACGGATCGATAGAGGGGGCCCGAAACATCGAGCTCCGTTTCCCCGTAACAAAACGCCCGTGCCCAAAGCGCCAAGCGCTGCCCCACATCCCACTTGTTGAGGGGGTGAATGTTCCCGGGGTTTCCAATGTCCATGGTCGAGGCCATGCCGGTGCGAGGTACCTCTAGAGTTTTGCGCTGGGCATCCCGAAGGAGGGCCGCATCTCCGCCACTGCTGCCATAACGATAGGGAGCGATTTGCACAAAAAGGAACGGCAGCTCGGCCTGTCCAAAGAACCCACGCCAATCGCGAATCATGGCGGGGAACAGGCGCTCGTATTGACTCGAGCGCATGAGATTCGATTCGCCTTGATACCAGATGACGCCGGCTAGGCCGTAGCCGCGCAGGGGCGAGATCATGCCATTGAAGAGAGCGGTGGGGTGGTTGGGGCCAAACCAGGTACGACGCGGCCAACTGCCTAGCTCCTCGACCTTGGCACCGGTCGAATAGGACCAGGAACCATCCAGGGCGATTTTGTCCGCGCCCGAGTCGTTCTTGAGGCCCAGGCCCAGCTCCCCATTCAAGCCCGTCATTCCACCGGCGCCGGCCGTGTCCACAACGCGAATGGCAATCGTGTGGCTGCCGGCGCTCGTGCGGGATGCTGGCACCGTATAGCGCCGCGGTGTTTGCCATTGTCCGTCGATTTCCAATCCACCAACGCGCTCTCCGTCCCACCAAGTCGTGTCCATGTCGTCGATGGCTCCCAATTCGAGCATCAGTTCTTGGCCAGCCCATTCCCTAGGAATCACGACTTCCCGCCTGAACCAAACGACGCCGTCGAAGGAGAGACCTTGGTCTTCCCACGTGCCGGGGAGTTCCATGGTGCGCCACGCGCTTGTATCGGTTGCTTTGGCATTCCAATTTTCTCGCGAGCCTTCGTCGACGGCGGCGAGGTTGCTCCACCATTTCTCCTGCAGCGTCTGCATAGACTCTTCGTCAGAATCTCCTGTGCTTGCGGCTTGAATGCGATTCAAGCTCGCGTCAAATTCCGGAAATCCCGCCCGTAGGGAGGCTTCGGAGGTCCAGGACTCAGCGACGGTTCCGCCCCATTCGGCGGAGATGATTCCGATGGGAACATGAAGCCTCTGCTGCAGGTCGTCGGCGAAGTAGTAGGCCACCGCCGACATACCCGGCCAGGTCGAGGGGTTGATCGATTGCCAATTGCCCCCCAGGCTTGTTTCCGCTGTCATCGAAATCCGGTTGGGGACATCGAAGTAGCGCAGGCGCGGCTGGTTGATGTTGGCGCGCTGCTCTTCAAAGTCCGCCAGACCAGACGCTACCCCCGCAATCTTCCACTCCATGTTGGATTGACCCGAGGCGAGCCAAACTTCGCCGATGAGAACGTCAGTGACCTGGATTGCTTGAGCGTCCATGCCGAATTCAATCGTGTGTGGTCCGCCGGCTGTTGGCGTCGCCAGCTTCAAGCGCCAGGAGCCATTGCCCTCGACGAAAGCGCGCGTGGGACCCGTCGACCAGGAAGGCGTGACCAGTACTTGGGCACCTGGGCGGCCCGTTCCCCAGACCGATGCGACCGAGTTCCGTTGGAGAACCATGCCGTCGGAGACGAGGGCTGAGAGTGTTAGTGTCTGGGGCTCTCCCTGGGCAGCAACTTGGGCGCCAAGGGGAAGGAAGGTCGCGAAGAACAGTAGCGCTACGGCGCGGAGGGAGAGTTGTTTCATCTTGGAGCCCGGTGGGGTGGGACCAGGGTACCGCGCCCGGGCCCCGATGTAAGGACTAGAGCCAGTGGAGCCCTCACTCTCCGCAGTGGGCCCCGGCGAGGATGGCGGGGAATGCAGGTACTCGCTATCCTGCTTCTTCAACATCCACTCCAAAGCCAACGCCCCCAGAGCACGACCCGAAGAGAAGCTCTCTATGTCCAAACCCACACGCCGCAAGTTCCTCGCAACGTCGTCCTCCGCCGTGGCCGCCACCACGCTGGCCAGTTCCTTCGGCCGCTTTACACCGGTGGACAACCAAACGGAAATCCGCGTGGCACTGGTGGGCTGTGGTGGTCGCGGAACCGGGGCCGTCGCCCAGATTTTCAACTCCGGGGCGAACATCAAGCTCGTCGCCGTTGCCGACGCCTTCCGCGGGAAGGCGGACCGCGCAGTCAAGCTCCTGACGGAGCACAATGCGGACTGCATGGACGTCGCCGAGAGTCGAATCTTCAGCGGACTTGATGCATTCAAGAAAGCGATCGATTCCAACTGCGACTTGGTTGTGATCGCGACGCCCCCCGGATTCAAGCCGCCGCAATTTGAATATGCGGTGAACGCGGGCAAGCACATCTTTATGGAGAAGCCGGTCGCCACCGACGCGCCCGGGATCCGGCGTGTGCTGGCTTCTGTGGAAGAGTCAAAGCGCAAAAGCCTCTTGGTCGCCATCGGACTGCAGCGCCGTCATGAGCCCAAGTACATGGAGACCATGCAGCGCGTGCATGACGGCGCCATCGGCGATGTAATCCTGTCGCGCGTCTACTGGAACGGCGGCGGCATCTGGTATCGCGAACGCGAAGAGGGGCAGTCCGACATGGGCTTCCAGTGCAACAATTGGTACCACTTCAACTGGATCTGCGGCGATCAGATCGTCGAGCAGCACATCCACAACCTGGATGTTGGGTGCTGGGCTAAGAACGCCTACCCGGTGGAGTGCAACGGAATGGGCGGTCGCGCGATGCGCATGAACGGCGATCAAAGTAAGTCGCAGATCTTCGACCACACCTTCTGCGAGTACACCTTCGCCGACGGTACAAAGATGTATAGCCAGGGCCGACACCTGGCCGGTAGCTGGACGAACGTGGGCGAGGAACTGCACGGGACGAAGGGCACGGCGACTCCCTCGGGAGTCATCCGCGGACCGAATGCATGGACATTCGAAGGCGATAGCCCCGGTGGTCATCAGCAGGAGCAGCTAGACCTAGTCGACGCGCTTCTGAAGGGCGAGATCTATAACGAGGGTGAGTACGGTGCGCACTCGACCTTCACGGCCATCCTTGGTCGTGAAGCCTGCTACTCGGGAACGGTCGTGGGCTGGGACGATTTGATGGCACGCGGACGTAACCTTTCGCCGGGCATCGATGACTTCACGATGGACTCAACACCTCCGGTGGTTGTCGGTGCCGACGGGCTGTATCCCGTTCCGGTCCCCGGCGTCTACAGCCCCTACGAAGGGGCCTAGGGACGATTCAACAGGAGGCCGCCCGGTATTGCTCCGCCTTGGGGCAATACCGGTGACGGCCTGTTTGCGCTGGTCTAGCCGATAGAGGATTCCCTGGAGCGCGTGGATCGGTTGATCCCAGGGTCGAGCCTTGCGACCTTGTTCAAGGAGCGAGCTGGGCGTCAAAGCCAAGGCGCATGAGGGGCGGACCTGCGGGCCTGCCTGATAGGGAGCTCGCCGAAGGGTTCACCCACAGAGGCAGCTGTGGGATCCATCAGTTCCCCCCCTGATCCCCGTCCTGGCTTGGTGGGAGAGGATCCAGAGAGGCTGAGACTCGCAGCAGACTCCCTTGCGCTAGCGAGCCCTATTCCTGGACCTGAAGTGGCGCCTAGCGCCTTCCCCCGCGGCGGCGGGAGGCACTCTTCTTTAGCTCGTGACTGAGTTCAGCCACCTCGCCGGCCCGCACCTCTATGGTTCCGAGCTTGCCCTTCCCAAGGCTCTCGTGCCACCAGCTCACTGCGTAGCTCCCGGGGGGAACGTCGCGCAGGAGCAGTCTCCCCGAGCTAGAGGAAGCGCCACAGCGGGAGGCTTCGTTGACCACGAGATAGCTCTTCATCCAGGGGTGAATGTCGCACTTCACTTCAAAGGTTTCCGCGTGGGTCATGCTGACGGCGAGGGAGTCGCCGGCCGCCACGGTCCTGTTGAAAGGCGTGTTCTTGCGCGAGAAAGAGTGGACGTTGTGGGGTGTCTCGTCTGAGTTCGCGAAGGCCAGCTCAGATCCCACGGGTACGACCAAGACGTGGGGCTCGAAGCGACAGCCATCTTGATCCAGTCGAAACGGTTCCTTCGGAACAAGCGGCGCAACGTCGTCGTTTTCGAGGAAGAAGACCACGTTTGAAACACCGCGACTGGCGGGGTCAACGAGCAGGGAGCGATCCAGGCGGTCAAGGGCCTCTCCCTCCCCATGCACGCAGCCACTGGCCTCCGCCTCGGAAAGCTCCGGGAGAAACTCAGGTTCCGGTAGATCGCCTGACCAAACAGCGAGCAGGTTCACGTGTCCGGTCCCCGGCGCCGGCGCCGGGATGCGCGAACCTTCACCAGCAGCGGCATCGGGTCCTTCCGCAACGTCCGCTGCATCAGCAACGGGCTCCTCTGGTTGCTCCCCTTGCCCATCGGACTCGAGCTCTCCCTGGGCGCTATCGGATGTCGTGACGTCCGCCGTCACATCGAAGCGCATGGAGACCTGGAGGTCGGTCGCCGACACTTGCCCTGCCACAACTTCAATCTCCTGTGTAGCGCCTCGCCCGAGGGTCTCGTGCCACCACGTGACGGCGTAGGATCCGGGCGCAAGCCCGTCCAGGGAGAAGCAGCCCTCCGAATCGGACACCGCATAGGCCTGGGCGTCCGTCACGAACAGATGTGCCTCCATCCAGGGGTGGGTGTCGTCTCTAGCGGAGAAGACTTCGACTTCCTTCAGTTCGACAGCGAAGGACTCGCCCACATCAAGTGTTCGATTGAAGGGCTCATTCCTCTTCGCGTAGGTGTGCAGGTTGTGGCAGCACTGATCATGGTTCGCGATCTGCACGGATCCGCCGGCCCGCAGGACGACAACGTGGGGTTCAAAGCGCGCTCCGCGCACCGACATGGTGGCCAGCGCCGGAGCGGCCTTTTCTGCCCCATCCACGCCGGCGATCGTCAAGACCACATTCGCAACCCCGCCGGTCTTAGAGTCGAGGAGAAGTCGCCGATCCGTGGCATCGAACTCCGCCCCGGGCTGGCGTGCGCTGCACTCATCTCCCGCGCTCCCAAGCGTGAGATTCGGCAAGACAGCTGGCCGTAGGCCCTCAAAAACAACTCGGCCTTCTATGGAACCTGTTTCCGGTCCCGCATCGACGCCCAGGGTCGCGAAAAAGGCCAGGAGAGACAGTAAGGGCATTAGGATCAGCTTCATGTCCACCACCCTAGCAAGCTCCACTCCGCTTTTAGGGAGTGGCGCGTGATTGCTACCCCAGAGCTTTCTCAACAAGCATGCCCATTCAGGTCTTTTCTTCCGCCTTTGGAGCTACGGATGAAACGCGGAATGAGGCCTCAATCGCCCGATCGAAGCCGGAGTCGGGTACTTTTTGTGAAATCCAAAGCTCGCTATGTCCAACACAATTGGCCCCCTCAGATTAGCCCTCCGGGCGGCGCTGGGATCGCTCCTCCTCAGCGCTCACCTCTCTGCCCAGGCGGACGTTCTAGCGACGATTTCCGGTGAAGTTCTCGACCTGACGCCCTCGGCAGCGGGAGAGCTGATTTATTGCACTCGGGAGTCTGATGTTGGCGTGATCAATGTGGCGGGCGCGGTCACACTCTTGGCCGATGCGGCCAGCGGGCCCTTCTTCAGTGAACTGCGAGGTGTGGTCGAGGATCCGGGTGGATTGGACATCGCCGTGGTGGATGATCAGGGCGAGATTTGGCGACTGGTCAACCGATCGACGCCGGCCGTTCATGCCTATGACGACCTCTACTTGATCAAGTCTGCCACGGACCTAATGGTCGACGCGGCGGGCAACTACATGATCCCCTTTGATACGCCTTCAAATGGTGTGCGCGGGATCGCCTGGGCAAGCGGGGATGGCTCGCGCTGGGCCCACTACCTGCGTAAGCACACGCCCCTGCAGTTGGCTTGGGATCCGGTGGATCAACGCATCCTCTTGACGGACCAGGCCGGCGGTGGGGACCTTCGGGCGATCGATTCCATGAGTCCCTACTTGCCGACGAGTCTCTTGGACGGAGCGACCAACGCAGGCTACACGGAAGGTGCAGACGATGGCGACATGGCCGTCGAAGTGGATGGCGACGTGCTTTACATCGCCGGTGGTGCGGTCTACTGGTGGAACAGAATGAGCGGGACGAGCTCGATGATTGCCGCCGGCTACGGGCCTCTGCGCGGCATCGCGATCGCAGCCTCCAGCGGAAACGTCACCAGCACCACAGGCTTCAGTGCCTACGTCGGAGAAGTCGGCGCCAGCACGACTTTGATTCGCGAGATTGGGAGTGTAGACGCCCCCGCGAGCCCGATAGCGGCCAGCCTCGGGGTGGTCCCGAACAAGGGCAATCAGCTCATGTTCTTCGGCAACATCCAGGCCTTCGAACTCGCCCTGGACCTGAATGGCGACTTCCTCATCGGTGGCCATCTCTTCCAGCAGCAACCCCAGATCCGGCGCGTGGATCGGACGACTTTCAGCAATGTTCTGATCGCCGACGACACCGACGGTATCGCGGGTCGAATCGAGGGTCTCGCGGTCGCGCCCGACGGCACGATCTATGCACTTACGACGGGCGGCGTGATCCACGCCATCACGGAAAACCCCCTGAGCGTGACGGAAGTCTATGACGATGCCCAGGGCTTGATAGGTGCGGGCCAGGACTTGCTGCTCGGCCGCAACGGCAAACTCTTTGTCGCGGACCGCGACTTCTTTGGCGGAGGCGATGTGATCGAAATCGACATCGCAAGCGGCCTAGGTCGCGTTGTAGTGAGCCTGGCTGAATCCCGCGGATTGGCCGCGGACCCGACCACCGGCGAAATCTTCGTGAGTGAGTGGATCAACAGTGGCTTCGTGGGACAGGTGAATCGGCTGGACGTCGAGACGGACCAAAAGGTGGCCCTGCCTGGATTCGATGGCATGAACTACACCAATGATTCGGTTTGGGGCGACGGAGATCTTGTGGTGGACGTGTTCGGTTCGATCTACACGATCTCTGAGGATGACTGGGCTCTCGTGCGTTATGACCCGGACGCCCAGGCCTTCGAACGCATCGGATCCAGCTACCTGAACCACCCCTCCGGTCTGGTGATCGCGCCCTCTACGGGATCGAGTTCGACGGGCTGGAGCCTGTTCATCAGCGAGTTTGACTTCCTCTACGAACTCAACGGTGTGCACGCTCCTGCACCGATTCGCGTGGACCCGGGAAGTCCGGGGGTCGGTGTTGCTGTGGGCTACCTGAACCCATCCATTGGGGAATCACGTGCCCTGTTGCTGGATCCCTCCGGTGGGGGGTTCCTGGTGTCGACCAGCACATCGAAGCTGGCGCGCATCGACCTTAACACGGGTGTTGTCTCTATCCTCGCCGATGCGAGCGACGGGCTGGCAGGTGACCTCGTCGGATTAGCTGCCCGCGCCGGCGGAACCGTGCTAGCGGCCGCCTCGGATGGGCGAATCTTTGAACTCACCCCTGGGCTGGGTTGGTCCGCGACGCAGATCTTCTCGAACGCCGGCAGCGAAGTGGAGAATGTCAGCGGACTCGCCGTGGACGCGACCGGGCAGGCCTTGATCCTCGATAGCCCGTCAACCTCCCTGGCCAGTCGACTCCTACGGATTGATGGTGCCGGAGTGGTGTCGGTGCTGGCGCGTACGCGTCGAGGATTGAACCTCGCCCTCGATCCCTTGACCGGGGAAACTTGGGTCACACAGCGCGGGAACCCGGCCGATGGCTTTGGGGAGATTCTGCGCGTGGATCAGCTTGAGCCCACGCCGACCCACGGTCATTGGACACCCGGAAACTACCAGCGTTTCGTCTTCTACGACGAGGACGGCTCAATCGGATTTTTCGATGACGGTGATCCGGTCATTGTGGAGCGCAGCACTGGGCGAGTTTCACGCCTCACCCGAGTAGACGGTACGCGCACGGTGCTCGCCGGCGGCTACCAA
>JBLHLB010000070.1:0-14480 GCA_047618505.1 Planctomycetota bacterium
GCCGAGGGCATCGATGCCTTCGCGCACAGACTTCAGAGCGCTGGCGGACGCAAGGGGCCCCATGCGGTTGTCACGCTCCGAGGGATCGCCCACCTTGATACGTGCCAGGCTCCCAAGAAGATCCTCCACCACCTCGTCCACGCGATCCGCCGGCACGAAGATGCGTCGCACTGCCGTGCACTTCTGCCCGGCCTTTTGCGTCATGTCAGTCTGCACGTTTGACAGGAATAAGCCGTAGGTCTCGGAGTCACTATCCACGTCCGGCGCAAGCACCGCCGCATTGAGGGAGTCCGCTTCGGCGTTCACATGAACGTTGTGCCGCACAAGGTTCTCGTGCCCGCGCAACAGCGCCGCCGTGCGCGAGCCACCGGTGAAGGCCAGGACGTCCTGCGCCCCCGCGTGCGAAAGCAGATCGCCGGCGCTACCGCAGAGGAACTGGAAAGCACCCTCGGGTAGCACACCGCTCTCCACAATGATCTGTGCCGTGCGCCAGGCCAGGTAGGACGTCGCGGTCCCGGGCTTTTCCACCACGGGCACGCCAGCCAGAAGCGCGCAGGCCATCTTCTCGCACATGTTCCAAACCGGGAAGTTGAAGGCGTTGATGTGAATCGCAACTCCCTCGCGCGGAACACTTATGTGCTCACCCCAGAAGCGCGCAGTGCGGCCGAGCTGCGTGCCTTCTCCATCGGGCAGGAAGCGCTTGTCGGGCAGAGATTTCGCAAAGAATGCGTAGGACGACAGGGTCCCCGTTCCGCCATCGAGGTCAAACTTCGCGTCGCCGCGCGTCGTCCCCGAGCACTGGATCGAGAGTTCGATTAGCTCCTCGCGCTGCTCGTGTATCGCCTTCGAGAGCGACTTCAGGAGCCCGCCACGCTCCGCAAAGGTCAGTGCCCGCAGAGCCGGTCCGCCAATCTCGCGCCCGTAGCGAAGAACGGCCTGCATGTCGATTCCATCGGTGCCACAGGTTGCGATGGCCTCCTCATTCGTGGGATTGACCAGGGTCGATAGATCGCCGCTGGCCTCCTTCCAAGAGCCGAGGACGTAACTGGAGAGCGTCTGCATGATGATCGAGTTCAGGAGGTCGCGGGTAGGGAGCGCGCTTCAGGGGGAAAAAGGGCAGGCAAGATACCCCATCGATGGCGGGTCCCCAACGCGATTGCGGGCCTCTCTCGGCCAATGGCCCCAGGGAGTGAGCCGAGAATGAGCTGGGAGCTGTCTGGGAGCACTTTTCGCCGCTTCCCACAGAATCCCGGGGGCGCCTTGGATGCGGGGACCGTTGTCCGGCAGGCTCTCCCCATGAGCGTAATCAACGATGGGGTCGAAGCGGCCCGCTGGCTTCCGGCCGACACCTTCAAGGGCCAACATGCGGTGGTTACCGGTGGTGGAACGGGCCTCGGGCTTGAGATCAGCCGCGGGCTGGCCGCCCTCGGGGCGGAGGTCACGATCCTCTCCCGCGATCCAGACAACCACACGGACCTCACGGACGAAGCGAAGGCCAAGGGCTGGACGGTCCACGGTCAAGCACTCGACGTGCGCGAGGCAGCCAGCGTCGCGGCCGCCGCGGAAGCGGTGCTCGAGCGCTCAGGTAAGGTCGACATCTTGGTGAACAACGCCGCCGGGAACTTTGTCTGCCCCACGGAGCGACTATCGGCCAACGCCTGGCGCGCAGTGCTTGGCATCGTGCTTGACGGCACGTTTTTCTGCAGCCGAGACTTCGGTCGTTCGATGATCAAGCAAGGATCGGGCAACATCCTCAATATCGTTGCCACCTACGCAACAACCGGCATGCCCGGGGTAGCCCATTCGGCAAGTGCTAAGGCCGGAGTGCTGACACTGACCAAGACCCTTGCGGCCGAGTGGGCGCGCTACAACATTCGCGTCAACGCCATCGCACCCGGCCCCTTCGAGAGCGCGCGTGCTGCCGGAAACCTCTGGCCTACGAAGGAAGTCGAAGATCATGTGCGTAACCTCATTCCCCAAAAGCGTTTCGCGCCAGCCCACGAAGTCGCCGCTCAATGTCTCTGGATCCTCTGCCCTGCGAGTGCATGGATGACAGGCGAATGCGTTGTGCATGACGGCGGAATCTCCCTGCCACGAACTTTTTGGGAACCGGGGCAGCGCGTGTCACGGCCTAAGTCCGAGGACACTCAGTAGTCGTGCAAGAAGGATCAAGCGAGGGCGACGACACCGGCACCGGCGCGCGCGACCACCTGCCGACCGAACTTGTCAATGAGCGCACACGTAACCTCGACGACGTGTCCACGGCGGATGCGCTCGAGCTGCTCACAACCGAGGACGAAGTTGCGGTGGCCGCCGTGCGCAAAGCTCACCCTGCACTTGAACAGGTGATCGACCTCGCCACCGAACGCCTGGGGCGTGGTGGTCGCATGTTCTATGTCGGCGCCGGCACAAGCGGTCGACTGGGGACCTTAGATGCGGCGGAATGCCCGCCGACTTTCTCCAGCGCACCCGAGCAAGTCCAAGCTCTTATCGCCGGCGGAAAAGACGCCCTCATACGCGCCGTTGAAGGTGCGGAAGACGATCCCGACGCCGCCTCTCTGGAACTCTTCGCACGTAAGTTGACCCCAACGGATCTCGTAATCGGAATCGCCGCCGGCGGCACGACGCCCTATGTGCACGGCGCCATTGCCTACGCACGCTCCATTGGCGCAGCCACAGCCTTTCTGGCCTGCGTTCCCTTTGCCGCTGTTCCTGATGAAGCGGACATAAGCATACGTCTGGACACGGGGCCCGAGCCCCTGGCGGGCAGCACGCGCATGAAAGCGGGCACCGCCACAAAGCTCGCTCTCAATGCCATTTCCACCCTCACTATGGTGCGCCTCGGCAAAGTTCACGGCAACCGCATGGTGGACGTGCAGGCACGCGGAAACACGAAGCTCGTTGAAAGAGCGACCTCCCTCGTGGCGGAGTTGGCGGGCGTCGACCGCGAGCTTGCGCGGCAGCTTCTGTGGTCTGCAAATTGGCAAGTCAAGACCGCCGTTGTCATGCACCAGAAAGGTCTCGATGCGGCAGCCGCCACCAAGCTCCTGGCCAAAGTTGGCGGGTTCCTTCGGGAAGCCCTGAAGTGAAGACGCGAGCGAGCTTCGGCTACAGGTAGCTCAGGATGCCGGAGCTGCTACGACGCTTGGCCCCTACGTACTTGACCCCAAGCCAGAAAGGCCTGTCTACGACCGAAGCATGACCCAGCGGGCTAGCGCCGGCGCAGTTCTTTTGCGAAAGCGGCGGCTGCGGGCGAAAGAGGGCGACCCTTCTTGCGAATAATGGCGAGGCGTCTCGTGATCTTGAGGCCGGCCACGGGGAGGGGGACGACTTCTCGGCCGCGCTCTGTTTCCAACCCAAGGCGGCTGACGAAGGCCAACATGTTGGTCGCCGTCACCATCCGCAGAATCGCTGGGATGGAGCGCAGTTCCATGACGACGTTCATCTTCACGCCCGCGCCGCGCAGGGCTCCGTCCACGAGGGAGCGAATCGCGGAGGGTGACTCGAAACCCACTAGCGCCTGTCCCTCGAGAGCGGCAAGGGAGATTCGCTTGCGGCCGGCTAGGGGGTGACCGGGGGCGGCCACTAGCGTGATGCGATCGGTTGCGAAGGGTCTGACTTCCAGTTCCGACATCTGCCCGGGATCGATCGGCAGGGTGACGATGCCCAGTTCGAGTCGCTCCGCGGCCACGTCGCGTTCGGTGTCACGGCTGCCGGCCTCCTTGACATGGAAAAGTACACCGGGGTGAGAAGCCTGGAAGCTGGCGATGGCCTCGGGCAGAAGGAACGAGACCGCCGTGGCGCCACCCCCGATGCGGATGATCCCCGACTCAAGGTTCGCAAGGGCCGCGACGCCCTGGCGCAGCTGCCCGTAGCGCTCCACAAGATCCCGCGCCTCGCGCTCCAGGAAACGACCCTCCTCAGTGAGGACAACACCGCGGGTTGTGCGCTCGAATAGGGTGACGCCGAGGTCGGCCTCGAGCTGTTGCAGGCGCCGCGAGAGAGCAGGCTGCGTCACGAAGAGTCGGGTCGCCGCGCGTGTCACAGCGCCGCACTCTGCAACTTCCAAGAAGGAGCGCAGTAGGGTCAGATCCGTCATGCATAAAATCTATCACGGTGATGACATATATCGATTTTCTGCATGTAGAGAAATAGCCGATACTGAATCTGTACCCGTCTTCTGGCTTGCCGCCAGCCCAACAGAGATCCGTCATGCTGAACGAATACCGCCAACACGTTGCCGAGCGCGCCGAGCTCGGGATCCCCCCCCTCCCCATCAATCCGGAGCAGATGGCTGCCCTGGTCGAGCTGCTCAAGAGCCCGCCCGCCGGGGAGGATGAATTCCTGATGGACCTCCTGGAAAACCGCGTGCCCGCCGGCGTGGACAAGTCTGCCTATGTGAAGGCGGCCTTCCTCTCTGACGTGGCCAAAGGCACGGCCTCCAGCCCGCTGATCACGGCCGCCAAGGCCGTCGAGCTACTCGGGACCATGTTGGGCGGTTACAACGTCGGCACCCTCATCGAGCTGCTCGCCGATGCGGACCTCGGCGCCCTCGCCGCAGACCAACTAAAGGGCACGCTCCTGATCTTCGACGCCTTCCACGACGTCGAGCAAAAGGCCAAGGCCGGCAACATCAACGCCAAGAACTTGATCCGCTCCTGGGCCGACGCCGAGTGGTTCACGCAACGCCCCGTCGTTCCCGAACGCATCACTCTGACCGTCTTCATGGTCGAGGGCGAAACGAACACAGATGACCTGTCCCCCGCTCCGGACGCCTGGTCGCGGCCTGACATTCCCCTGCACGGCCTGGCGATGCTCAAGATCCCGCGGCCGGGCGTGGACAATGCCCTGGTGCAGATCGAAGAGCTCAAGCAGAAAGGCCACCCCCTGGTCTACGTTGGCGACGTAGTGGGAACCGGTTCCTCGCGCAAGTCGGCCACGAACTCGGTTCTCTGGCACATGGGTGATGACATCCCCCGCATCCCCAACAAGCGCGCAGGCGGAGTCTGCCTGGGCGGCAAGATCGCGCCGATCTTCTTCAACACGATGGAAGACTCCGGCGCCCTCCCGATCGAGTGCGACGTGGCGAAAATGTCCATGGGCGACGTTATCACTGTGCTGCCGATGGAAGGTCGCATCGAGGACGCAAGTGGGCAGGTCATTTCGAACTTCTCCCACAGGAGCGATGTGATCCTCGACGAAGTCCGAGCCGGTGGTCGCATTCCCCTCATCATCGGTCGAGGCCTGACCGCCAAGGCTCGCGCGGCACTGGGTGAAGGACCGTCGGAGGCCTTCCGCTGCCCCAAAGCTCCCAACGAGACCGGCAAGGGCTTCACCCTTGCGCAAAAGATGGTCGGTCGCGCCTGCGGTTTGGCCGAAGGGCAGGGCGTGCGGCCAGGGACCAGCTGCGAACCGATCATGTCCAGCGTCGGCTCCCAGGACACCACTGGCCCGATGACGCGGGACGAACTCGAGGAGCTCGCTTGCCTCGGATTCTCGTCGGACTTGGTGATGCAGTCTTTCTGCCACACAGCCGCCTACCCAAAGCCGGTGGACGTCACTACCCACCACACTCTGCCGGAGTTCTTTGAGACCCGTGGCGGCGTTGCTCTGCGTCCGGGCGATGGGATCATTCACTCCTGGTTGAACCGCATGCTCCTACCGGATCAGGTGGGGACCGGTGGTGACTCGCACACGCGTTTCCCCCTGGGAATCTCATTCCCTGCTGGTTCCGGTCTGGTCGCCTTCGCAGCCGCCCTGGGGGCGATGCCCCTGGACATGCCCGAGTCGGTTCTCGTGCGTTTCACCGGCGAAATGCAACCGGGGATCACCCTGCGGGACCTCGTCAACGCGATCCCCTATGCCGCCATTCAAACGGGTGAGTTGACGGTCTCCAAGGAAGGCAAGAAGAACGTATTCTCCGGCCGCATCATCGAGATTGAAGGCTTGCCCGACCTCAAGCTTGAGCAGGCTTTCGAGCTCTCGGACGCGACCGCGGAACGATCGGCTGCGGGCTGCACCGTGCTGCTCAACGAAGAGCCTGTCGCTGAATACCTGCGCTCCAACATTGTGATGCTGCGCTGGATGATCGCCAGTGGTTATCACGACGCACGCACCCTCGAGCGGCGCGCAAAGAAGATGGAGGAGTGGCTCGCCAACCCCAGTCTCCTGCGCCCCGATGCGGACGCGCAGTACGCCGCGACAGTCGATGTCAACATGTCCGAGATCAAGGAGCCCTTGCTCGCCTGCCCGAACGATCCCGACGACGTCAAGACACTCTCCGACGTGGCGGGTACCGCCGTCCAAGAAGTCTTCCTCGGCTCCTGCATGACCAACATCGGACACTTCCGTGCGGCGGGCAGACTACTTGAAGCCTATGGCAAGCCCGTCCCGACTCGCCTTTGGGTTGTGCCGCCCACGAAAATGGACAAGGCGCAGCTCGTGGAGGAAGGCTACTACGCGATCTTTGCCGCGGCTAACGCACGTACGGAGACGCCCGGCTGCAGTCTTTGCATGGGCAACCAAGCGCGTGTTGCCGATGGCTCGAGCGTGTTCTCCACCTCCACGCGCAACTTCCCGAACCGTCTCGGCAATGGAGCCAACGTGTTCCTGGGGTCGGCGGAACTGGCCGCCGTCTGCGCGATCCTCGGTAGGATTCCGACGATCGAGGAGTACAGGCAGCACTCCGCAGCCCTCGACACCATGGCCGGCGATGTCTATCGCTACCTGAACTTTGACACGCTGCCGGAGTTCGTCGAGAGCGCGGCCAAGGCCTAATCGCCGATCGTCCGCACGGGCTTCCACCCCGTGCGGCCGAAGTCCGGGCCGCTTGGGTCAACGCTGCAGCTCAGACGCCCAACTTTGACTAGGCCTGTCGCTACTCTCAGCACAGCCTCGGACTCGGAATCGGACTCCTCTCCCGGCTCAGGTGAGGCCAGCAGCCCCTCCTTCTTCCAGGGGTCCGCCCTGACTTCCTGAGACCCGCTGTGGAGTGGGTCAGATTTGGACTCCCGCGGGTGAATCGCGCACCAACACCTTTCTCGAACGGAGAGACGCGACGATCGCGCCAAGGCGCACGACGCGCGAATTGATGCTCGCGCAGCCCCAAGGGGTGCTGGACGCCTACACCCTTACGAACTTCAGGCTGCGGCAAGGGGCGGCGCCGGACTGTGACAGGCTCACTGGATGATGAACGACTGGAGCTGGCTCAGCGTACCCAGGCCGGCCGGCCCGTGGATCCATGCCTGGCTATGGAACTGCAGCCCGACCAGGGAGACGTTGTTCGGGATTGGGATCGGCAGGGAGAGCCGGCCAACGCCATCGAGCGGGAAGGCAGGCAGCACGATGTAGGGTGAGCCCAGAAGAAGCGGACCGTTGATTCCGTCGAATTCAATGTTGGCGGTGCTCAACGAGAGACCGAGCTCGACAAATTCACCGGGGCGTCCGGCAACATCGAAGGTGAAAGACTGCCCGATCGTAGGAACGCCGCGCAGCAGTAACCCCGTCTCCACGAGCTGGCTGTACGTGCCCATTGCAGGTTCATCGAGGAGCTGGGTGATGCCGCTGGGCCAACGCAACTCGACTCGTTCGATTGCGGAATCGGTTCCGATTCCGAAGTGCAAGGCATGGTCGGGTGTATTCGAGAAGCCGCGGCCAACCTGAATTGTCCGATAGATGTCGCGACCTTCTGTGGTCGTAGCCTTTGCGAGCATGCCAACGCCGGTGCGGTTGGAGATGACTCCCTGGGCCTCGAATGCTGTCCAGTTGTTCTGGTTACCGCGGTTGCTCCAGAAGAAGTTCGCCTGCTGGTTGGACTGAACGGTATCCGGTCCACCGTTGTTGCAATAGACATCGATGTCGCCGTCGCGGTCGTAATCACCTAGAGCCTGCCCGTGCTGACGCGAGAGCCCACCGGAATTGAAATTCGAGCTGGTCGATACGTCTGTGATGTCGAGGCCGCCAGAGCCGTCCGGTACAACTCGATAAAGCACGTCGAAGGCGGCGAACTGCGGATTGCCAGTTCCCATCATGATCTCGGGGTAGCCGTCCGCATCGAGGTCACCGGACTCGTGCCCCATGTCCGTGTGGGCGCCGATACCACTGCCGGAGCTGACGTCTCGAAAAGTGCCGTCCCCCTTGTTCAAGAACACAGGGCTGGGAGCGGTGGGGAAAATCTGATACTTCGGTACGTAGATATCCTGAAGACCGTCGTTGTCGTAGTCCTGGAAGACCATCCCGAAGTTACTACCTTGTGAGTCCACCCCAGCCTGGAACGCTGACTCCAAGAATGTGCCGTCTTGCTGGTTCCGGTACAGCGCGTTTCTACCCACTCGATTTCCCACGCCGATGTCGGCCCAACCATCAGCGTCGTAATCAGCCGAACCTGGGTGGCGCCAATCGCCCATCTCGATGATGTTGGCCTGCATGGACACGTCGTCAAAAAACAACCCACCTTCGTTGCGCAACAGGGTGCAGGTGTCTTGGCGATCGGAGCAAAAGATGTCCAGGAAGCCATCGCGGTCATAGTCCAGCGCGGTCGCTCCGAAGGTCGCCTTCGTGTCGATGCCGTCCCCGCTCTGAATCGTGACGTCTGTCAGCAGACCAATCGTCGAAATATCGTTTCGCAACATCCGGTTCGGGAACGGGCGTCCGGGGAACGCGTCTCCTTTGAAGCCGCCGTTTGCAAAATAGACATCGTCGTCTCCATCGTTGTCAAAATCAGCGGCAAGAACCCCCCAATCGTATTCGGCGATGACCCCCACGCCCCAAAGCACGGACGCATCTTCGAATGTTCCGTCCGATTTCTGGTGATAGAACTGGTTGGGCTCACCGGCGTCGGCGCAGATCAGATCGAGCCGGCCGTCACGATCCAAATCGACCATCGCAGCACCGCGACCGAAGCTGAGGTTCTGCGTGCCTGTCGCGAGGACGACGTTGTCGAAGACCAACTCTTGCGCTGCCGCGGGTGTCGACAACGATGAGAGGAGGGCAACACCAACAAGCGCGAACAAAGGGAACCGTGCAGCAAGTTTCATCAGATCATTAGACTTGAGGTGCCGCAGCAGGTGGCGTGAATTGTCGCTCATCCACGTGGGGTATGTCCTGGATCGGTGTCCATTGGGCAGCGGGCCCATGTTCGGGTGCGCCCTGCATCTAGCCGAAAGGGTGCTGGAATCCATAGTGGGAAGCCCCTGCTGGAAAAAAGTGCAGAGGGGACAGTGCGGCGATGAGAGACAGAGCGATGGAGTTGAACGGCATGCTGCGGCACCCTCGATCTAGGTCGATGTGTGTATCCAGTGGTTGCAGACCCTGTATCTCACGACCCTAATTCCGGTGGACGTTGACCTTCCCAAGCTCAACAAGAATCCCCGTCGAAGCGACCTTGGTGCTCTACAACAAACCCTGACAGGTCTCTGTGGGTGGCTCTTCGTGAAGGGCACCCCCAGCGTCAGAATCCTTACTTATGAACTCGGGTGCGCTGTCGGTTTGGATCTTCCTGACCGTCCCGTTCTTCTTGATGGGCATATCGAGGATCCGGGTGACACGCCCGGCTGGCAGCGCCTGGCCGAACTCCAGCGCTACAAAGAGGAATGAGGAGTCGTCCACAGCGGTTAACACGCGCATTGTCCGACCATCCACAAACGAGTCGCTGGGACTTCCATCGACCAGCCGTTGATTAGAGTAAGCGCTTGCTGCGCTGCCGGGGAGCCTAGCTTGCGAGGCTTGCGCAAAGACAAGCTCTTGGTTCTGTTGATTCGATAGATCCGCTCGTGACTCACGGAGAAGCCATCGCGACGAAGGAGGATCATGACCGCCTGTAGCAGAGTTGCGGTCTCTCCACCCACGCTCGACGATTCGCTTCGCAAGCCCCCTGGATTTCTGTCCGGCGGCTCTGGTGGCACTACAAAGATCGGTGCTGCCCAGTCAACTCGCGCGCTCGTCGTTGGTTGAGCTGGATCTCAGTTCGGAAGTCATCAACGACGATGCGTTTGGCATCAGGCCCTGCATCTTTTGCCCAGGGCAGAGTTGAATGCACGAGTGTCGAGCGACAGGTCGGCAGGCATCTGCTTCAGCTGTCGACCCGCGTCTTCGACGCTCCCTGAAGCGCTGCGCGTCGCTGGCCTCCATTCCTCAGGCTTCGATCTCCAATTACAGATCATCGAGGTGCTCACTTCGTGCTTGCGGGAGAGGCTTGCGACCTTCGCTCCCACCTCGGCCTGCTGGAGGGTCCCGATGATCTTGGCTCATGTGAAACGGCCCTTGCGCATGATGCCCCCCTGGACGGTCATGCCCTGATCCGTCTCAGAACTGTTGAACCTCTTTCCGGGGGTTGCCTTACAGCAACTCAGACGCTCGCTCGAGCAGCCATGCCCAATTGAAGGCGGGGCCCGGATCGAGCTTCGAGCTGCTGACGTGGAGGTGCCCGACGAGACCACCAAAGACATCCTCCTCACCTTCGTCCATGCGCCTATTCAAAACCAGGCCATCGGGGGCGCGGGGGACGCGCAGCTCCATGCGCGGAAAGGTGGAGACTAGGGCGGCGGTGAGATGCGCCAAGCTCTCGTATTGAGCGTCGGTGAAATCGACCTGCTCGAAGAATCCGCCCTGGACTTCGCCGGCGACTCGACTGGCACGCGCGGGCCGCCGCGCCTGCGTCATATCGCGCACGCCTCCATCCCCAAGCCGCGCAGGCAGGTTCAGGATCAAGCCTTCATCGTCGATCCCATACCACTCATCCAAGGGTGATTTCTTGCCCACTGAATAGGCCCCCAGATTCGCAATCTCAACGCCGACGGAACGGCTGTTCGCCTGGCGTGCGTGCCAGGCCGTGTCCTCCAGATCCATCGTTTGATAGATCGTGCCGTCGACGTCCAGGAGGAAGTGCACCGACAGCCCACGCTGATCGTGGAGCACGCGAAAGCAAGTACGCGAAACTCCGCAAGCGTCATAGTGCAGGACAAATTGATCGACGACCTGTTCCAGGGCGACGCGGTCTGGGTTGCGACCGGCTGCTTCTCGACCTGGTTTGTAACGCAGTCCCTGCTCGCCCTCGTCCGCGAAGCGCGGGCCCGTATTGTAAGCGCTGTAGAAAGGCGCCTCGGTCCAAAGCACGACGGGCACGCCAACGTTCACGGGTTCGCCAGCGACGAGCATGAACTCCCCCACGACCCCGTTTCCGTGTCGCGGATCGACATAGGGTTCCGGTGTAGCGGCGCAACTTCCGAGCAATGCGGCGCACACCAGGCTGAGCAATCGTTTCATTCTTCCGAGAGGCTACCGCCGCAGGAGGATCCCGTTCCGGCCGTGCACCCGAAGCAGTGTTGCCGCGTCACGATCTCGCGCTTCGCCAGGACTTCCTGATCGAATTCGGAGATGTGCTGAGGCAGGCCGTCGCTCAACTTCAGCTCCAACATCTGATTGAAGTCGCAATCGAAGAGGTACCCGTTCCAATCCACGGAAACCATCGTGCGGCACATGACGCTATCGGCGGCGACGGGATTGAAGGAGTCCACGAGCACTTGCTGGTAGCTCTCCAACTTGCCCGCGCTCTGCAACCATTCCAGGTAGCGACTCACGGGCATGTTCGTGATCGTGAAGAGTGAGTTGAACTCAATGTCCCAGAGGCGTTTCATCTCACGCTTCCACTCACCCTCTAGGGAATCCTGTCCGGCGGGCAGGAAGGCGCCCACGGGATTGGTGACGAGTACGAGCTTCAGCCCACTGCCCTCGCGCCCATAGCCAAGGGCATTCAGTCGCCTCAGTGCTTCAATCGACTGCTCGAAGACACCGTCACCACGTTGGCGGTCGGTGCTGAACTGGCGATAATGTGGCAAGGAGCAAACAATTTCGACTCGGTGCTTCGCCAGAAACTCGGGTAGGTCGCTGTAACGCGGCGCGAGCAGGATCGTCAGGTTGCAACGATCTATGATGTGGCGCCCGAGGGCAAATGACTCCTCCACCACATAGCGGAAGACCTTGCTCATCTCCGGTGCGCCACCGGTGATATCCACCGTGGGAATGTTCGTTTTGGCCAAGGCGGCCATGCAGGCCTCGGCGGTCTTGAGACTCATGTCTTCCTTGCGATCCGGGCCCGCGTCAACGTGGCAATGCATGCAGGTCTGATTGCAGATACGACCTAGGTTGAGCTGGAATACATCCAACCCCGTCGCGCGCAAGGGGAAGGAGCCGGACGCCTTGAGATGCGCGTCGAACTCACCGCCGAGGGCGTGATCGATGGGGATACCGGCGAGGACCTCCAACTGCAGCAGCGGATCACTCAGAGGTGCGCCCTGTCGCGCCAGGGTCGGCAACACTTTCAACTTGCGCGATGCGACATTCAGGCTTTCGTCGTTAGTACTCATCTCACATCCCCATGTCGTCGGCGACCTTACGCATTTGAACACCGTGCACCAGGGCCGCGCCGCCCTTGATGGCCGCAGCCACGTGCACAGTCTCGGTCAGCTGCTCGGGGTCGCAACCCTTCTCGAGACAGTCCTTGGTGTAGGAATCGATGCAGTAGGGACATTGAACAGCATGGGCCACGCCCAGGGCGATCAGTGCTTTCTCACGCGCACTAAGGGCGCCGTCTTCGAAGACCGCTCCATACCAGTCGAAGAACTTCTTGCCGAGCTCGGGAGCGTGCTCGGCGATCTTCGGAAACTTGGCCAGGTCCTCTGATTCGTAGTAACTACTCATGGGTGGGCATTCTACCCCCCACGAAGTCCGCGACGGAATGGGACTTGATTCCCGAAGAGAAACCGCTTTTTGGGAGACCCTCCAGAGACACCTCTGTCCCTTAGGGGTGAAAGCAGCACGCGTATTTGGCGTTTCTATTGCAGGAGCCGTGGCCGATCTCGTCACCGTCGAAGCCCGTTTCGACAAGGCCCGTGAGGGCGCCGAGCGGACTACGGTCGAGATTGCCCTCTCAGGCCTACCGGACGCCGTCATCAGGGAAAGCCGGGGGCGGCTCCTATCGGCCCTTTCGGCGAACCGTCTACCGGTGCCGCCGGGACGTCTGCTTCTCAATCTGGCACCTGCTGGCCTGCGCAAGAGCGGAGAGGGCCTGGACTTGCCCCTGGCCCTAGGGGCGGCTGCCGCCGTCGGACACCTCAGCCGGGGCGCAGCAGCGCGTGCCCTTTTCCTGGGCGAACTCGGCGTGGACGGACGTTTGAACCCGGTGAGCGGCGGCTTTGCTGCGGCGGAAGCGGCTGTGGAGGCAGGGCTCAAGGTACTAATCGCACCAACCGCCACGGCTCGCGAAGCCGCCTGTCACCCGGGGATCCAGGCGATCGCTGTTGAATCCCTGGCTGACGCTGTGGCGTGGGCAACGGGGGCACGGGAATTCGGCCCAGTCCAGCCGCCGGACGAGCCGGCCGATCGCGAAGCCGCTCGACTCCAAAGAGCCCTGGTCTCCCTTGGTCGTGTACGAGGCCAAGTCCAGGCCAAGCGCGCCCTCACGGTTGCAGCAGCCGGCGGTCATTCACTCTTACTGCACGGACCGCCGGGCACAGGCAAGAGTCTCCTGGCGCAGGCCCTGGTGGATCTACTGCCGATTCCCGAACTCGCAGCGCGGGTGGAGATTACACGGGTCCGCTCCGCCGCTGGTCTTGCCCCACGGGCGCTGGAGAGCCGGCGCCCCTTCCGAGCACCGCACCACACGACGAGTCACGCTGGACTTGTGGGCGGCGGCAATCCGCCACGAGCCGGAGAACTGAGTTTGGCCCACGAAGGCGTGCTTTTCCTCGATGAGTTGCCGGAGTGGCGGCGGGAAGTTCTCGAGTCCCTACGGCAACCCCTGGAGGATCAACGCGTGCTCCTGGCCCGTGCGGGCGCAAGGGTTGAGCTACCGGCGCGGGCCCATCTGGTTGCCGCGATGAACCCCTGTCCCTGTGGATTTCGCGGCCACCCCCAACGCCCCTGCCGCTGCTCCCCAGGGGAGATCCACCGCTACTGGCGTCGACTGTCGGGCCCCTTCCTCGATCGCCTGTGCCTCCGTGTGGAGCTGCCCGTTCCAAGCATGGCAGCCCTTTCGGGAAGGTTGCCTGCGACCGATCAAGGCCCCACGGATAGCTCCTGGGTCGATCTCGTCGGGCGGGCTCGCGCGGCTTCGGCAAAGCGCCAGGGCCCAACTCTGAATCACTCCCTCGACGCGGATGCTCTCGGCCAACACGCTGCCCTGGAGAAAGAGCCACTTCGACTGCTTGAGCGTGCGGCGGAGGCACATGCCTACTCCGCCCGGGCCGTCCACGGAATCTGGCGCTCGGCGCGCACCGTCGCCGACCTGGGACAGCGAGAACTGATCCAGACCAAGGACATAGCGGAGGCCCTAGGCCTGCGCCCAAACCTGGAGGAAGCCTAGCAGTCCGTTGAAAAACAGCAGCTTCTCGGTTGGTCTCCACAAATTGCCTGGCAAGGCGTCGGGTTCTCCGCGTAGCTGTACCTACACGGGTGGTTCCGACAACGCAGCCAGGCGATTTGTG
>JBLHLB010000071.1:0-14271 GCA_047618505.1 Planctomycetota bacterium
GCGACTTCCTCGCGCCCCCCGCGACTGTCCTCTGCCCCGTTGGGTCCCTCGCCGTCCGGCCGCGTCCGGGCGATCACACCATGCTGAACCGCACCTCGTCGACGATTTCCGTCACCTCGCCCCGCCCTGCAAGTTTCCTGCCGACCCTGGCGGTCATGGCCCTTGGACTTGCCTGGGGGACCGGCTGCCAGAGCGCCGGAAGCAATCCCGCCGGTACCTTTGGTCACGGACGAGCCCTAGCGGTGGATCCCCTGGGGGAACGCGGGATCGACGTGCGCCACTATCGGCTTGAGCTTGAGATCAAGCCAATGGATCGCCGCATCGAAGGCGTCGCGAAGCTGCGCTTGGCTTCGACCGTTCCCTCGCTGCACACGATTCAGTTGGATCTCCAGGGTCTGGAGGTTTGGCGCGTAGAAGATCCCTCGGGCCGCATGGTTGCCTTCGAGCGCGACGGGGATCAGTTGCTGATCAACTTGCCCATCTCCCTGGGGGATGGTGAGGAAACGGAATTGGCGATCCACTACGGCGGTCGTCCGATCGACGGTATTTGGTTTGCCGGTGGCGAGGATGGCGACGGCACTGGTCCGACCCAAGTCTGGACACAGGGACAAGCGGACCACGCCAGCGGCTGGTTTCCGTGCTTCGACCACCCCGCTGATCGCGCCACCAGCGAGCTGATCGTTACCGTCCCCGAGCACTGGGTCACCATGGCGCCCGGCGCGAAGATCGCCGAGTCGACGGAGAACGGTCAGCGCACGGATCATTGGCGCATGGACACCGCGCACCCCGCCTATCTGATGAGCTTGGTGGCCGGTGAGTTCGTCGTCCAGGAAGACATGTGGGAGGACATTCCTCTCTACTTCCTGGCGGAGCCGCAGTACCGCGACCTGATGGAAGCGAGCTTCGCGGAGACCAAAGCGATCATGACCTACCTCTCGGACCTGACGGGAGTTCGCTATCCCTATCCGAAGTACAGTCAGGCCTGCGTGGCGAATTTCGCCTGGGGCGGCATGGAGAACATCTCGGCGACGACCTTGACGCCGTTGACCTTGAACGACGGGGCGGGCAACCGCGACCAAGGGTCCCACGGGCTCGTGGCCCACGAACTTGTGCACCAGTGGTTTGGTAATCTGTTGACCTGCGAGACCTGGGCAGAACTGTGGCTGAACGAAGGCTTCGCGACTTATCTCACAGAGACCTACTTCGAAGAGACCCGTGGCGTGGACGAGTTCCGTGCGCGCATGCGTGACATGCAACTAGCCGCCATCCAGACGAACACCCGCACCGACGACAAGCGCAACCGCCGCCCGATTGTCTTTGGGGACGAGGCTGATCCCGACGACCTCTTTTCATCGCATCCCTACGCGAGCGCCGCTTCGCGCCTGCACCTGTTGCGCTTCATGTTGGGGGACGACACCTTCTGGCAAGGTCTGCGCGTTTACTTGGCCGAGCACCAGGGCATGGCCGTGACCACCGCTGACTTCCGCGAGACCATGGAAAAGGTCAGCGGCCAGGACCTGGGGCGTTTCTTCGACGAATGGTTTTATGGAGAAGGCGAGCCCGAGGTTGAGTTCACGTGGGAATGGAAGCCCTCGCGCGGCATTGTCGAATGCAGCGTACGGCAGATGCACCAGGGCTTCGGCAACACGCCGAATGCTTTTGCTTTCCCGGTCGAAATCGAGATCCGAAACGCACGCGGCACGGCTGTGCACCGTGTCGATGTTCAGCGTCGTCGACAGACTTTCACCCTCCCCGCGGATCCGGCCGATGGAGACATCGATTACGTGCGCTTTGACGTGAACGGTTGGGTTCCCATGATTCTGCGATCGCAAAAGTCGCCGGCTGAGTGGCTGGCGATCTTGCACCTGGACAACGATGTCAACGGCCGCCGCACGGCGATCGCAGCCCTTGGCCAGGCCGCAGCCCAGGCTCGGATCGCGGGCAATACGGCTCCCACGGAGATCTACGTTGCGGAACTTGGAGACCGTCTCCAACGCGATACCAGCCGTGCGGTTCGCCGTGCCGCCGCGGGTGCCCTTGGAGTCGCTGGAGGGGTTGAAGCAGAGGCTCGACTGAGGCGTAGCGCCGCAGGGGATCCCGACGCTGGCGTGCGAGTAGCGGCTCTAGAAGCCCTTGTAGCTTGGGCGCCTTCCCCCGACTTGGTTGCCTTTGGACAAGACCAATTCGATGCGGGCTATTCCTGGCGAACCATGGGCGCTGCAGCGGGCCTGGTCGTTAGTGCCGGCCCCGAGGGTGCCTATGCCTGGATCACCCAGAAGCTCTTCATCGATTCGCCTCACGACCAATTGGCTGGCCTGCTCCTGAAGCACCTTGGGAGCCTGGAGAATACTGGCGTGGTTGGTCAGCTCATCCACTGGTCCCGTGACGACAGCCTCGCACCCAGTGCGCGCGCGGTTGCAATCAGCGAATTGGCAAATCAATCCGGCGAGCGCGGAGTCGCGGCCGAGGCTATCGCCAGCGCGCTCGATTCCCCCAGCTTCCGATTGCGCAACGCGGCGATCGCAGCCCTTGAGAAGGTAGAAGGAGCAGCGGCCATCAGCGCCTTGCAGGCCTACTACCCGAATGCTGTGACCCGTGAAGAGCGCAGGGCCATCGAGGCGGCCCTGCAGCGCTAACCCGGGCGCTCGGTTCTCCACAATGGGTTGGATACGGACAATTCCTGAGGGGGAGGCTGAGGGTCTCCTCGCTCGGATTTACGCCGACGCGCGTCGCCGGGCCGGTCACGTGGCAGAGATTATCCGCGCCATGAGCCTGCGTCCTACGGTGGCGGAGGCTTCGATGGGGCTCTATCAACGCGTCATGTTTGGACGCAGCGGCCTGAGTCGAATCCAACGCGAGATGTTGGCGGTTGTGGTGAGTCGCGCTAACGGCTGCCACTACTGAATACAGTCCCACCAAAAGGATCTCCGGTCGGAGCTCCAAGATCTGTTCGAAGAGGAGCGCGAAGCCCTCGTGATCGCTCTCGGGGCGGATTGGCGCGGGGCTGAGCTCAGCGAAGTAGACCAAGCACTGTGCGTCTTTGCGGAAGACCTCACACGCAAGCCCGCGAGTATGGGGGAACATCACCTCGACGCCCTGCGCGCCCATGGGTTGGATGACACGGCAATCCACGACGCGATCCAAGTCGTGGCCTACTTCAACTACATCAATCGACTTGCGGACGCGACCCACGTAGACCTAGAGGAAGACATGTTCCCCTACGGTGTCGAGATCGGCGCCATGCCCATGGGGCCCGAAACCTCTGATTGAATGGCGCCCTGCCCTAGATAGGGGCTCGATGAGACAGCGCCAAGTGGAGGATCGGTGGTGATACACAAAAGCGGAGCGGACTCCCCGAGGGGAATCCGCTCCGCTTGTTCGTGGTGGCAGGCTCAGGCCGGCGCCTATGGCTACCGGCGGCCAGGACCCTAGAACTTCAGGTCGCGTAATTGATCTACGGCGAAGTCGATGGAGAGCTCCTCCTCGACATTGATCAGGCGACCTGTTCCCTTGAACTGGTTGAAGACTACAGCGCCGCGAAGAACGCGACCGTCCTTGAAGTGCATGGTGCACATGTCAGCGGTGCGTGCCCCGAGTAGCAGGTCGTAGATGCGCTCTGGATCGATGCTACGAGTTTTGCGAGTGCCTGTGCTCATGGAGTAGTTCAGTGTGTCAGGACCGGGCGTTGGACGGCGAAGCTGAGCCGGAGAGTAACCCAATGAGAGAATCAGTGGGTCCCTGTCTCGGGGGAGAGGTGAAACTCATTCGATCGAGTTCCATATCCCGCACACCTGCGCCGGCGATTGCTCGCCAAGACTTCAGGTGCCGTCGTGCCTTCAGGTCGTTGTGATTGGAGAAGAGAGGAGCCCGTCGAGGCACTCGATAAGAATCGCACTCCAGGTTTCGAAATTTGCACCGTCCCGAAGGAGTGTGCCAAGTTCGTCCAGGGCGACCATACGGCCCGAGAGGATGTCTTCCTCGCGAACCTTTACTGTGCCGTCAACTTCCGCGACCTGAACCAGGCCAAGGTGGACTGCACCGACAGGATTTGAGTCGTCGTTGAGGGTCCCGATGGAACGGATCTTGATGGGTCCGCTGATATCGAGTTCCTCTTCGAGCTCACGGCGACTGCCAGCCGCTAGGGGATTGATTTCCTTTCGCTCCGCTGCGTCGACGGCATCCACGGGTTCGACGTGTCCGCCGATTCCAATGGAGAGCTTGTCGTGCAAGCGGGCTTCACCCCCGGCCTTCTCGCGCTTGACCAGGAGCACGCGCCCCTCAGCCATCACAAGGGTGTAGGGGATGATCTGCTTCCAGGCCGGCGTTCGCTCGGCTCTGGAACGTTCCACGTAGAATCCGTGGGCTGCCACCTGGGCATGGAATTCGTCCTGGCTTGGGTGCGGTGCGCCTTGGATGCCCGCATCCAGGTCGTCGGGCCCACGAAAGGGCAGGAAACCTTGGGGGAAACAGGTCGGGAACAGAACTTCCCTGGGAACGACGTAGACGAATTCCATAGCGGTGGGTTTGGGGTCCTCAGGCACTCACCGCTGGAATCTCCTCCTTCGGATCGCGCTGCCGAGCTGGGTGGCCCATGTGGGTGGGCCAGGTGCTCGGTTGGGTACCTTGGATTCTCTACGGAATCCCGAATCTGTCAAGATGCAGATGCCATACGACCGGTGATCCACAAGATCTAGTAGGTCAGCGCTGGAACCGGCGTATTCCGCTCCCCCCCGCAGACCTTTTTCACGGCTGCAACGAAACAGTCCCCCTAGGCCCATAGGTCGCCCCCGGGAGGGGGGAGGAAGGAGTGACGTGAGAGGCCCGGTAAGCCGGGTTCTGTCCCCTCCCGAGGGAGGGTGGCGACCATTTCTCTGGGACCGAACTCGCGCTCGGCCTCGAACGACCTACCCGAGGATTCAAACGGCGCGGGCGATCGCCTCCTCCTCCTATTTGGTCTTTCTCCGGGTGGGGTTTGCCCTGCCAACGCCGTCACCGACGTTGCGGTGCGCTCTTACCGCACCGTTTCACCCTTACCGCCCAAGTTCAGCCCGAAGGCATCCATGGGGTTGGCGGTCTATTCTCTGTGGCACTTTCCCTAGTCTCGCGACCGGTTGCCGTTAGCAACCACCCTGCCCGAGGAGCCCGGACTTTCCTCCCCGCAGACCGAAGTCTGTGGAGCGGCCGCCTGGACCTCTCACGTCGCCAACAGTTTGCGACGGACTGCCCGCTGCGGCAAGGCCGGGGCCAGCCGATGTTCTAAGGGCTGCTATAGAGCCAGAAAGTCGCGCAGGATGACCAGGGCCGCCCAGGAATCCTTGCGGCGAGCCGCATCCTTGCCTCGGTAGCCAGCCTCATAGAGCTGTGCTTCAGCTTCCTTTGTGCTCAGGCGTTCGTCGTGAGTCTTGATTTCCAAGTCGCCGAAACGCTCCTGGAGTCGCTCTACAAAGCGCGAGACAGCACTGTGGCGAGCACTGGGACGGTTTCCGTCGCGTAGGGGAATGCCGACCAGAATCGAGGCCACATCGCGCTCGTTCACCAATTCAGAGACATGGGCCAGGAGCGCCTCGTCTTCCTCATTCACACGCAAGGTCTCCAGGGGGCGCACGATAATGCGAAGGGGATCCGCGTAGGCGAATCCTGTCTTCTTCGATCCCAAGTCTATGGCTAGCACACCGCCCATGGGCCTAGCCTACTGTATGAGTCGTTCCGGGGTCGCGCTGTCCTCAACCCTTGTACTGCTCGAGGACTAGTTCCAACTGCTCGGTGGTCTTCTCGCAGAGTTCGACGAACTTAGCCCGGGGTAAGCCCAGAGCACCGGCTACGTCGGGGGAGAGCCCCTGTGGAGCGTTGGATTCCCCGCAGGCCTCGCCGATCTCGATTGCCACGGAATCGGCCATTCCAATCAGGTAGGCCAGGTGACGGCCTTCTTCGTCCTGGGCTTGCAGGGGATCATGGTGGTATTGAATTCCAGAGGCGATGCACTCGGGCAGTCCCCAGGAGCGCACGATCAAGGCGCCGATTTCAGCGTGGCTGATCTGCAGTACTTCGAGCTCTGCCTTCTGCTCCGAGAGGTTTCCCTCGGTTCGAGCGCGCTGCAGAAACTCGCTTGAATGTTCGTCCAGATGCCGTTCTAGGACCAGCTTGCCCACGTCATGCAAGAGGGCCGTCGCAAAGGCCTGGGGGGGGACAGGACGCGATACGAAGTCGCGAGCCAGATCTATCGCGAGGGCGCTGGCCACCGAATGGCGCCAGAGCTCGCCTTCCCCTATGCCTAGGCAGGGCTGGGCGCGTTCCATGGAACCGCGTACTGCGGCGCCAACGGCCAGGGAGAGGATGGTCGCGGCACCGAGTCGAACGATTGCTTGCTCGACGTTTGTTATCTCAGCAAGGGCACCGCTGCGGACGGAGTTGGCAGCACCTAGGAGCCGACCCGTGAGGGCTTCATCCAAGCGCACAACTTCGTTGATTGCGTCCAGATCCCAATCCTCAATGGAGAGGATGCCGGCCAAGCGTACAGAGCTCTGTGGCAGGGGCTCCAGATCGTGGGAATCGCGTACGAGTAAGTCTAGATCAACCAAGTCAGTGGCCAGGTAGTGGGGTTCTCCCTGGGGTGCTATCGGAACGATTCGCCCACAGCTCGATACCTAGATGGCCCCAATTCCCGAGAACCCGTGCGACCCTAGAAGTGCGGCCCCAGTTCAGAAATGCCAGGAAGGGGTAACTCACGCCTAGGAGTGTCTTCAAAGCCCCCAAAGAGCTCGAGAATCACATTGCGGATGGAGACCCGTGGCCGCGTGAGGTCCCCGCGGACGGCTACGCGCCAGAGGTTGTCGTTTAGCCAGTAGAGGATGCGACTGAGGGAACCGAGCTTGTCGAGGATGCTGTAGCGCACCTCCAGATCCATGGCCAGGCGTCCGTCGAGGTCCAACCAGCCCTCGCCTACGAGGTTGATCAGACTGCTGTTCATCTCGAGATAGGAGCCCTCGAGGACACCGTCGCGCAGTTGGAAACGCGCGCTCATGCCGTCGAAGATTGCCGAGTCCGGAATCCCAAGTTGGTAGAAGAGCTCCCTTGCCACTGGGATCGACCAGAGACGACCTTCATCCAACTCCACCCATCCGCCACCTGTCATGTCGGCAACATTTCCTGGGGTTCCAGAAAGGGACAGCTCCAGGTCTACGGTGCCCTTATCCGCGATGCTCGAGGGGAATACTCCACGCAGCAATCGGTCGAGTTCGACATGGTCGAGGCTCAGCGCCAAGTCGAAGCGGTAGGGCGGGGACAAGTCGATACCCAGGGCCTTGCGTGAACCGGCGGCCTCGACACCGCGCGCCACCAGCTCGCCTCCTTCGAAGTCGCCCGACAAGTTATCGATGGTCAGGCGTCCATCGACGTAACCGAGCACCATGCTGGCGTCGGTCAGTTGTCGCCCGGCTAACTCCGCGTTCAGTCCATCGATCGTTCCCCAGCCGCGCACGCGACCGTTCTCCAGGATCATCTCTCCAAGCTCGAGGTCAGCGCTGTTGACGCGGATCGGCACGCCCAGCCGCGTCGTGATGTCGTGGGGTCGGAATTTCCCTTTGACGGCTACGAGGCCGTCACCGTCATCTTCGCCGGTGATCAGAATACGTGCGTCCAGCACGTCGACTTTCCCGGACCATGTCGATGATTGCTCCAGGGGCAAGAGAGCTTCGGGCGAAAGCAAGGCCGAGAGGTGCTCGACATCCAAGGGGAGATCCCGTGTCGTCAAACGCGCCTGCATCCCCAAGCCCAGGGGATCTTCCCAAGTGCCGGGCTCGCTGAAGAGGGGATCCGCTTCGGGGATGTCCGCCGCCCGACCCAGGGGCATGATGAGCACGTCACGTAACTCGAGGGGATGGCCGCGCAGGTCGGCCCGCAGGAATTGTGAGCTGAGCACATCCTCGCGCTGTTCGAGGACACCGCTCAGGCCCCCCAGCGTGAGGGACTCCGTTTCGAGGGTGTTGCCGCGTAGGAAGATGCGGTAGGCATTGATGGGTTCATCCTCCGTACCCACGAGAAAGGTCGACTCAACGGCCAAATCCAAGTGCCCCGTGACGTTGCGATTGGAAAAGTCCACCTCGGAAATGCTTCCGCTTTCGCCGTCGGAGAGTGAGCGCAGGAGTGCGCCGCGGAAGGCGTTGTTGCTGGGGTCGATACCAGCGCCCTGCATATAAATGTGGGCCAGCCCCTCGGCAGGGAGGATGCCCGAGGCGGCGAGCTCCACTCCCTGGGCCCACTTGCCCGTGAGATTGAAGCGCGTCTCCGTTGTGGTCAAGCCCGGCGGCTCATCGAGCTTCACCACTTCGCTGCGGCTGCGCACAAGGATCCGTCCACTCAGGTCACGCGTACGGCGCTGGAAGAACTCTGGGGAAACTTCAACGGCTATGGGTTGGGCCTCCACGTCGCTGATGAATTCAGATGCCCCCAGGTGGGAAACCCCGAGGTAGCGCACGGCTACGGATCCCTTGGCGCCGAGTGCGCTGGTGACCTCCGCCAACTCGGGTGTGCGCTCCGCCAACACATCCCAGTCGCGGCCGCGCAGAAAGAGGGCCGGCAGCTCCACATCGATGACCTGAATCCAGGGTTCCTTCTCCACTTCGATTCCAACACTCTCATCTGTTATCGAGCGTTGACGCGCGGCGCCGTTGGCCCTGGCGCGCAGCCCCACAATCTCCTGGGCATCGAGGTTGGAAAGCGAGTAGGTCACCCCCATAGGACGATGGAGCAGCAATCCACGGGGGTCATCGCTGCGAGGTACGGGTTGGGCAGCCCAGGTGAATTCGAGCTCCCCGCGAACTCCAACGATCGGAACCGGTAGCTCTTTCCAACTAAGGGCCGCGTCGTGAACCGACACCTGTCCCCAGGCAGTCATTCCGCCCACATTCGGTGAACCGAAGAGGCGCCAATGGGAATCGGCAATTCCGCCAAGGGGGGACCAGGTGTCCCACAGCTCGCGCGTGCCAGGACTGCCTGAGAGCGCCAGCGCCGCGTTCTCATCCAGGGGCAAGTTGGTCAGCTCGATGTGCATGTCCAGCTCTGGCCCCATGTAGTAGGGCGGCGGATCGATGGGCGAGTAGAGCACGCTCGTGAGGTGCAGGTCGCCTTCCCCGGGCTTGCCCCTTAGGTCGATTTGCACATGGTCGGAGCGGCGATCGAGGGGATCGTGACCGAAGAGCACATAACCGGCCAAATTTGTGACGGGTAAGGGGAAGGCCACCCGTCGCTCCGTGGCGGGGTCTATGAGGCCGCGATAGGTCGCTGTCAGACTCTCGGACAGGGCCAGGTGTGCGGCAATGCGTGGTTGGAACTTCCCACCGCCAACGATTGGCGGAGGATCGGGCATCCGAAAGTCCACGGTGATGTCGGCTTGCCCTTCGGGTTCCAAGGCAATAAACAGGTCCACAACCTCCGGCGGTGCAGACAGCACTTCCGGAAGGTTCGTTTCCAAGGGTAGGTTCGGAATGCGTGCCCAGGCGTGAACCCAATCCTTGCCGGGGACGTCCTGTCCGAATCGAGCCCAGGCTTCGACGGGTGACCCCAGCCAGCGGGCGTCCGTGTGTGCACGCACAGACCAAGCTTCACGTCGCCAGAGGCGTTCGCCCGCGGCGATCTCAAAGCGCGCCTGTAGATCGGCTCCGAGCTCTTCGATCGCCGGGCGTTCCTTGTCCAGTACCAAGGCACCGTCGCGGAGTGACACGCGCAGCTCGCCAGACAGTTGTGGTTTCGCGCTGCGCCAATCGCTCAGGCTCATGGTCGACGTCATGGTCACAGCACCTGCACAGCGCTCAAAGGGCAAGCTCATCGCGGCGGCGCCCGCGCGAATGTGATCGGATTCGAAGGCCATATCGCGCACGCTGGCCTTCAGCGTGACACCCTCCGGAAGGAGGCGTCCTTCGATATGTACCGCGGAAGCGCTCGCATCGATCGCTCCGGCGAGGCTCGGCTCCAGACGCCCGAGGAGTTGATAGCCACCGCCCATGAGGGGATCTGCCACAAGGGAAGCACGGCCCAATTCAAATCCGCCCTTGCCTGGTACCACCAACTCCACGGCGATATCGGTGAAGACCATGGGCGGCGGTGACAGCAGCCGATCCCAAGCCAGGGGGGAGCTCACTTTGCTTTGTTCCGGCGTCGCTTCTCCGCCAGCCATTTCGAGGGCCCGGGAAAGGTCGTCGGAGAGCATGATCTCCCCGCCGCTTACCTTGATGCGGCGCAGCGGTTGGGTAAGGTTGAAGCCAATCTGGAGCGAGAGGTGGACTTCGTCCAGGTGTAGGACTTCAGGACCGGCGGCAGCTCCTTCTTCCAGGGGCGAGGCGATCGCGATATCCCGAAAGAGGATGCCGGGTTCAAACCAGCGTAGTTCTACGGAGCCGATCGTGAGGGAGTCGCCCAGCTCCCCAAGCTCCTGCGCCACGCGATCGCGCACCAGCCGCGTGATCAGCCCGCTCTCCTCCAGGAAGAGCAGAGTTCCTCCGGCGATGACGATGAACCAGGCCGCCAGGTGAAGCAGGCGCCAGGCGAGCTTTCGAAGGCGCAGCATGACCGGGATAGTGTCCGCTCTTTGCCGTGCTCCAGCAATACCATGTCCGAGCAACAGGTCACTCTGGACCGCTCAGGAGGGAGGTTCTAGGGGGCCGTGATTGCCCTGGCGGGGCTGGGGTGTGATGCGCTTACACCACCGCCATAGACGCGCTCCACCCGGCGTCCAATGGAGCACAGCAACTCGTAGGGGATCGACCCAATCGTGCTAGCGATCTCTTCGAGGCGTAATTGCCGGTCCCCGTCCCGCCCAAAGAACGTGACTTCGTCTCCCAAGGCCACTCCGGGGATTAGAGTGACGTCAATGGTCGTCAGGTCCATGGATACCCGTCCCACAATAGGGGCGCGCTGGCCTCTAACCAGGACGCAGCCACGGTTGGACAGGCGCCAGTCGATGCCATCACCGTAGCCCAAGGGCACGACCGCCAGACGGCTGGGCCTGCGGGTGCTCCAACTGCCTCCGTAGCCCACCTCAGAACCCTCTTCGACCTCCGAGAGATGCGCGATCTTTGAGCGCAGGGCCATGCAGGGCCTGAGGTCCCGCGTGTCCAACTTCATATCGGGGCTGACCCCATAGGCTGCAGCACCGACGCGGACTGCGTCGTAGCGAGGCGCACCACCGGCCAAGACAGTGGCCGAATTGGCAGCATGAATCCAGAGGTCGTCGCCCTCCAATAACCCCGCGGCTCGGGCTGCGGCAAGTGTCTGTTCGAAACGCAGGAGCTGCTTTTTTCCCGCCCTTGCGACGGCACCCAAGCTTGGCGCCATATGTGTCATGAGCCCGGCCAGGCGCAGCCATGGGGAGGAACGAATCTTCCGTAGGACGAAGAGTGCGTCCTCCGGACGAACGCCGAGACGGTTCATGCCCGTGTCGATCTTCAGATGCACAGGGACCGGTCGAGCTAGCCTGCGACCTGCTTCTTCGAGCTGTTCTGCGATGGCGATCGAGGGCAAGGCGATCTCTACGTCGTGTTCGATGGCGGGCATCGCTTGCTCGCCAAAGAGGACGCCCAAGAGCACCAAACGTCCTCGAATACCCGCTCTACGTAGCTCCAGGGCCTCTCCAGCGGTGGAAACACCAATGGCATCGACGCCGGCGCGCAGGGCATGGTGGGCGACAGGAATGGCTCCGTGGCCGTAGGCATCAGCCTTCGCGACCAACAGAATGGCCGCTCCTTCCGCGCGTTCGCGCACGACACTAAGGTTGTGGGTCAGTGCGTCGAGATCGATCTCAAGCCATCCGCGGGTGGTGTCCACAGGGATCAGGTTACGCTTCGGCGCGTGTCGTTTCAGCAGGCAAGTTGCTGCATCTCTTCGATCTGCATTTCCGAATGGGGCTCGATCTTGGATGAAAAACAGCAAATTCGAGGGAATGACGTCGTTGACTTCCCCGTCGAGCATCGCCATTCTCGCAATCGCGTTAGGGCAGGGGGCGTTTCGCTTCCGCTGTCTTTGCGCATCGATTGCCTCGAACATCGTGTTTGAGCATCTGCCGCAAAGGCGCCCTAAACCCGGTGGAAACCCCCGATCTTCGGATCAATTGCCATCGGGTCTCAGCCCCAAAACCACCGAGTTCCCGAACCAATTGGGACTCACAGCCAAGCAGGTATTACACCATGGCCAAGAAGAAGAAGAAGACAACGGCACGCAAGCCCGCTCGCAAGAAGAAGGCAACGCGCTCCGCGCGCGGCCGCAAGAAGGCGACGCCCCTTGAGCTCATCATCAGCAAGAGCCGCACCAAGGGTGCTGCCGGCATCAATGTCTCGGGCGAGTTCTACGTTGCCCTTGACGGCGCTGTCCGCGAGCTGATCGCTGGCGCCGAGCGCCGTGCGATGGACAACGGTCGTAAGACCCTGCGCCCCTACGACCTGTAGGACCCGCGTAACGTCATGGGGGTCTTCGAGCCTTCAGACGGGAACGAGCCGTTCTTCCTTTTGGGAGAGCGGCTCGTTTCGTATTGCTAAGGGGACTCCAGGTGGAAGTGCGAGCATGTTCAGACCGCGAAGAGTCATGGGGAAGCGCGGAATTCCCGCTGCACTTTAGCGTGCATCACGTGCCTCATTTGGTGGATACCTACACTCAGCGCCGTTTGCGGTGTTTAACCACGAAGGGCCTCAAGTACAGGGGCTCACACTCCGCGGCGGAGTGCGGGCCGTCATTTTGGATTGCCCGCATACCCAATTCGGCCACAGCTGTCGCGCGCGGTTGCGCCATTGCCCGCCTAGGGGTTTGGCCCTGACCCCGATCTATCCCCGCTGTATTTAGAAGCCCTGCGACACCGTCATCAAAGTGAAGTCGTGGACTGCTTTCTATACGAACCAGGAGTTCTTCCTGCGTAAGCACACAGGGGGCTTCGAGGGTTATGACGTCACCGTCGCTACGCCGATAGGACGCGAAGTACCAACCGTTTGAGCGCGCATCCAGCGCGATCGCGAGCTCCTGTCCCGCTTCGAGTTCTCCGTAGGCAAGTGCAGCAAAGGAGGGGACCGCTCGCAGGAGGGCTCCCGTGCCATGGGTAAACCCGAGGGCCGTCGCCACGCCAACGCGCAGACCTGTATAGCTCCCGGGCCCGATCCCGATGCATATGGCTTCGACGTCGTTGGGCTCGAGCCCAGCCCTCCGTAACAATTCAGAGAGGGCTGGCAGTAGATCGCAGGCGTGTCGCCGGGCGTCCTTAAGCTCGATCTCTATCATCTCGGAGCCTGTCCAGAGGGCTACCGAACCGGGACGCGAGGATGTTTCGAAGGCCACGGTGATCAATTTCAGCCCAGTTCTTTCTCGATTAGTGCCGCCAAGTCTTCGGCCTGAGCACTAATTCGTTCCTGATTCGGACCCTCGACCATTACGCGCGCCAGAGGCTCAGTGCCTGAGTATCGCAGGAGCACACGGCCATCCTCACCAAGCTCCTCCTCGATCGCGCGTACCGATGCCACCACGGAGGGAATGCCCTCCAGGTTGGGTTTGCTCTGCACGGTGACGTTCACAAGCACCTGGGGGAATGGTTGGAAGGCGCCCGCGAGTTCGGACAGGGACTTTCCGGATGCCACAACCGTGTGTAGGACCCGGAGGGCCGTGTAGCAGCCGTCGCCGATGAAGAAATTGTCTTCACCAAAGATGATGTGCCCCGATTGCTCACCACCCAGGGACAAGCTGTGCTCCACCAGGCCCTCGACCACACGGCGGTCGCCGACACCAACTGTGAAGACTCTTGCTTCCACCTCGCGCAGGGCTCGGTGCAGGCCGCGGTTGGACATGACTGTTGCGACAATTGCGTTACCCGGTAAGGCTTCCTCGCGAGAGGCTTGCTGGGCCAAGAGGGTCAGGACGGCATCTCCGTGGACAACCTCTCCGAGTTCATCCACAAGCACGCAGCGATCGCCGTCACCGTCAAGGGCGATCCCCAGGGAGCACTTGCTGGCTCGGACCGCGTCCCTCAGGGCTTCTGGATGGGTTGATCCACAGCCGGCGTTTATGTTCTCACCATCCGGTTCGCAGCCCACAGCTACGACCTCTGCGCCCAATTGTGCAAGCAGGCGTGGGGCGATCTCGCTTCCGGCACCGTTTGCGCAATCAACGGCGATGCGTTTTCCTGCCAGGTTGAGACCCTCGGCAGCGTTCAGGAGGTGCTCGAGGTAGGCCTCCCCAAGGCCTTCGGGCTCAAGGAGTTCAGAAGGCGACTCCGGATCGGCATCCGGAGCGAAAACTGGATCC
>JBLHLB010000072.1:0-13848 GCA_047618505.1 Planctomycetota bacterium
AGAAGAAGACGCCGGAGTCCTCTAGGAAGAAGTCGCGCTTCTCCGGAAAGAACAAAGGAAAGCGCGTCAGATTGACGCGCCGTTCGTCCACTTCGGTTTCCGCAAAATCGGTATTGAAGCTCAGGGAAAGCTTCGTGTTTGGCGTCAGGGAATAGAACAGATCAAGCCCGGCGTCAAAGTCGATGTCCACATCAGCACGTTCGGTCCCATCGGAGTCGTCATAGTTACGCTCAACGACGGCAAAGGGTTTGATGTCAAGGCCCAGTCCCTGCTTCAACCCCTCGAATCCCTCAACGGTTCCGGCATTCGCCGCCGCAAAGAATCGCAGGCGCGGTTCGGGCGAGGCCCAGCGGACCTCCTCGTTCTTGCGACGAATGAAGCGCCGCACGTTAAAGCCCCAGGCGCTGCCCTCGGGATCAAAGTTGAGGGTGCGAGTGGGGATCGCGACCTCCATGGTCCAGCCGAGCTCGTCGATGCGACTCCGCCCGTACCAAATTCCGTCCCATTGTTTGTTAAAGGAGGCACCGTTGCGGGTGAGCAACGCGTCACCCTTTGACCCCCCCGCACCGACCTGGAACCAGAAGGCATTCCGGCGATCGAGGAACGGATCGAAGAGGAACTCGACTCGATCATCAGGGTCTAGTGTTGCGTCGCGCTTGGCCTGAGTCGCGAGGATCGCCCCCGGATCGGAATCAAAGCAGCGTACCGCCAGGTACACGTTGTAGTCGTCATAGGCGATGGTCACTTCGGTGCCCTCGCTTGCTGTGCCGCCGGCCACCGGCTCTACCTGACGTAGCTCGCCCAATTGCCGGGCCTGCTTCCAAATCGCATCGTCCAACACTCCATCGATCTCAGGCGCAACTTCCGTCCGCGTGACGCGGTAGGAGACCCTCTTCGGTCGAGCCCCCGAAGTGTCCTCGGCCAAATCGTGGTCACGGAGCCCCCCTTCAACCGACGCCAGTGGCGCCGTTTGTCCGATCAAAAAAACAAGGCAGAGAAAATAAACCGTCCGCAAACCAGCTGGGGTAAACGAGAACCAAATCGAGGGAAGCAGAGAGACTAGCGCACCCCAGCTCCCCCGTCTCCCATCACGCCCCCCTTCACCTATCGCTTGCATTCCTCCGCCCACCCCGGCCCGCCAGCAACCTCGCCAGTGCAGGCGCCCCGTCTCAACGCCATCAGGCGTTGAACCAAAGAGACAGACGGCCACCGAGGCCGTAACGCCATCAGGCGTTGAACCAAGAAACAAACGTAGCCCAGAACCGTCCGGCCCTGGGCTACGCCCCCGTCTCAACGCCGTCAGGCGTTGAACCAAAGAGACAGACGGCCCCCTGGGCCGTAACGCCGTCAGGCGTTGAACCAAAGAGACAGACGGCCCCCTGGGCCGTAACGCCGTCAGGCGTTGAACCAAAAGACAAAGATGCGCCTGGGCCGCCAGGCCCAGGCGCATCTACCCCACGTCGAACTTGATCCCCTGGGCCAGGGGCAACTCCTTGGAGTAGTTGATCGTGTTTGTCTGACGGCGCATATAGATCTTCCAGGCGTCGGAGCCGGATTCGCGACCGCCGCCCGTTTCCTTCTCGCCACCGAAAGCCCCACCAATCTCGGCACCGGACGTGCCTATGTTGGCATTGGCGATGCCACAGTCCGAACCACTGGCGGAAATGAAGCGCTCAGCCTCGCGGATATTTAGGGTGAAGATCGACGAGGACAAGCCCTGGGGCACGGCGTTGTGCTTGGCCAGGGCATCGTCAAAGTCCTTGACTCGGATAATGTAGAGGATGGGCGCGAAGGTCTCGCGTTGGACCACATCCCACTCGTTTTCGGCGCGCACGATTGCCGGGTTGACGTAGACGCCGCCGGCCTCTTTGCCCTTCATCTCGATACGCTCTCCACCGCGTAGAACCGTGCCACCGGCTGCCTTCGCGTCGGCCAGGGACTTTTCCATGGCCTCCAGGGAGCGCTCGTTGATCAGCGGCCCGCAAAGGGTTGACTCGTCCATCGGGTTGCCGAGCTGAACCTGATCGTAGGCGCGCAGGAGCTGCGCCTCCACCTCGTCGGCGATGGACTCGTGCACCAGCACGCGGCGCGTTGAAGTACAGCGCTGACCACAGGTCCCCACGGAACCGAAGACGATCGAAGGGATCGCGATGTTCAGGTCTGCGTCCTCAAGCAGCACGACGGCGTTGTTGCCGCCCAGCTCCAGGAGCGAACGCCCCAGGCGCCCCGCCACTGTCTGGGCCACGTGGCGACCCGTGGGGATCGACCCGGTAAAGGAGACCAGGGGCACGCGACCGTCCTGGATCATTGCCTCGCCGATTTCCAGGGGCTCTCCGATCACACAGGAGATCAAGGCACCGAGCCCCATCTCTTCCAAGACCGGACGACAGACATTGGTCATGCCGATGGCCGTCAGGGGAGTGATTTCAGAGGGCTTCCAAATCACGGCGTCTCCACAGATCAGACCCAACATCGAGTTCCACGCCCAAACAGCCATGGGAAAGTTGAAAGCCGAGATGACACCGATCAACCCCAGGGGGTGGTACTGCTCGCGCATCGCATGCATGGGTCGCTCGGAGTGCATCGACAGGCCATAGAGCATGCGCGACTGCCCCACGGCGAAGTCAGCGATGTCGATGGCCTCCTGAACCTCACCTAGGCCCTCCTGGTAGATCTTGCCCATCTCCATGGTGATCAGCGCGCCCAGGGCTTCCTTATTCTCGCGCATGGCGTTGCCTATCTTGCGCACGACTTCGCCGCGCAGGGGAGCAGGCATGTCCCGCCACTTCAGGAAGGCCGCTTGGGAGGCCTCGACACAGGCTTCGTAGTCGGACCTGGTCGCCTGGCGAACGCTTGCCAGAAGCTCGCCGGTACCGGGGCTACGGCTCTCCAGCAGGGGGCCGTTGGTCTTCAGCCACTCACCGGCGTAGGCGCCAGAGTTTTCCGATTGAATGCCGAGTTGGGCGAGGACGTCCATGAATCTGAAGGGGTCAGGAGGGGGTCGAGCGGGGGGCGAGAGATGCGCCCCACCGAGGGTTCGGGCGAACAGGATAGCCGCAGGGGAGTGGCGCCCGCTAGCTGCGCCGCTATCCTCTTTCGCTTCAACACCCGAAAGGGTGGCCCCATCCCCCTCCACGAGCTCCTGGCTCCGCTCCGCTCCCCAATCGCGATGGCCGACAAGATCGTCTTTCACCTCAATGACCTCCGGAAGTTCTTCGGACAGAAGGAAGTGCTCAAGGGCATCACTCTGTCTTTCCTGGAGGGCGCCAAGATTGGCCTGATCGGCCCGAACGGCGCCGGCAAGTCGACTCTCCTACGGATTATCGCGGGAGAGGACAAGCAGTTCGAGGGCGAAGCCCGTCCCATCGCGGGCGTTTCCGTGGGCTACCTGGCCCAAGAGCCAAACCTCAGTGAGGACAAGAACGTCCACGACAACGTCGAGGAAGCCGTCGATCACCTGAAGGCAATCGAGGCACGTTACTACGAGGTCATGACCGAACTGGGCGAAGCCGAAGGCGCCGCTGCGGAGAAGCTTTCAGCCGAGTTCGATCACCTTCAGCACGAGATGGATGCGAAGGACATCTGGAATCTCGATCAGGTGCTCGACAAGGCCAAGTCGGCGCTCCAACTCCCCCCCGACGATGCGGACGTCAAAGTGCTTTCCGGCGGCGAGCGCAGGCGCATTGCGCTTTGCAAGGTGTTGATTGAGCGACCTGACATTCTGCTGCTCGACGAACCGACGAACCATCTGGATGCGGACTCCGTTGCCTGGCTGGAGCAGCACCTGCACGACTACGAAGGCGCGGTGCTATTGATCACCCACGACCGCTATTTCCTGGACAACGTCGTCGGCTGGATGCTCGAAGTTGAGCGCGGTTTGGGAACGCCCTACAAAGGCAACTATTCAGACTACCTCGATGCAAAGAGCAGCTCCCTGGCAACAAAGCGCCAGTCCGACTCGAAGCTGAGCAAGGAGATCACTCGCGAGAAGGAATGGCTCGGCAAATCTCCCGGTGCACGTACCTCCCACAACAAGGCCCGCATTCAGCGCTACAAGGAGATGATCGAGCAGCGCAAGGAGTCCATGGTGGACGAGCTCGACCTGCGCATCCCGCCCGGCGAGCGCCTAGGCGATAAGGTCATCGAGGTGCGCGACCTTTGCAAGGGCTACGACGGACGCTCCCTGATCAAGGACTTGACCTTCTCCCTGCCCCCCGGCGCGATCCTCGGTGTGGTGGGCGCCAACGGCATGGGCAAGTCGACTCTCTTGCGAATGATCCTCGGCCATGAGGAGCCGGATGCTGGCACAGTCGAAATCGGCTCGACGGTCAACCTCACCTACCTGGAGCAGTCCCGTGCGATCCTCAACGACGACGAAACGGTCTACCAGAACATCACCGAAGGCAACGAGCTGATCAAGTACGGCAACGCGACCCTGGACGGCCGGGCCTATGTTGCGCGTTTCAATTTCAAGGGCGAGGATCAGCAGAAGAAGCTCGGCGAATGCTCCGGTGGAATGCGCAACCGCGTTCTGCTGGCGCGCATGCTGCGCGGCGGCGGCAACGTCATCCTGCTTGACGAACCGACCAACGACCTCGACCTGGAAACGTTGCGGGTGCTTGAGAACGCCATCGATAATTTCCCCGGCTCGGCCATCGTCGTGAGTCACGACCGCTGGTTCCTGAATCGCATCGTCAGTCACATCCTGGCCTTCGAAGGGGATGGCTACATCAACTACCACCACGGCACCTGGGAAAGCTATACCGAGTGGCGCAGGGAATGGCGCGAGCGCATGGATTTCCCGCCGGAGTCCCAGGCCGGTCGCTACCGCAAGCTGATCTAAGGTCGTGGGCAAGATTCGATACGAAGATGCACATCTCCTGGCCGCGTCCCATGCGGCGATGGCTGCAGATCCCCGGCAGGAAACCGCACGGGCACTGCTCATGGCCTTCGTCCCCCCGGACGAGGCCCAGGCCCGTGAGCGCATAAAAATCCTGGGCTTCCTACTGGAACACTCCGATGCCTTGCATCGGAGATGCCTGGAAGGCCACCTCACTGCTAGCTCCGTGATCATCCACGGCGATGGAACGCGCGGTCTGTTGACGCACCACCGCAAACTCGAGCGCTGGTTGCAGCTCGGCGGTCACTGCGACGGGGACGGCAACCTGGCCGCGGCCGCCCTGCGTGAGGCGATTGAAGAGAGCGGTATCGCCGACCTGAAGATCGACCCGCGCCCGGTGGACTTGGACGTCCACTCGATCCCCGCACGGCCGGCCAAGGGAGCGCGGCCGGCGGAACCAGAGCACCTGCACCTCGACGTGCGCTTCCTGGTCTACGCCCCACTCGAGGCCAAGCTGGTGATCTCCGAGGAATCCAAGGACCTGGCCTGGGTACACCCCGAAGAACTCGATCGTTACGGCGCCGATGCGAGCCTGCGGCGACTCTTCGTCCACGCCTTCCCTTAGCTGCCCCCTTGGGATCAGCGGCTGGTCAGGGGCAGATTCAGCGTTGGATTAGTTCCCAGGTGCGGAGGAAGCCCCAACGCTCCCCCATGGAGACAAGGGCATCGTCCCCGTGGCCCACCCGGGCAGAGAGGATCTTTTCGCCGCAATCGGCGAGCAGCTTGCGCGTCTCCAGAACCAGGGCCCTGGCTACCCCCCTGTGTCGAATTTTGGGATCAACCCAAAGGGCCAGGACCAGGGGGCTACGCTGCCCCGTCCAAGGATCCTCAAGGGGACCCGTCAGGCAGAGACCCCAGGGCGAAGTCTCCCCTTCTGGCTCGGCCAGCACCAAAAAGGTCTTGGGGTCGTCCCAATGGCGATCCAGAAATCGCTTGGCCGCCCCGTCTTCGGGCTCCCCCTCGGCGAAGTCGCGGGTGGAATCCACGGTGGCCCGCTCTAGGAGCTCACCCAGGTCCATGGCTTCCTGCCGATCTTCAACGGCTCGTAGCTTGAGATTCATGGCCCTAGGGTACGGCTCCGGGCCCTGGGGCGGTTAAGCTCTCCGATTCGACTCGTCGGGAAAAACTGTTAGAAGCAGGTTCCCCCGAGGCGACCCCAGACAACGTCCTCCCACTAGTCCGCACCAGACCCCCCCAGCTCGCCGCCTCAAGCCCGCGCCCCAGGCACGGATTGGGCCCGCGACAACCAGTCAAAGATGGCACACGATCACGACCACGACCACGCTCACACCCACGAAGGCTTCGACGTCGAGCTGGAGCACACGGGCCCCTGTATGGCCAAGGTCCGCTTCACGGTTTCCGTCGAGGAGATCAAGCGCACCCGCGAGCAGGGTCTGCGCAATATGGCCAAGCGCACAAAGATCAAGGGCTTCCGCCCGGGCAAGATGCCCATGCCGATGATGGAGAAGCACTTCGGCGAGCAGGTCAAGCTCGAGCTAGTGCAGCACTTCCTGAACCACGCCTACGACGACGCGGTTCGCACAAACGAGCTTCGCCCGGCAGCGCACCCCCAGGTCGACCCCAAGAGCATCCCCTTCGATCACACCGAAGAGTTCAAGTACGAGTTCGAGCTCTTCCTGCGCCCGGACATCGAACTAAAGGACTACAAGGGCATGAAGGTTGACGCCGAGCCCTTCGAAATCACTTCGGAAGAGGTCGATGAAGCGGTCATCGATATTCGCAAGCGCAATTCGCGCCCGGAGCGTACCGAGGAAGAGGGACTTGAGGTGGATGGCATGGCCGTCTGCCGCTTGAGCTTCAAGGTCGATGGCATCGAAGACCCGGTCCTCGATCGCGAAGGCATTCGCATGTCCCCGACCACCCCTCCCCCGGGTGTCGACGAGAAGGAATTCCAGGAAGCCCTCGTCGGGCTCACCGAGGGCCAAGAACGCTCTATCACGGTCCCGGCCTTCCCCGACGACTTCCCCACGGAGGAAGCCCGCGGCAAGCCCGGTGCCCTCTGCGTGACCGCCACCGAGGTCTACAAGATGGTCACCCCCCCGGACGACGAGGTCTTCCAGGCCTTCGAAGTCGAGGACGAGGACGGCCTCAAAGTCGCCATAAAGACGCGCATCGGTGAGGCTAAGGCTCAGCAGGAAGATCACCGCATCGAGGCCTTGCTCCTCGAGCAACTGTTGGAATCAACGACAATGGACCTTCCCATGGCCATGGTCGAGGAGCGCGCTGACCTCAAAGTCGCCGAGCTGAAGAAGTCGCTCGAGGACGAAGAGGACCTGGACGCCGAAGCCCTCCAGGGTCGCCTTGACGTGGAGCGCGAACAGGCCCTCGTACAGCAAGCCCGAGCCCTGCGCGCGATGTACCTGATCGAGGAGGTCGCAAAGGAGGAGGAGCTCTTGGTCTCCCGCGAGGACATGATGGGCGAGATCCAGTCCATCGCCCAACGCAACGGCACCAACGCCGAAGAAGTCGGAAAGTATTACCAGGAGCAGGGACTGCTCCAGCAGCTAGGGATTGAACTCCTAGAGCGCAAGGTGCGCAGTTTCCTGCGGGAATCTGCCGATATCCAGGGACGTTGAGGGACCCGCGCAAGCCGGTCTTGTGCAAGCAAGATCAGCGTGCGCGTTGAACCGTCCCCCTCGATTGATTAGAGACTTCCACTCACCCGAAGCCGCAGCGCCCCCGGCAGTCCACATTGCGACTGCCCAGCAGCTCCCCAAATAGATCAATGACCGAGTACGGCAACATCATCCCCTACGTCATCGAGAACGGCGGTCAACGCGCGTTCGACATTTACTCCCGCCTGCTCGAGGAGCGCATTGTCTTCATTGGCAGCGCCATCGATGACGCGGTGGCGAATGCGGTGATGGCACAGCTCCTGTTCCTGGATAAGTCTAACCGCTCCCAGGACATCAGCATTTACATCAACTCGCCCGGGGGCTCGGTCACGGCCGGTCTCGCGATTTACGACACGATGCAATTCGTGCAGCCCGAGGTCGCCACCTACTGCCTCGGCCAGGCCGCGTCCATGGGCGCCGTGCTCCTGGCCGGTGGAGCCAAAGGAAAGCGTTTCGTGCTCCCCAACTCCCGCGTGATGATCCACCAGCCCTGGGGCGGTGCCCAAGGGACGGCCAAGGACATGGAAATCCAGGTCTCCGAGATCCTCAAGATGAAGAAGAAGCTTGAGGAGCTGATCGGCTCTCACTGTGGGCGCAAGCCCGAAGAGGTCAACGCGGCCACCGATAGGGACAACTTCATGTCTGCCCAGGAGGCCAAGGACTTTGGCCTTGTGGACCACATCGTCTCCAAGGTTGACCAAAAGGAGTAAGATCTAGGCTGTGCCACGGCCGAGGAAAGCAAAGGGCCATCCCACGGAAACTGACTCCGGGGGGTGGCCACTGCTCCTCGGACGACAGTCCCTCCCGTCACCGCTTCTCACCTTGCACTCGAAACCATGACCAGATCCTCTGGACGCGGACGTCACGTCGAGCGTTGCACCTTCTGCGAGAAGATGCGGCACCATGTAGACTCGCTGATCGCGGGCCCTCCCGGCGTTTACATCTGCAACGAATGCATTGAGATATGCAATTCGATCCTCCAGGAGGAGCAGCGACGCACCGGTGAAGGTGGCAAGAGCACGGCCGAGCGCCGTCGCAAGTCGACGACTACCAGCGCCGCTTCGAGCGAGACCGGGCAACGCCTGGCCAAGCATGACCTGCCCACGCCGATCGAGCTCGTGCGTCTCCTGGACGAGTATGTCATCGGACAAGACCAGGCCAAGAAGGTCCTCGCTGTGGCGGTGTACAACCACTACAAGCGTCTTCAACAGAAGGAAGAGGCTAACTTCGGCGAAGACGGCAACGTTGAGATCGAGAAGTCCAACGTGCTGCTTGTGGGCCCCACGGGTTCCGGCAAGACGCTCCTAGCACGCACCCTGGCGCGCATGCTGGATGTGCCCTTCGCCATCGCGGATGCAACGACCTTGACCGAGGCTGGCTACGTGGGCGAGGACGTTGAGAACATCCTCCTCAAGCTTCTACAGAACGCCGAGTTCGACAAGGACCGTGCCCAACGCGGCATCGTCTACGTTGACGAGATCGACAAGATCGGACGCACCACGTCCAACGTCTCCATCACACGCGACGTGTCAGGTGAAGGTGTGCAGCAGGCTCTCCTCAAGATTCTTGAGGGTACGGTTGCCAACGTTCCGCCCCAGGGCGGTCGCAAGCATCCCGAGCAGGCCTATATCCAGGTGGACACCAGCAACATCCTGTTCATCTGCGGCGGGACCTTCGCCAACCTGGACTCGGTGATTTCAAAGCGTATTGGCCGCGACATCGTCGGCTTCCACCGCGCTGCCCAGGAGGCCCCGACTGAGGCCCACGGGTCCAAGAAGGTGCGAGCTGAAGACTTGGACAACGACGAGATCCTTCGCAACGTCATCCCCAAGGACCTGGTCGAGTTCGGGATGATCCCCGAGTTCGTCGGGCGCCTGCCGGTGTTGGTCACCCTGAATCAACTCAAGAAGGATGACCTGGTGCAGATCCTTACAGAGCCGAAGAACGCCCTCGTCAAGCAGTTCCAGGGTCTCTTCAAGATGGAGGGTGCCGAACTGTTCTTCACCGAGGACGGCCTCGAAGCTATCGCCGAGATCGCCATCGAGCGCGAGACCGGTGTTCGAGCCCTGCGCTCGATCCTGGAGAACACCCTCCTCGACCTGCTCTTCGAGCTGCCCAACCGCACGGATGAGCGCAGTTTCATCGTGGATAAGGACGTCGTCCGGGGTCAACGCTCGCTGGCCAAAGGCCTCGATTCCGACCTGGTCGACCTCTCCATCACCTCAAAGCACAGGCTCAAGCAGGAGCCGGAAGATGAGGTCATCGACGACGAGCAGCGCGAAAGCGCCTAGCAGTCGGTTGAAAAGACAGCATCTTCCCGGTTGGTCTCCACGGATCGCCTGGCAAGGCGACAGGTTCCCCACCTAGCTGTACCGACTCGGGTGGTTCTGGCAACGCAGCCAGGCGATTCGTGGGGCCGCACGGAGAGCCGAGCGGGGAGCTGCTGTTTTTTCAACGGGCTGCTATCAGCCAAGAAAGACCTGAAAGCTCCTGATTAGAGACGCCCGGCCAACTAACGTGTGGGCCCGGAGAGCACCTCGCTCCCCGGGCCCACACGTTTTTTAGCATGGAATTCAAGCACCCCCTCACGATCCACTATCACCGCGACTTCGACGGCATGGTTGCCGCTGCGGTACTGGCTTCAATCCTGCGGGAGAAGTTCGACGAGAACGTTGAGTGGGAGAGCGTCAACTACGACCAGCGCAAGGACTGGGACAATTTCCAACGCGGACGTCGCTTCGCCATCGTGGATTTCCACTTCCACCCCAAAGCGGAATATTGGTTCGACCACCACCCGACGACCTTCCTGAACACGCCCCTGCGGCAGGCCTACGCCCCGAGCGATCGCTGGGCCTGGGACGAGACGTCGCCCTCTTGTCCTCCGCTAATCCTGCGGCACGCGAAGGAGCATTGGGACTACGAAGCACCGGAGCGCTTCATCGAGATGGCACACTGGTCGGACATCATAGATGCGGCCAAGTTTGAGAGCGTTGAGCAGGCGCTCTTCGCGGACGACCCGGCTCTTCGAATCTCCCGTTCGCTGATGGCTGCACCGGAGCCCGATTGGACCAATACTCTGGTGGAAGCCATGATCGATGGCACCTTGGCGGAGGTCGCTGATCGCGAAGACGTTGAGCGTTCCTTCCAACGTGCGGCCAAGAACCGCGACAAAGCACTGCAGCAATTCCCCCCCACGATCCTGACCGACCACCTTGGCGTGCTGCTCTACGACACCTCCTCGAACAAGATTCGGCGCGAGCGCTTCGCGTCCTTCTATCACTTCCCGAAGGCCGTCTACGCGGTCGGCGTGATTCCCACTCGGGCCGGCTACCACGTGACCGCAGGGCAGAACCCCTGGAACAACGATGGAGCCAATTCACCGGCACACATCGGGAACATCATGGAAACCTTCGGTGGTGGCGGGCACCGTGCCGTGGGCGGCGCTAACGCCAATGGACTGGAGGATGCGCGCGAGAAGGCTTCCCATGTGGCGGAACTCCTTCGCGATGCTGTAGAGCAGCACCGAAAAGATGCCAAGAAGAAGTCTGGCGCCGATGGTGCTTCGGGTCAGTAGGCATCTCCAGTGAGTGACCAGACACCGAGTTCGCCCGTGCCGCCCCAAGTCGTGCCCGACTCAACCGCGGCGAAGCCTCCGGCGCCGTTCCTGAGCTTCAGCCCAGGGGAAGCCCTGGCGCGTGTTGTCGAGTTGGGCGGCAAGCCCTTCCATGCGCGCGTGATCCAGCGGGAGCTGTTTGAAAACGGTGTCCTCTCCTATGCTGCGATGACCGGGCTGTCGAAGGAGCTACGCGCACGCCTCGAGGCGGAGCTTCCCCTACTCTCGAGTTCCGAGAAGGAGCGCGTGGAGTCCAATGATGGCACAGTCAAACTCTTGATCGAGCTGGCCGACGGACGCACGGTAGAGACGGTCCACATGCCCTCTTTCAAGAAGGGCAAGGGCGCAACACTTTGCGTCAGCACCCAAGTCGGCTGCCCCGTCGGGTGCCCCTTCTGCGCTTCGGGCTTGATGGGTTTGGATCGCAACCTTGAGGCCCACGAGATACTGGAACAGTACCTCCATGGTCGCACCCTGGGGCCGATTGCTCGCTCCGTGATCATGGGCATTGGTGAGCCGCTGTTGAATTACCCGGCCCTCCGAACCGCTCTTGAACGAGTCAATAAGGATGTGGGGCTAGGCTCTCGCAAGGTAACCGTGTCCACGGTCGGATTCCCCGAGCGCCTGCGGCGAATTGCACCGGAGAAGCCACCGTTCCAATTGGCCATTTCACTGCACAGCCCCTTTGACGAAGAGCGCTGGGAACTGGTGCCTGGGATGCGCGGCGTCACGGTCGAAGAGATCCTCCTGGCCGGCGACAACTGGTTCGAGGTCACCGGACGCGAAGTCACCTACGAGATCGTGTTGCTGGCCGGCAAGAACGACACGCGCAGTCATGCCGAGGCCTTGGCGAAGCTCTTGGGGCAACGGCGCGCCACCGTCAACCTGATCCCCTGGAACCCGATCCTGGGCAGCGAGTCCGACGGCAAGTGGTGCCGCCCCTCCACCCCCGAAGCAGACCGCTTCGCCGAGTACCTCCAGGAGAATGGGATTGTTGCAACCGTACGCTGGTCCCGCGGATTGGGATCCGATGCAGCCTGCGGGCAACTACGCGTAAGGACAAGCGAGTAGCGGCGCTAGCAGCCCGTTGAAAAACAGCAACTCCTCGCTCGGCCCCCACAAATCGCCTGGCTGCGTTGTCGGAACCACCCGTGTAGGTACAGCTACGCGGAGAACCCGACGCCTTGCCAGGCAATTTGTGGAGACCAACCGAGAAGCTGCTGTTTTTCAACGGACTGCTAGGGGATCTGATTCCCCGCCAGCCTTACGCCCCCCCCGTAAGGCCCAACACACCCGCTAGGACTGCCTGGACTCCGAGCTGAGCCATCTTCCCATCCGGTGCCCGCACAATGCTGTGACCTTCACCAAAGGGGCCTGTTCGTTCGGGATCTGCGGGACCAAAGAGTACGACACAGGGTGTTCCAACAGCTGCCGCCATGTGCATTGGACCGGTGTCGCAGCCAATAAACAGGCGCGAGCGGCGCTCCAGCGCTAAGAGCTGCAGGAGATCCGTCTGCCCCACCGTACTACGCACCTTCGACTCGCCGGCGAGCGCAGCTAAGGCGCCCACTTCCATCGCGCGATCCGCCTCGCTGCCGGTGAATACGACAGGCGCACCTAACTCTCCTGCCAGGGCATCCGCGAGCTGGCCAAAGCGCTCGGGTATCCAGCGGTTCTCCGGCTTGGTAGCGCCCAAATTAACCAATACAGGAGCTGCACCAAGCTCGCCCAGGAAGGCGTCGGCCCAGCGCTCTGCTGCTTCATTGTTTGGCAGGAGTCGCCGGGCCGGGACATCAATCCCGAGATAGCGAGCGAAGCCCATGTAGAGGTCCACCATGTGCTGCTCCCCAGGTTTCGCCGCCACATGTTCCTTGGTCCATAACCAGCTCAACTCCTTGGCCCTGCCGCGATCCAACCCAAGCACACGATCAGCGCCCGAGAAGCGCGCTATCAGGGCACTCTTTTGGATGCGCTGAAGATCCACCGCCATCCCATACCCGACCTCGCGAATTTCGCGAAGGAGCCGCCGCACCTCCGCCAAGCCACCGCCGCGGGCCCAGACATGCACTCGGTCCACGCTCGGATGCCCAGTGACTAAGGGCCTCGCCAAGCCGTGGACAACCCACCCGATCTCCGTCGCCGGATGGGCCTGCTTCACCGCCGTCGCAAACACCAACGCATTGACTACATCGCCAATCGCACCGGTGCGAACGATGAGCAGGCGCTCGGGAAACCCGGCGCCCATCCTCGTCTTCTCGGTCCTGTCTTGGCTTTCGATTAGACCCGTGCCGGAAGGCTATCCGCGATGCGCTCGAGGGCAGTGTCGATCTCGCCGTCGGTCATCACGAAAGGCAGACGGAAGCGCACCGAAACCGGTCCGCTGGCCAAGGCCAGGATCTTGTTCTTCATAAGATCGCCAAGCATAGCGTCACGGCTCTCGGTGCTCTCCATGGTGAAGGCAATCAGGGAGCCAAGACCACGCACGTTCGAGATCACGCCGCGATCTTTCGCTATTGAGCGCAAACCACCGATCATGCGATCGCCGATCTCAGCGACGCGCGGGGTCAAGTTGTCGCCCTGGATCACATCGATGAAACGGCGCGAGCGCACCATATCCACCAGGTTGCCACCCCATGTCGAGTTGATGCGGGAGGACTTGACGAAGACGTGGTCTTCGACTTCCTCCACGCGCTTTGAGG
>JBLHLB010000073.1:0-13758 GCA_047618505.1 Planctomycetota bacterium
CCAGCACCCAAGCCTGCAATCGAAGCCGCCCCTTTCCGCTGGACGACATCGGGCTCTTCTTCGAGGATCTCTTGCAAGCGGTCCGAGGCTCCGACGGCCTCACCGATTCCCGAGAGGGCCTTGGTCGCACTCTTCACGTGGTTGTTGAAGCGAACCATCAGGATGACCAGGGTCGACATTGCCCCGGGGCTATCGAAAGCATTGAACTTGAGCTCCATGAGGCCAAGGACCAAGAGCAAGACTGCAATCCCCCCCATGGAATAGAAGGCTGTCCAGGCGTGCATGGATGCAATAGCCCGCACCATCTTCATGGAGGCGCGCAGGTAGCCTTCGTTCGTCTCACGATAGCGCGCGAGTTCACGCTCCTCGCCATTGAAAGACTTCACCGTGCGTATGCCCTGGAACATCTGGGTTAGCACCTGTACCGAAGCGCCCAGGCTCGTCAGGCTCTTCTTCGAGCCCTTCCGAACTCGACGCGAGAAGCGCGAGATTGGAATGACTGCAACGGGCAAGGCGCAGGCCAGAACCAAGGTAGGAAGGGGTGCGACACCGAACATGAAGATCAGTGTTGCGATGGCGAACATGGGCTCCAACACCATGCCCTTCAGGAATTGGTTCACCGCCTGCAGCGTGCTCGTCACATCCGACGAGAGCCTCGATAGGAGATCTCCGAAGCGGCGCTGGTTGTGGTAGCGCATCGAGAGACCCATCAGGTGCCGCGCAAGATCGACCCTCAGGTCCACGATCATGCGAAAGCTCGTGCGCCTCGCAAGCCAAGTGAAAGCAAACTGACTGACGGCCCCGATCAGGGCCAATACCAGGGAGAAGACAACGAGCACACTCAGCATCGCGATTCGCGGTTGTTCAATCCAGCCCTTCGCAATTAACCAATCCCGTGCGGTCAGGGGGACATCCTCTGTGAAGGAAAACCATTCCTTGATCCGTGCCAGCAAGCCGGGCGGGACACCCTCTTCATCCGCACCCTCGTCATCCGCCGCTGAGACCCCAAACGCATCAATCACGGCCTGTGCTAGCTGTCGTTCACCACTGTCCGTCCCCGTCTTGTCGGCGACGACCCTATGCGCAGTTTCCACCACCCCCTCGCGATCCAGCAAGAGCTGTTCTTCCTCGACCTTCTCGTCCACGAAGAGCACGTGGTCCATCGCCGGGTTGATCAGCAACAACACCGACGACTGGGCTATTGCGGTGACCACGCCAGCCAATAACACCAACACCAACGCCCGCAACTGGGGGCGGGCGTAGGGCGCTAGGAGCTTGAAGGTGGAGCGGTAGGTATTCGACACGGTGCTGCTTCTGGGGGAAAGTCTCCGTCCGATTGCCGGGGACAGCCCGAATCTTGCCGCCTCCACCGCCCCGTAGACAGGACAGCCCCCCAGAAGGATATCCCCAATAGAAAAAAGGCGCGCTGGCGACAGAATCGCCAGCGCGCCTCAAATGGGCTTTTGACCGATTTGGTGGCTGCTAGAGCCCCGTGACCGTTGCCTTGGCCACGTGTTCAGCGACGAAGCGGTTCAGGTTGTCCGACAGCCAGTCCTGGGTCAGGTACTCGCGGTGGTTCTCATCGGCGACGGAGAGCCGCTGGGTCGGCGGCGTCTTGTGCAGCAGGCGCGGGAGGTACCAACCGTGGGGACCACGGATCGGGTTCTCGATCGTGCCAACCGCTTGGTCGAAGAAGACCATGTCAGTGACGGATGTTCCACCCAGGAAGATCGTGAAGTCGCTCTCCTCGAGGAGGCGCAGAAGGTCGTTGCGGCTCATGCCACGGAAGCGCCCCTTGTTCTTCAGCTTAAGCTCGGGGTTGTTGCGGGCCTCGGTGGGGATCGGCGGATCCATGAACTCGGAGTACTCCTCGAGCAGCTCCTCCCACTGCCCGCCGGCAGCGAGCTTCTGGGCAACCTCGACGGCGAGCCTCTCGGCCTCTTCCCAACCGTTCTCCTTCCAGGTCTTGGTGCTGAAGTCGTAGGCGGACAGCAAGATCACATCCACATCGACCTTGGCGAGGCTGACCAAGTAGGACGTCTTACGATCGCCCTGGGCTTCAAGGGCCTCGTCGGTCATGGCCTCGGCCGAGAACCTGCGGAAGGACTCCTGCAGGCGATAGTAGGTCATGTAATTGCCCAGGGTCGGGAACTTCTTGATGACCGTGGCGATCTTCTCGATCGAGAGGAAGGAGTTTTTGTACGGCTCGGCGTACGCGCTGTAGATCTCAGAGGTCTCTTCCGGTGTCAGGAGAAAGCCAGCTTCCGCCAGGGCGGACTCGGCCATCATCACGTTGACGAACCAGCGCTTGGCACGCCAAACATCCATGGGTCCGATTTCGGCCGCAATCATCGGCCAGATAGAGTCCACGGTGATTTCCACGCCGTCCACGATGCCAACGAGGTTGTCGGCGATGCCGTCCTCGGCCAATCGCACGTCAGCACTAGTAGTCAGGTACTTGGTCACCGATTGACGCAGTAGCATGTCCATGAACTGCTGTCCGCCCTTGGCGCTGGAGTCCTCGGGCAGCTCCGGCGCATCCGGTCCCGCGGCCAGGCGCTTGGCCTCCTCCAGGTCCCAGGATTCGATCAACGCGCCGAGCAGAGCGTCGCCGCTCTCGCCTGCGCGAATCGCTTCGAGGGTCAGGGGCGGATAGTTGTGCGGGTTCGGAGGCAGAAACACGCGAGCGAAGAGCTTCGTCAATCGAATGTTGTCGAGATAGACAGGCGAGCTCATCTCGGGCATGACCTCTTCGAGGGTGACGTCCTGGTCGGAGTAATGCTCCGAAACCTGGTCGCGCGCCTTCTGGATCTCCGCCGAAACGAGAGCATCGTCAATGACGAACTCATCGGCTGACCGGCCATCCTCTTTGATCTGGCGATTCATCTCCTTGACGATGAAAAGTCGCAGCTTGGCCAGCTCAAAGTGCGTCCGTCCACTGGTGGACAGGATGATCTGGCGCTTGATCGCATCGTGGGAGACGGTGACTCCGTTCACCACCAGGACTTCCCCCAGGATTTCGTCTACCGAAGCAGTGCTTGCCGGCGCAACAGAAGCATCACTATCCACCCCCGACGGGGCCGCACCAGGATTGGGCTGCGCTGCAACAAAACCAGCAAGGAGTAACGGAGCGAGTGCGAGGCTGGGCAGGAATCGTCGAGTAGACAGGAGTGCCCAGCGGTTGGAGTGAAGAAGTTGCATGCCGATGGATGGAGGCGGAATTCGTGGGGGTAGGCCTATCGCCAGGACAGGCGCCGGAAGGGCGTCCGTGGCTGACCGGGGGCTTACGTGGAGCTAGTGGAGGACGTGAGAGAGATCTCGGAAGATCATCCAGGATTGGACGCCTCCGAGAATCGTCCGGGGATTCTACAGGGGAGTAAAGAGACTGCAGCAGAGATCGGGCTTCCCTCGATCCCCCGGGGAATATGGAACGCGTGACCCCCGGCTTCTCGGATCCAGGACGCCATAGCCTGAGTCTTTTGAGAACTTCTTGCCACCGCGGAGGAGGTCCCTATCTGGGGGAAACCGTCTTCCCTGGACCTGCTACCATGCGCGGTGACCCCCACACCCCCGGACTCTCAACGAGAGACCCGTTGCGATCCCCTAGCCCCCCAGCCGGACTTCTGGATCCCCTGAGACCTGATGATGACCTACGAACCGCGCACGATTGCCCTGCTATCCGAGCTTCTCCACTCCCCCGTGTCCCCCGAATCCGGGCCGATTCAGCGCATCCACAATCAGATGTTCGAGAGCGGGAGGCCGGCCTACGCGAGCTTCCAAGTGACGCCCCATGGGCCCGTGCTTTCGAACCCCGCGAACCAGGCCGGGGCTGTCTCGTCAGTCGCCTTCCTGGCCAATCGAATCCAATTCCGCGAGGAGAATTCAGGCATCGCAGTGGATGACTTCGCGGAGCGCGTCCGGCTGCTCGCCGCCGCCGGCGCGGAGGCGCGGCGTCAACAGTTGTTCCCTGCCCAAGTCGTGACCGTACGGGCCCTGATCAGTCCGCGCTCCTTTGGCGATGCCCGCGAATACCTACGCAATGGGATCTTCGGATTCGGCAGCGAGCTCTCGGACTTTGGACGCGACCCCCAGCTCTTTGGATTTCGATTCGCCTTCGGTGCAACCAAGGAACAGCCGGAGGCATTCGGTTTGCGCGTAGAGTCCTGGGCCCAGGATGCGCGCTCCCTCTTTGTTGAGGTCCAGGGCAACTTCGGACCAAGCCTCGCAGCCACGGGCTTGGATGCGACGGGAGACAATGTCCTCACGACCTATCGCTTCCTCACCGAAAAGGCCTGCGCATTCCTGGCGCGCTTTGATGTTCCGCAGCAGGCCTGATGGGAAGCAAGCAACAAATTGGCCGCGGCATACTTCTTGGACTCACGCTATCCATGGGATTGACCGTGGTGCCCATGAGCTGCGGCGAACCAGAGCCCACGGAAGCCGTTTCTGATGCCGATGACGGAGGCTTAACGGATCTAAAGCTTTCTCCCCCGCCGGTTGAAGGGGCTGTCCTCTCCGTCGCAGGCCAGGTCATTCTGCGCGCCGACCTTGAGGAGATCGCGGACGCCGCGGGCCTGGCACAACCCGAGAGTTCGCGACCGCACCATGTGCGCTTGGCCCTCGACAATCTGTTGATTCCACGTGCCGCCTTGGCCGCGGCGCACAGTGAGCAACGCGCCCTGGCCAAGGCCGCCGCCGAGGAGACCTTGCTGGAGTTGCAGGCGCAGACCACATCCGGGGCGATCCACGGGGCGGAGATGCAGGAGCTCGACGTGCGCAAACTCGGGCTCGCGCTGTGGTACGAGTTCAGACATTCGCAACCGGGCAAGTGGATCGGACCCGTAGAAGATGTTGGACGCTTCCGCCTGGCACGCTGGGTCCTGGTCGAAGCCGGCCCTAAGCCTGGACAGAACGCCTACACCTGTGAAATCCTGGACTTCTGGTTTCTCGAGGACACATACCCGAGACCTTGGGTCGACGCAGCACTGGCGAAGGCAGAGCTGCTTGTGCATGACATGGAGATCGGCAAGCTTGTCACCGTAAGCATGCGCTGGAGCATGAAGCGAAACTAATCTTGGCTGCAAGACCCCATTGAACGGCGGCCAGGCCCTGTTGTGATGCGATCCGCGCGACTGAAGGGATGTGGGAAGAGAATTCCAGGCCCCCGTCGCCAGAAGCCCTTTACCTTTAGGGGAGAGCGGGCCGCGGGCCGCGAACATGGATCAGGCCAATCAACACAGGAATCGAACAGGCCCCAGGGGCTTGATATCTCTGACGCTGGTACTCCTGTTGACCGCGGCGAGCGCCGGTTGCTTAGCCCCCCCGCCGCCCATCGTTGCCCAGACTCCCTTTGGTGATGTGAGAGCCGAGTCGATCGAGAAGGCGGATGAATTCGCCGACCTACTCGAACGCTTAGTTCCCCGCGTGCATGAGCTCCTACCCGGTAGTCAACACCGTGACATCGATGTTTGGGTGCAGGATCGCCTGCGCGTCTATCGATTCACGGAACGCTCGGAGAGTGTGCGAGGCTTCACACTCCTTTCCGGCGAGTTTGACGCCAAGCGCATCCACCTGACCGAGGACGGTCAATCTGCCTGGTACCTGGCCCACGAGCTTGTCCACGCTTTGATTGGGCCCGAGTGGAAGGCCTTGCCCGGAGTCCTCGAAGAGGGCTTGGCGGATGTGGTTGCCGAGATGCTCAACCCCGAATACGCGACGCACATCCGTGCCCACCGACTCCTGAACGCGAGCTCCGTGACCGGCGGTTTGGAGATCGAAGTGCTCTACAACTGGCCCGAAGAAAGCCTCCCCGTTCAGAGCTGGGATCGCCTCAGTCGCACGCGCAGAATCCAACCGTCGCCACGCATCTCGCGCGATGTCGTCGAAGCGGTGCTCAGCTCGTCGCGCGCAAGCCTCCACAGCGACTACCCGGAGCTGCCCGAGGGCCTCTACGGTTTCTCTTGGCTTCTGGTGCATCGTATCGTCGATCGCATTGGCCTCGATGGCCTGCACGAACTGTGTGCCGAAGCAACGCGCAAGGGACAGGGCGTGATCCCGATCGAAACCCTCTACGCGGCCGCCGATATGAATCCTGAGGAGCTTGACCCTAAATTCCTGGCTAGCTGCTTTGGTCGCCACGAACTCCAGGCCGCTGCCTGCATGCAACCGGACCTCTTCGCCAACGTCGGGCTCGAAGCCCTACGCGAGTTGCGCGGGCGCATGCACCCCACCGATGTCCTACGCCGAGTCAATCCCTCCTTCGTGAGTGCCGATGGCTACGAGTTGCGCTTCACATTCATTCGGCCCGTACGCAACGTCGTTTACGACACCTGGCAGTAAGGTCGCTCAGGAATGATCTCGCTCGGTAGTGATCTCGCTCTGCAGTAACTCCATTCAGCTGCCCTCTTGAAGCCCCTCCCTTATTGGCCTTCTTCGGCCTTTCGAGGACCTCCCCCAGCCTTCGCCCCCCTCCGATGCGCCGTCGTCTTCTTGTTTCCTGCGTGACCCTCGTGGTTGTGTTTGCCCTCGTGGAATCCGCCGTGCGCGTACGTCAGTACGTTCGCTTCGGCACCACGAGCCAGAGCTACCACGACCTGGAGGAACATACTGCAAGCGGCTTGATGGTCCCGAAGGCCAACGCAGAGACAGGCTCGATCCGCGTGAACCCTGAGGGTTTTCGGAGCCCGTCCATTCCCCTGGATAAGCCCGCCGGAACCGTACGTTTGGCATTCCTCGGCGGGTCCACGACTTTCTGCGCGGAGGTTTCCAGCAACGCAGCCACCTGGCCGCACCTGGTCACCGAAGAGCTGCGGCGCACCCATCCCGATGTGTCCTTTGACTACCTCAACGCTGCCGCCGCGGGTTACACGACTGCTGATTCGCTCCTGAACATGCGCCACCGCGTGGCCGCCTATGCCCCGGACGTTGTGGTTGTTTACCACGGCACCAACGATCTAGTCCATCTCTCGCGCCTGGCGGCCATCGAAGTGGGGCTCTTTGACTTGGAAAGCGACGTCGAGACGGACACCTGGCTCTCCCGCAACTGCATGACATGGTTCCTCCTAAAGAAGAACCTGCGCAACCGCGGTCGCCAGGCCCGCGCTGCCGAGAACACCCAGGCCATGCCAATCGCGCCCGGGGACATCGCTGTTCCATTCCGCGGGCGACTAGTGCCCCTCTTGGACGAAGTGGCGAAGACGGCCTCTTTGATCTGCCTTCCGACCTTTGCCACGAAGGTTCGCACCGGGCAGGCACAGGAAGCTCAGATGAGTGCTGCCTCTAGCGCGATCTATTACATGCCCTTCTTCGGCACCGAAGAGATTCTGGCGGGTTATCAACAGATCAACAGCACCCTGAGGGAAGTCGCCCAAGGGCGCGATGATGTGCTGCTTATCGAAGGTGAAGGATCGATCCCCGCGGATGAGGAGCACTTCGCCGACACGGTCCATTTCCTGGACGCGGGTTCGCAGCTCCAGGCCCAGCGAGTCGTGGGCTCCCTGGAGTCCTCGCCGAAGTTCGCGGCCTTGCTTGAGTCCGCCAGCGGGAACTGATCGGGGGCGCGTAGCCCCGATGAGATCTGGGCCCGCGCTATTTGTCCGAAGCTGCGGGGGTCGTAATGCTGACTTCCGCCGAGAAGATGCCCCTGGGATCCCCGCGTTCCCCCAAGGTCTTCGCTTGGATCGCCGCGCGCCTGGGAACGACCCCGCTGAAGAGCACCGTGGAACCACTCTTCACAACGACCACCTGGTCAAGGTCGCACATGCTGTCATCCAGGCGAATATTGAGCTGCACTCCTGCGGGCGCCTCCAGAATCGAAATGACTTGGCCTTCACGCTCCACAACGATGCGCTCTCGGGCCTTAGGCTCCGGGTTATGAAGCCAATAGAAGCGCTGGTGCGTAACATCGTCCTGTAGCCAAACGATGCGCTCGGGGCGCAGGTTGCGATTGTGCTCGGCCATCCAGGGCAAGGCCACAGCGTCCTCGCGATCCATCCAGTGGCCCTTGCCCTCGTGAACCTCCACCTGGTTCTCATAGCCGCCTTCATCAGAGGCAGCCAGATCGGCCAAGAGTCCCTTCCATTTGCGTGCGATCTGATTGCGATCGTAGGCAGCGTCTTCCCCGCCAACATGAAGCGCGAAGGGCAGATTGCGCAGGCCGTCCGGCTGGGCCTCGTTCGGATGTCCCGCCATCATGGCCGCCGCTGCGAAGCGATCCGCCATGCGAGGTGCCAGCTGATACACGCCGTCTCCCCCAGCACTGTAGCCGGTCAGGTAAACGCGATCGGGATTGACATCCTCGAAGACGATCAAGTCCTGGATCAGACGATCGAAGAAGCCATCGATGTGACCCTGGTGCCATAAGTTCCAGGTATCGGTGGCGGCGCGAGGAGCCAAATAGATGCCTTCCGTGATGGTATAGAGCCTCTTTTGATTTTCCCACTGCTGATCGTTGACGCTCTTCGGAGCGCCTCCGCCGCCGTGCATGGAGATGTAAAGGCTACGACCTCCGGCGGGCTTATCCCCATGGACGGAGTACCAGAACGGCAGCTTGAGATCGCCTTCCTCGAGGACCCGCGACTCCATCTCGTGGGACCGATCTTCACGCGCTGCCCGGCGGTGGGAAGCCCACAGGAGTTGCGCTACCAAGCCCGCGTTCTGGCGCCCGAGATCAGCTGCATCCCATGAGCGCTCGCCCTGCAACCCAAGGCTGATCAACAGCTCGTCCTTAGCCGTGAAAGTTGTCAACCGGAAGCCGAATTCGCCCTGCACCAGGAGCGCATAGCTGCTGCCCGCTTCCAATGTCGCTGTCAGGTGGTCGTTGCTGTCAAAGCTCTCGTCATTCGTATTGCCGAAGAAGAGTTCTCCATCCGCGAGGGAGGTGGGATCGTCCGCATCCAACTTGCCAACCGTGATGTGCGCAACCGTGCGCTGTTCCGTGGCAGGATCAAAGGCCCGTATACGTACCGACACGCCACCCGTGGAGACATCCGCGCTGGCATCCGGGGCTGCGCCCGTGTAGCGGTCGGTCACGTTGACCGCGTCTACGGACTTATCGCCCGGTCGCCAAACAAGGGGAAAGGAGATCGGAGTGTCCTTCCAGGTCGTGGCGTAAATCGCGTAGCCCGGCTCATCGCGCTTGGCCCCCGCCGCTCGGCCCGCGAACCAGCCTTGATCAAGCTCCTGACCCGAGGGCTCCGCCGCGCCCGTGAAGTGCCAGCCGTCATCCCAGATCTCTACCCAGGAATGGTTGCCGCTGTCGTCGCTCCAGCGCGGCGTGCCAACGAAGCGCGCGGGGATTCCGACGGAACGGCAGGAATCGATCAACAGCACACTCAATCCAGTGCAGGAAGCGGTCCCCGTTTCGATCGTCTCGAAGGGACTCTGGTCGGCCTTCTTGCGCTTGGTCGAATACTTGACCCCGAACTCAGCCCAGATCGCGTTGTTCAAGAGGGCCGCCGCCTCCCCCGCCGACTCGGCCCCCGCCACCATGGGCAAACAATGCATACGCAGCTTGGCGCGCCACGCATCACGCCGTTCGTTGATGCTCGCGTAGGGCAGTACAGCATCGAGGAAGGTGTCCTCGTCAACCGAGTCTCGCCAGGGGGACGTGCGCCAGCTCTCGTAGGCGATGCGGTGGTTCTCAAGCAAGTAGTCCGCCGTCAGGTTCGCAAGGTCCGACTCAGGCATGTGCGTGATTAACCAGCGCATGCCATCGCGCTCCTCTTCGGGCACCGAGGCAACGGCGCGCTCCAGTTCTGCACGATTTCCACCGGCGGTGGCCAGGGCGGTCTCGAAATCTCCCTGGGCCTGGGGCGCGAAGAAGGGCAAGCACGCGATCACCAGCCGGGCGGGGAGAAGGGCTGCGAGGGGAAGAATCATGGGCGTTTCGTGACTCGTCGATCTGAATGAAAGCCAGGAGGCACTGGCTGGAATCCGGAGGGGTAGAGTCCCACAGTACGGGTTTAAGCGCGGCTGACCACGAATATGCTCGCGCGTTCCAAGTGGACTGAGGGCTCCAGCCGGAGACGCGCTATCCTGCAACAAGAAGGCGCTCGGGGGATCCCCCATTGGGCGCTCTACAACCGACTTACCGGACTGACCACGCTTCGATTCGCCATGCACTCACCCCGACGCCCTTCGTCCCTGATCGTCCTCCCTTTGCTTGCCCTAGGATTCGTGGCCTGCGCCCATGGGTCAAAGCCTGACCAAGCGACAATGCCTGAGCCCTTTAGCGCGGCAGACGGTTGGGTCACCCTGACCCTTGAGGACTTCGTCAACGTCAACGGCACCGAGGAAACCTGGAGCGAAGTGGATGGCGCAATCCTCTGCTCGGGCCAACCCCTGGGCGGTGCCCGCACGCATCAGCAGTACACCAACTTCGAACTAGATCTCGAGTGGAAACACCACGACTTCGCGGGCAACGCTGGCGTGTTCCTTTGGTGCCCCGAGTCGGCTTTTACCGACTTACCTCCCGGGAATTTGCCGCGCAGTGGTATTGAGGTGCAAGTCCTCGATCTCGGCTACGAAACAAATTGGCTAGAGTCCAAGGGCGTGCACTCCGATTGGTTCACTAGCCATGGCGATGTCTTTCCCGTGGGTGCTTCGAGCATGACAGCCCTGACGCCGATGATTGAGTATGCGGCAGAGGATGGGACGAGCTACAGCGTGGGCAGCGCCGAGAGTCAACGCAGCTTCCCGACACAGCGCCTGACGAAGCCCGTGGGCGAATGGAACCACTACCACATCATCGCCAGTAACGGTCAGGTGCGCCTGTGGGTAAACGGCACCGAGGTCAACGGCGGATCACAGTGTCTACCGGCGACGGGCTACCTCGCCCTCGAATCGGAGGGAACACCGGTCGAATACCGTAACCTTCACATCCGCGAACTGCCCTAGGCTGAATCTACGCGCCGTGCGCGCCGGAGCCTTCGAGCCAGCACCGGCTGCGCATTGAATGCTCCGGGCAGATAGCTCTCGTTTGAGCTCTCCCTTGGCAATCCCCTTCTCCTGTTCAGGATATCTAGTGACGGAGCTGCCCAATGTCACAGCCCGTGCCCCCGGGAAAAGAACGTGCGAAGGACAGGTAAGGCAAACCTCTGTCTTTCAAGATCACACTGTTACCTGCGCGCTCTTCCGGGGAGTGCTAACCGCCGAATAGAAAATCGCTCTCTTCAGACCACGCGCTGAAACGGTAGAGGGGTAATAGTGAGAGCAGTGCGTTCTGAAGCTCGTGCACAGCGCCTGCCTCAAAGCAGTGCCCTCGGGCTCCTCGCGGCGCAGGCCAGCGGCGTTCCACGGAGAGCCGATGCTCGCCCGGAATGTAGTAGCCCAGGAACTCCTCGAGTTTTTGCACTCCGAGATCGCCGCAACGCCACTCGCCTTTCCAATCGTGCATGCGGAGCTGAAACCCCGGCAGGGCGTTGAGCAAGTCACGCCAGGGCTCAAGGCCCTCACGCTTCAGTCGATTGACCATGTTTTGTCCGTCGTACCAGCCCTCCGGGTGAATCCGCAGGCTGACTTCGAAGGCCTCGGCCTCGATCGCCAGGCACAGGTAGGCGTTCTTGTAGGCCTGGTTCAAGTCCTTCGCCAGCTCAGCGCCGATCGTGCGCTTGAGACGCGCCTTCTCCGCCTTCGGTCGCGTGAGGTAAGCCCACAGACGGCTCACCTTCATGCCGTTGAAGCTGTTCGGGTTGTGCAGACTCGTGCGGCACTCTAGTCCAAGCCCAAGGGCTTTGGCCTCCTTCACACTCCCTTTGCCAAGGGCCAGGAGTTTACGCCGCGCCACCAGGCGTCGGTCGTTGTACTGACCGTCGCGGTCCAGCCCTGGCGACAGGGCATGAAAGTCGCCCTCCTCAAAAAGAATTTCACCGGCCAGGGGGCGGGGTTCGGGCTGGGCGGCGGACTTCGAAGGAGACATGGTGAGGTTCCTGAGAAACAGGCGGAACGGGTAGCCGGGCGTGGGCAGTAGTATAGGAAGTATTGGGGGCCTGCAAGTTCCCCCGCGCCTTCCCCGCGTACCTCCCCATGCGCTTTGCCCATTTCGAATTCGATCCCGCCACCGACAAGCTGGGGGAAGGTCCCTCCAGCGAGGTCTACCGCGCTGTTGATGAGCGCCTAGGTCGGACGGTGGCCCTGAAGATCCTTCGGCCCCACGTCGAATTCGATCCCCTCGCCAAGGAACGCTTCGAACGCGAGGCCAAGCACGCCGGCAGCTTGACGCACGCGAACATCGCCGTTGTCTTCGAGTACGGCGAGGACAAGGGCACGTCCTTCATCGCCATGGAGTTCCTCGAGGGGCGTACCCTCGACAAGCTCCTCCTAGACCGCGCCCTGGGGATGGAAGAAGGCATGCGAATGGCCATGCAAGTATCCTCCGCCCTGGCGGTTGTGCATGCCGCGGGCCTGATCCATCGCGACCTCAAGCCCGCGAACTTGATGGTCATGCCGGACGGCACAATCAAGCTCCTAGACTTTGGGATCTGTCGGAGCACGGCGGATTCGCAGATCACCCAGGAGGGCATGTTGGTAGGCACTGTGCTCTACATGGCGCCAGAGCAGGTGCTGGGCGAGAACCTGGATTTGCGCTCCGACATCTTCGCCCTCGGAGCTGTGCTCTACCACGCCTTCACCGGCGTCTTGCCCTTCCCCGGCAAGTCATTCCCGGAGGTTTGCATGGCCATTCTGGAGGCAGAACCGGCCAAGCCTTCGACGGTGCGCCAGGGTCTACCGCAACCCCTTGAGCACGTGATCCTGCACTGCCTTTCGCGGGATCCGGACAAGCGCTACGAACACGGCGGCGTGCTCTTTGCTGCACTGCAGGCGGCGGCCGATAGCATGCGACTCTCGAGCAGCTCGGAACATCCCGAGTCACTCCAGGGTCGCATTCTGATTCCGCCCTTCACCTCGACCGGGTCCGCTGCCAACGGCTTCGCCAGCGGAGTCCGTAGCGACCTGCGCGTGGAACTCGCGCGCTCCACAAACCTTGAGGTGTCTCCGGGCGACGAGGAGCTGCTGCCCATGAAGTGGACCGATGCCTACGTGCTACGCACGACCCTGGCCCTTGACGGAAACAGGGCCAAGCTCGACTACGTCCTAGAGCGAGATCGCAACGGCGGCCCGCGCGATGGTGAGACGACGCATATTTGGCGCGAGACCATCGAGCAAGAGGACGACGACGAGTGGGGCCTGCAGGCCAAGCTCGTCTCCACCCTAGTGCGCACACTTAAGCGCCGCTTGACGGAGTTCAGCCTGGCCCCACCGCCCTCCGTTCTACGTCGCCCCGCGGAAGCCCTGGCCCTGACGCGCCGGGCGCACAACCTGCTGCACCGCGGTTCCTCGAAACACTTGATGGCCGCCATTGCCTCCTTCCGGCGCGCCTTTGAAGAGGACCCCGGCTGCGCCTTGGCCCATGCGGGCTTGGCCGAAGCCTTGGTGCGCAAGTTCTACATTTGGAACGGGGATCGCACATTCCTGCGTGAGTCGCGACAGGAATCGCAACGCGCGTTAGCCCTGGAGCCTTTCTCCGCAGAGGCACATACGTCCCTTGGCTACTCGCACATCGCCACCGGCGAATCGACTGAGGCCCAGCGCGAGTTGCGTCTGGCCATTCAAATCGACCACGAAGAGTGGTTGGCCCATCGCCTCCTGGGGGCTCTGCTCTCGCGCCTTGGGAATGACGAGGCTGCCGCCCCTCTACTGCATCGTGCCATCGCCCTACACCCGGTGAGTATCCAGTCCTTTGACGATCTCTATCAGGTG
>JBLHLB010000074.1:0-13576 GCA_047618505.1 Planctomycetota bacterium
GGCCGCCGCTCAAGGCCAGAGCCTCGGGATCCCGAACGAGCGCCAGACTCACGAGTTCGCGCTCAAATTCGAAGAGTCTTCGCTCGCCGAAAGTCAGGAGGTCCTGGGTCGTGAAGAGGTGAGGAATTCGAAGCCACAGCGCCCGCGCCAATTCGGTTCCGCTGGATTGTGGTGCTAACTTGGCAAGGGCGATTAGACGTTTCCCTGGGAGGGGGCCAATGAAACGTGCATCCATGGATGCGATGACCTCTCCTTGGAAGAAAGGCCATGACTCGGGGCGTTCGCCGAGGGCGGCCAGGATCTCCCCTTGGATCTGCCCCGTTCTGGTTGCCTCCCAGGGGCCCGTGTAGAAGCCAGGTGGCTCCTCGAACACCATGGAGGCCAGGGGTTCGACGGCGATGGGGGACCGCTTGGTGTCCAAGTCGGCGATAAGGGGGTCCGGAGTTTCCAATTCGGGCTGCTCATTCCCTGGGCCACCTTCGCCCGCGGCCCCTTCGCCATCGGCGATGAAAGGGGATTCTGGACCTTCATTTGGTCCACCTTGGTTGCGGTCTCTGCTGTTCCAAAGGAGGACCCATGCAAGGGCGCCTGCAAGGATCAAGAAGAGTGCCGCGGCGGCGATTCTTCGATGTTCGACGGGAATCCAACCCTGGGGGGGCCGCGCCCGGGGGCCGGGGCGATTGGATGCTCTCGATTTCCTGCGGACTCCCCTGGATTGGCCCCTGAATTGGCCGGTTGCTTGCCCACCGGCCTGACCCTGTGCCCGGGCGCTGTGATCTCGCGAGGAGTTCCCGGAAGCGTTCTCGTTGATGGCCAGGCCTGAGATGTCCTGACCGCGTTCTCCGCGGGCATGCGCTGCCCTGACGATTGCCACCATATCTGGACCACGATGGCGACTTCCCCCTTGGGAGCGCCCACGGGCTAACTCCTCAAGGGCGAACTCGAGCAATCGGTCGCCGGCATCAAGCGGCCCCTTCTCGGATCCCGGGTCCTTCTTCTTCGGCGGTGAGGTCATTCGGCCACCGCCCGCTCTACACATACTCTGAGGCGTGCCCGGGTCCTGATCAGGATCGACTTGATCCCACCTTCCGAGAGACCCAGGCGAGCGCATATTGCATCGCGCTGCAGGCCCTCGTGGTAGCGCAGACGGATGACCTCAGCTGGGCGGCCGGTCAGGAGTCGCACGCAGTCCCGCAGAGCTCCAATGAAGCCTGAACCTTGATCCTGGCCCTCAAAGATCAACCAGGCTGCCTCGGCCGCGCCGGCCTCTAGGGCCAGGGGTCGTCTACGATCACGCTGCATAGACTTCAGAAACAGGTGACGAGCTACCTTGCGCAGGTAGGCCGCCGTCTGGAGGTCCGAGCGGTGCTCAAAAGAGGATGTGAATACGGACAAAAACACGTCTTGGCAGACGTCATCCACGAAATGGCCGGGGCACCCCAGGTAACGGAGGAAGCCCCGCACCATGCTCTGGTGCGTCTTGACCAACTCCTCGAGGAGTGAGTCTTGGGTCGGGGAAAGGGCCATCGTGGTGTGGTTGCAGTCCACTCGCTGCCCCGAGGGTCGCAGAGATCCCTGGTTTTTTCTAATTCCGGGAGCAGATGAGGAGGGCAGGAGGCGAATCTTACGGGGAGCTATCCGGCCTATGGTCCCTGTGATGCTCCTTGCTTCACCGGGCTCAGGCCGCCGGATTCTCGGCCCTGGGGCCTGTGGTTGGGGATCGGAACCTCACCGATCTGCTAGCGTTCGGGGTGTGAGGCTTTATTCAATGGGGCCTCTCGGCATAGAATCTTTGCGACATGTTCGTGACCGACCCTGGGTCTACCTCCTAGGACCCTCCCATGAAATCTCCCTTAGCCAAGACCATGGCCGCCCCCCTCCCCTCGATTTCCACAGCCTCCGTCGAATCCCCCCGGCGCTCCGGAAGCTGGGCTCAAAAGCGCTCTTCCAGGTTGACCGTCCTGGGTGCTGCAGCTGGGCTGTTGTTCCTAGGCTCCTGCAACATTGGGGGAGGAAATTCCGGCACTAGCCTGCCCCCCGGATCCGAGCAAGATAAGCCCGGTGGTGACGGGACCTTCTTCGTCGATCCGAACAGCGGGGGTCGATCCAACCGACTCTCCATCGAAGAGATCACCTGGGGGCGCCTGGTTGATGTTTACGCCCTCGATGATGTCATGACGGGCGACGTGGAGGCGAGCCCACGCTTCCGCGACTTTGTGATCGACGAGAGCGTGGTAACGAACACGGTTGATTTCGTACTGGAAACGAACCCCGCTACCCAGCGCACAAGTCTCGTCATTCAACGTGAATATGACGACGCAATCTCAACCCCGAGCTTCTCGGATCTTCTGATCCAAGCGTCATCGAACCTGCCGATCTTTAGCGAGAAGGCCGATGATGGCACCTCCGTGGGTCCTTTCTCGCAGATGCCGCGCAACGCCTGTCTGGTGATTCGCACCAATGACCTGCTGGACGATGGGCAGGAAGCCATCGACGATCTGGCGTCAACTGTTCAAGTCAAGACGAGCTATCCGCCGCAGTTCCCCTATGAGGCCCGGCTGCTCTTTGATCCGAACCACGGAGACATCAGCAGCGGCGAATTCCACAGCACGCGTGTCCTGGTCGACATGACGATCTCCGACATCGAGGCCGAGGATCTTGGGTCTCTAATTGCTCCCAACCTCCTCGGTTTGCCCTCATCCCTTGTGGTTTCCGGTGACCCCAACGTATCCATCCGTATCCCCACGGTGGAGGACTTCTCCATTGGTCAGTTCTCCCTGCTGCGCAACCTGCGGGGCAAGGAAATGGACAACACCGACAACGGGCCTACGGCGAACAACAGCACCCTGGACGTTGTCCGAGCTTTCCGCTCTGGGAATTCAGCGGACCTGAACAACGGATTCCTCTTCGACACCCAGCGGCCCGAGGTTGTGGGTGCCTTTTCACTGGTTGTAGATAGCGCCATCAATGACGTCTCAGGCGAAGCTGGCTTCGATTTCCTGCTGGATATCACCTACCAGACCGTGTGTCAATCGGCCATTTTTGCCGGTGACGTCCTTGAAATCGGTAATGGCCAATTCCTTGAGGTCACCGAAGATGGCATTGCGCCGGTCGGAAGTGTTGCCGCAGGGATCCGCGCGCGACTCCTGACCTCCAGCCCCCTGCTGACGGTGTCGGATCTGGTCGGAGCGGGCCTGCGACGGACACCCTACGATCCCTTTGACGTGGTGATCGAGTCCTCCTGCTGGCTGTCTTTCCTGCCTGTCCCCGCCTCCTATCCGCCGGTGGATATCCTGCCCGGAACCCAGGTTCAGGTGCGCTTCTCGGAGCCCATGGACCCCGATACGGTGTCTGCCTACGAGACCCTGCAGGTCTTCCGTAGTGGCGGTGCCGCGAACCCCGCTGTCGACACCGTCGCTGGAGTCCAATCTCCTTCGACGGACCTTCGGACTTTCAGCTTTATCCCGTCATTACCCTATGCCCATAGCGGCGACAGTCGATCCTATGACGTCGTGATGCTCGCGGGTCTTGAGGGTGTTCGCGACCTTGCGGGGAACACTGTCGTTGCGGGAATCGATCCGACTTCCTTCTCCATCGACCCGACGTCGCCTCAGTCTGAGACTGCGGCGCTGACCCTGCGATTCAACGACAGTGATGAGTATCAAGAAGGCGCAGCCAGCGGTGCTCCCGACTTTAGGGGAACGGTCTTCCCTGACTTTGACCGCGGCGTTGTCCGCCCTCGAAGCCCGGCGCGCTCTAGCTTTACAGTAGACCGGGCCAACCTGAACACGATCCCGGCTGGCTACGCCCAGCTCGGAACCCCCTTGTTCACTCCGCTCAATCCCATGGGCAGCAAGCTCCAGGCCGTCTGGCGCTACATGGACTTTGGCTTCCTCCTCGATGACGAGTCTAAGATCGACCTGGCCGTGGAAGGACTCAACTGGGTGCCCTTTGTTACGTCCCTCCAGGCGGATGTCTTCGAGCGCTTCGAGATTGCCCTGGCATCCTCGAGTCGAGCCCCTGACCTGACCTTCACGGTCGGCATGATGGGCGCTCCGGACGTCCTCAACTTCCCCAACTCGGGTCTGTTCGATGCTCCCACTGTCTTCGATAGCAACCTTCAGGGTGGCACCAACGGACAGGAAGTCGTCCACAACCGTGGTCTCGGCTATCTGATTGATCCCACGAGTCAGTTCACGGCCACGAACAACGTGAGCATGGTGCCCTATCCCCTAAACAATGTTGCCGGGCCGTTGTCGCTCTTTGAGTGGCGTGACACCAGCGACCACAGCGTTGGTGGAGCCGAGTCCGGTGGAGTTCCGACTTCCCACGAGATTGGCTTCTACAGCTCCCCCAATGGTTACAACGGTTCGCCTGCCTACACCTACAACGGTGGCTCGGTGCCGACCATTGGATTGCCTCTCCTGATGGAGTTCCGCTGCTTCCCCTCTGACTCAGCGCTTGGCTTGAACTCCGTGATGGGGATCATTGCCCTTCCGAACGGGTCAGCCCTGGCGGCCGGTAACCTCCGGCCCTTCTTCCGCGCCTTCGCGGATGGTGGTCGCGATCAGTTCGGCGCGGAAGTGCGCTTGGACCCCGACCTGCAAGATGTGCCCACAGGTGGATTCAACCCCCTGAGCCTCCCCCCTGGATTGGTGACACCGTCTGCGGACAATGTCTTCTACCCGGGTCAGCTCGACACGGTGATCACCACCAGTCGCTTGCATACGATGTATCTCGATTCCGAGTTCTCATCGCCTGACTACCTGCCGGCCTCTGCTGAGCCTGGTCCGTCGATACAGCCCGCGGGGACTGGCCTCGTGTTTGAGTACCGCGGAGCTACTTCCTTCACAGCCACGGGCAATGCGGAGTTTGATACCTCCACCATGGATCCCTATGGCGACCCCACCAATGGTGGCGGTACGGTGAATTACTTCTCGGGAACCTCGGCTTTCTCCCTCGATGTCAATGACTTCGACGGGGCGGCATTCCTGCAGATCCAAGTGACCTTCATCAATAACGTGACGAGTGGGCAGTCTCCGGAACTGTCGACCTTGGTTCTTCCCTACGGAGAACTCTAGGTGGAGGAACAGGGCCCCGCTGGGGGGGCCCATTCTGAGCATCGCGCGGGGGGGGACCTCCGCGTGGGTTTAGTGGGCGCGGGCTTCCTGGCGGAGACTCGCGCCCGTTGCTGGGCGCGCGTGCCCGGCGCCAGAATCGTTGCGGTGAGCGCCCGGGGAAGCGAACGAGCAGAGACCTTCGCAAAGCGCTGGGGGATTCCGTCCGTTGAGGAGACCAGCCAGGGCCTCTCCGGACGAAGCGATGTTGACTTGGTTGACCTCTGCGTCCCCAACTTGGCGCATCGTCCCCTGACTGAGGAGGCGGCCGCTGCCGGCAAGCATGTGCTTTGCACCAAACCCTTGGCGGCCTACCACGGTCAGGATTTGAAGCAGGGTTTTGAAGAGTCGGAGATTGCCGCCCGGGATCCCCACGAGAAATTGTCTGTGGCAGTGGGCGACGCCCAGGCCATGGTGGACGCCACATCGAAGGCGGGTGTTCGACTCTTTTACGGCGAGAACTGGATCTTCGCTCCGGCCATCCGCCGGGCCGCTGAACTGCTACTTGCCTCCGGTGGTGCCCTCCTTGAAATGCGCGGTTGGGAGTGCCACAAGGGCTCCCATTCGCCCTACGCGAAGAGCTGGTCCACAGCTGGAGGAGGTGCGTTGCTGCGCCTCGCTGCCCATCCTGTTGGAACCATGCTGTACCTGAAGCGATTGGAGGGAGAGAAGCGCCTGGGGCGGGCCATACGCCCCGTTTCGGTGACTGGGGAGGTTGCTGATTTGACCCAGGTGGAGGGGCTCACCGACGAGAACACCATGGTCTCCCGTGGTTGGGTAGACGTGGAGAATTGGGGCTGTGTGGTGATCCGTTTTGACGATGGCTCGCGTGGAATCGCCTATGGCAGCGACAATGCCCTTGGGGGAATGGAGAGCAAGATCGAGCTCTATGCTTCGAATCACCACATGAAGTGCAATCTGAGTCCAAACGACATGCTGCGGGCCTACGCACCCGACGGACAGGTCTTTGGGGAGCAGTACATCATGGAGAAAACGGACACCTCGGCGGGCTGGTCAACCCCCATGCCCGATGAGGACTGGACCTCTGGACAACAGCCCATGTGTGCTGCGATTGCTGATGCATTGCGCACCAACTCAGCCTGCGGCGCCGATGGTGCACTGGGCGTCGAGACTACACGTGTGCTTTACTCCGCCTATATATCGGCCCATGCAGGCCGGCGCGTAGACATCTAGCAGCCCGTTGAAAAACAGCAACTCCTCGCTCGGCCCCCACAAATCGCCTGGCTGCGTTGTCGGAACCACCCGTGTAGGTACAGCTACGCGGAGAACCCGACGCCTTGCCAGGCAATTTGTGGAGACCAACCGAGAAGCTGCTGTTTTTCAACGGACTGCTAGGGGCGTTTGCCTATCTCGTTGGCCTCATTGCCCTTCGCTGCGCTGGGCGGATTGCCCTGGCGGAGCGCTACTTTGCAGCGAAGATCGCGCGTGCGTGTGCCAAGGATTCCAGGTTGCCGATATCGAAAGTGCGTCCCTGGAGTTCACGCGCATGGACGCGCCGGCGAGGAACGAGCCAGGCCAGGAAGTGTCCAGGGGCGTCCCGTTCTCCACCTTCGTCGAGGTACAACTCGAGTTGCTCTAGAGTGTCGGGGGGCAGGAAGGTGAAGCAGGTCGCGGCTAATTCGCCCTCCGGAACCAAGGGTTTCTCGCGGAAGCGGGTGATATGACCCTGGGTGTTGACCAGCGCTTCGCCGTGGCGCTCAGGCGGCATACCACCGGGGATTCGGCGGCACAGGAGCAAGGGTTCAGAAAGCTCCCTGAAGTCCCTAAGGAAACCGCTGAGGTCCTCTTCGATCAGGTTGTCCCCGGCCAGTACAAGCACATCGTTGTGGGGCCAATGCCGGTGCACCTCCCGCATGCCAAGGAGGAGATCGAAGAGACCGCCGCAACGATTCTCGTTCTCCGTTGCCCCGTCATTCAGGAGTGTGATGGGCACCTGCTTGCCAAGGGAGTCCGGTAGGTCCTCGCGCCAAGCTTGAAAGGAACTGTGGAAGCGCGCATTGGTCACGACAACGCAGGAATCAAGTCCGGGCAGGGGCAGAACCCGCTCGAGAATCCGATTCAGAACCGGTCTTCCACCGACATCGAGCAGCGGTTTCGCTTGATCGCGTGTCAGGGGATAAAGGCGAGTGGCGAAACCCGCGGCCAGGACGACGACGCTCAAGCCTCGTTTCCCGTGACCGTGGGAGTTGGCTTCATTGGCCATGATCTGTGTCCCGTGAATTGGATTCCTGTCGGCCGACCTTGGGGACAAGGAAGGCATAGCCGGCGGACCGGTAGGCGGCGGCGATGTGCGTGAGGCGCTCGCTGTCGTTGTCCCGCAGGACTCCTACGATTGCGCCGCCTGAGCCGGCGAGCTTTGCGCCGGTGTTGTGCTTATGTGCCAAGGCGACCAAGTCCAGGTCGCTCTGGGCCAGTGGCCAGATGGCTCTGCGAGCTGCGAAGTTTTGGTCCAGGAGATCTGCAAGTGCCTTCGCATCGCCACGCTCGAGGGCTTCAACTCCCGCGACAGCAAGGGGCGCGAAGGCGGAGATTGCCTGTCGAACCTCAGGGTCGCCTCTGTCCCACCGCTCGCGTACTTCTCTGTGGGCGGTGCTGGAGGGAACTCCAGTCTTCGGAGTCCAGGCTATGAACAGGGCCGGCAGCAGGAACGGTTCGAGGGGGACATAGGCTTCCTCGCGGTGCGGGCCAGAGAAGTCCATGGAGACCAGACCTTCAAAGGACTGCACTACGCGATCCTGTGGTCCAGCGCTTAGGCCAAGATCATCGACCTCCACTGCCAAGGCCATGGCTGCTAGTGCAATGGGGCTGATACCTACCTGGAAGTGGGCTCCGAAGGCGCGCAGTGACGCGATCACAAGGGCGCTTGAACCAGAAAGACCTACCTGCCGGGGAATCGTTGTCGTGGCAGCCACTCGCAGAACTCCAGCGGCGCCCGCTAGTGGGCTTCCCTGTTCCTCCGCATGTCGACGAAAACGCCCCCAGGCCCCTAGGATTAGGTCAGCCCCGGGGGGAAGCGAGGGGTCCAGAAGGCGCGGCAGGAGAGCATCCAGGCTGGCGGCCTCCAGGGCTTCACCATTGGGCCCAGTGACCCGCGCTCTCTCGCTAGGCGCGACGCGAACTTCCGCCTGTTGGTCCAGGAAAGTGAAAGACAAAACCTTCCCCCCATAGCCGTCCGACGGATTCCCGAGGAGTCCCACGCGGCCCAAGGCGATTCCTCGGGTGCCCCCGTGCCCGAGTTCCTCTGGGGAATGGCTGCGCGTAGGGCCGCCCGCAGGGCTGGGAATGGGGGCGAATTCAGGGTCCATGGAGTCGTCGTGGGCACGAGACCCAGGGGGGGCCAAGTGGGGTAAGGCGCCGAAAGACGGCGGGATTATAGCGGGACCCAAAGGAATCTGGGGAGCTTGCGAAACATCGGGGCCCAGTTATCGAAGAAGCACGTGTGCCCATGCTGTTAGTGCATGGGCAGCCGCCCTGCCGCGCCGTTACTGCTCCCATATAAGGCATCCCCCATGCGAACTACTCCCCTCGGCCTCCTCCTCACCGCGCCGGCGCTCCTGGCCGCCGCTGCCGTCCCCGCGGCTTTCCGCGACGAAACAGTTTCCGGTGGTGACGCAGGCGTTGTTGTTGACGCTGGGTCTGGGAGTGTTGAGGCCCCGACCATGAGCGCTGCCGCAATGCTGCAGAGGGCGTTTTGGTTGGAAGAGCATGAGGGTGAGTTGGCCGAGGCAATGGAGATCTACGAAGAAGTTGCCAGCAATAGGGGCTTCGCTTCAAAACCTAGGGGTGAAGCCAGTCGACGCGTGCTAGCCCTAGGGCAGGACTTGATCGCCGGTGACCTGGCGCAGTTGCTTCCTCCGGAGGCGATCGCCTATGCGGAGCTTTCCGAGCCCGGCAGCAGCATCGCTGGTTTGCTGGAACAGCTGGGCCTCTCCGGTCGCGTTCCTGAAACAGGGGAATTCGGAATTAGCCCAGAGCTTGTGGGGGCACTTGTGGGGCTGCGCGGCGCAGCTGTTGCAATCACCGCCATGAACGACCGAGGCTTCCCTTCGGGCGTAATCGTTCTGCATCCCGGCGACATGGAAGTCACACGCGGGATGCTTGAGGGAGCTATCTCCGCCAATGGCCAGGTGCGTGAGCCCATCGAAGGTTATCCCACCTGGGCGATGCCGATCGAAATGGGGCTGGAGGTCTACATCACCATGACCGAACGTCTCTTCATTGCGAGCAACGACTCCTACGAGATCGGTGCGGTGATCGAACGCATGTGGGGTGATGACGATGACAATTTGGCTAACGATGAGAACCTGACCAACGCTCTAGCTGGTCGCCATGGCGCATTGGTTTCCGTATGCATCAACGCAGGTCCGGTCATGCCGATGATCAAGGCCATTGCTGGGCAGGCCATGGGAGGGGGATCTCAGTCCTCGATGGCCCTGGCACTCTTGGACCTGGGCAGCCTGCGCACGCTTAGCGGTCACCTTACGGCCAGTGAAGAAGGTCTGGGGTTGAATGTGGAGCTGGGGCTTGCCGACGACCATCGCAACCTGGTCTTTGATCTCTTCCGCCACCCCAACGTTCGCACCGAAACCTTGGCCTTGGTTCCCGAGGGCGCCGCCTTCGCGATGGCAACTGCCATCAACCCGAAGTCGCGTGTCGCTCCCCTGGACCAGAACTCCGCTGGACGCCCAATGATCTCAATGCTCGATATCGGACGCGAAGTCTTCGCGAACGTAATCGACCTGGCAGTCTTTGGGATGCCCGCCGAGGACATGGAGTCACAACTTCCCGAGGTCGGGCTCGTGCTGCGAGTCAACGATCCGGAGCGCACACTGGCAGTCCTTGACCTGGTGTTCGGCCTGGTGACCCAGGCTGGGTCCGGTGCTGGGCAGCAGGTCGGCCACGAGGTCATCGCCGGTGTCGAAACGTCGCGCTACAGCATCGAGGGCATGCCCCTCTATGTCGCCTCTGAGGCGGGCCGAGTAATCGTTTCCCCGAGTTGGGGAGTGATAGCCCGTTCGATTGACGCGGCCGGCGGCCACGGATCTCTTTTGGACGACTCAGTCTTCCGGGACGAGTTGGCGAATATCGATGAGTCGGCAAGCTTGATGCTCCTGGCTGCACCGGGCCGGTTGGCAAGCATGTTGACGCCCTTCGCGCCCACGCAGGAGCGTGAAAATCTAGCGGCTGTCGCGGACCTGATGGGTTCGTCAATGCTGGCAGCAAAGCTGATCCATGGCGACACACGCCTTGGACTGCAGGTGCGACTCGGCAGTCTGCCCGATGTGTCCGACTTGGTGGTGCGTGCTTTGCGCGGGGAAGAGCCCCTGCTCAGAACCGCCGCAGTCGCCGCGCCCAGCGAACCGTCCTTTGTGGCCGACGCTTCGAGCAACTAGTCGATCTACAGAGCTCGCCTCAGGCCTTACCGGCTTGGATGCGTGGCGCTGTCCGCAGGGGATGGCGCTGGAGGGGAAGCGCCACAAATCCGTGGGGGAGGCGCTCCCCTCCACCCTTTTAACAGCACACCCGGGACGTGCCTCTCCAGTGGGGAGGAAGCACACTGTTCATGGTTCTAGGGCTCGAGTCCCTCGGGGAGCTGCGGTGCGGCCAGGTGGCCAGGGAAGGCCTCTTCCCGAAGCTGTCCTGAACGTGCGATGTCCGCAGGCTCCAGAGGGCCACTGCGGTCTCCATCGGTGTACATCCCCGATAGCGCGCCGAGCTCGCCGTCCTTGGTCCAAACAAACCAGGGTCCGATTCTGGTGCCCTTATGAAACTGACCCTGGGCGAGTTTTTGTCCGTCAGAGTGGTACAGCACCTGGAGCCCATGGGTCTGGCCCTTCAGCATGGTGGTCGTCGAGATGAGCAGGCCTTCGTCGGTCCAGCGCCGCGTCAACCCATCAGCCTGGTCCTCATGGAACAGCTCCTCTTGGGTAGCGTGACCGTCGCTACCGAAGATTAGGCGCAGTCCTTCGCGCTTGCCCTGGCGGTGTGTCTCTACGCCGAGAAGCCGGCCGTCTGGCCTTCTAAGTATCCTGAGTCCATCCCTCACTCCTTCGTTGAAGGTCTCAGACACCACACGCGAACCCTCTTCCGTAAAGACCTCCCAAGGGCCATCGGGGAGTCCACGCAGATAGGCTCCCGAGGCTTCCACCTCCCCATTCGGGTGCCAAGTTTGCCAGGCTCCCATAGCTGTTCCCTCGATGTAGTTGGCCTCGGATCGAAGCGAGCCGTTGGCGTACCAGGTTTTGACCTTGCCGTGGAGTCGACCACCGTGGAGCTGAATCTGTGTCCAGGGCGAGCCATCGGGGAATGTCGTCCTACGCTCCACAACAGGATTGCAGGCACTTAGCCATGCCAGAGAGCTGACCAATGCGATGCAACTGATCCGCATGGCTACGCCGGAGGCCTTGCTCATTAGGGAAGTGTCCACGGTGATCACTCTTGACCTACGTAACCTAGGCCCCGCAGGGCTTCCATCTGTTCCGCGGAGAGGCTCTGCGTGCCGGAGCTCCCAAACTGCTCCGCTCGATCGGTGGCGAGGCGCACGTTTGCGTCCAGCAGCTTGGCGAGCCGTTCCACAACCTTGACGTTTTCTGACGCACAGTCAATCAATTCGCCGGGGTCTGTGTTCCTGTTGTAGAGCTTGTGAGATCCCCCGTTTGAGATGTCCCGGATCAAGGTCCACTGTTCGAAGCGGATCGCATCAAAGCTTGCGTGGGGAAAGAGCCGGACTTCTTGAAGAGAGGGCAGTGCGCGAGTTGCCCGGGAGTTGGGCTCTGCCGTGAACTCTCCGGCGAAGAGCGGTCGCAGGCTGCGGCCCGGTAGGCCCTTGGCCGTGGGACTACCGGTGAGATCGAGCACGGTTGGGACAACGTCGACGCCCTGCACTTGTCCGGTGACTCGACCGGCGCCGAAACCCGGCGCGCGAATCAACAGTGGCACATTGGTCAACTCGCGGTGAAGTGTCTGGCCGTGAAACTCACCCCCGTGGTCGCCGAACTCCTCGCCGTGGTCGCTGGTGATGATGACAATCGTCCCGTCAGCCTGCCCGCTTAGCTCAAGTGCATCGAGCACGCGCCCAATGTGTGCATCCGTGAATCGGATCTCGCCGTCATAGAGGTCCTGGAGGCGTTGCCGTTCATCCGCATCGGGTGTGACGAACTCCTCGCTGATTCCTTCGTGGAAGAGATAGGTGTCGTGGGGATCGAAGTAGTGCAGCCAAAGAAACCATGGCCAGGGGTCCTCGGCTTCGGTCCGTGCCCGTCCTTTCGTTGCGATGTACTCGATGCCACCGTCGGTGATCCTCGGAGAACTGATGGCATCGCCAAGCTTGGTCTCATCCGCGCTCAGATACTCATCGCCCGCCAAAATGATGCCCTGTTGGAGCCCATATCCTTGGCCGGTGAAGATGTTGGCCGTGTAGGAAGCGGTGTCATAGCCACGCGCGAGTAGTCGTTCGGGCAGGGTTTGAATCGTGCCCACTAGACTTGATGAGAAGGTCCAGCATCCGTGGGTAGAGGAGTGCTCCCCGGTCAAGATGGTCGCCAAGCCAGGAAGTGTCCAGGAGGATGCGGCGCTGGCATTCTCAAAGACCTGGGCTTGCTCGGCGAACTCATCGATGCGCGGTGATGTATTACGGCCATAGCCGTAAGTACCTAGGTGGTCCGCGCGCAGCGTGTCGATAGAGATCAGGAGGACATTGGGTGGACGCTCTGTCCAGTCCGCTGCTTGCTCATCCGGAGCACAGGCTGTGATCAACGCCAATGCCAACGCATGGAGCGAGGCCTTTTGAGCACGAATGGTCCAAGCAACACTGCGCGCCTCACCTGGCGATATCAGGGGGGTCATCACGTCGGCGATCCTACCGAACGCACCGCGACGTGCCAAGTGGCCTACTACCTCGGCGAGTGGGCGTTCAGGCCCCCCGGTTGCCAAACTCAACCCCATGAACTCAGGGCAGCGATAGGAGTGGTTTGTTGAAGTCCGGAACTTTGGCACGGCAAGCGACGGGCAGGTCGTTCCGGAGTACCTACTCAAGTCAGGTCATGGCACGACCCTCATGCTGAGCAGCCTAGGGGCCACTATTCGGGAACAGCACTGCCCGGATGCTGCTGGTGCTACGTCCGATGTGGTGCTCGGGATTGACGATGTCGCCAGCTACAAGGGACCCACAAATCAATTCTTCGGCTGCACGGCGAGCCGGTGGTTCCCACCTCCATGTTTGGAATGAACAGGAACTTGAGTTGGAGGACGGTGTCGGCGTGGAATTCACCCGTACAGGCCGCGCGGGGGAAGGCGGCTATCCTGGGACGCCTGGGGGCTCCGTTTCCTAGGCGCCTCTTGTTGGGGGGTATTCTGGGCATGAAGATCCTCGCCCAAGCAGACGCGATCACGCCCGTAAACCTCTGCAACAACGCCTACTTCAATCTTTGCGGCGCAGG
>JBLHLB010000075.1:0-13470 GCA_047618505.1 Planctomycetota bacterium
GGCCCGAATTGGTAGTAGAGAGAAAGCGCGAGTGCCGCAATCGCGCCGGCGGCGACTAGCCAACCCCGATCCTTCCGCTCAGCGCTCAACTGCGCACGCCAACCGGGGAGTGCTTCGATGGCCCGGCGCATTTCATCTGCGTCTCGAAAGCCCGACCCATCTTCATCGGAACGGGTGCGTTCGATGATCTTCACGATCGAATTATCGCCTTCCGTGTTCGCTCGACCATTTGTTACGGCCGGCTCCCAGATCAAGTCTGCCAGAATCGTCCCCGCGGCACGGATGTCCTCTCGCACGGTTGCGGCTTCACACCGTTTCGCTGAAAGAAGATCGTCGAGTCCGAACTCAGTCAGACGAACTGCCACCCCGTGGGGGTTCGCACCGCTTCCCAGGGCGTGGTGGTCAAGAATCACAGTCGAATCGTTCAGTCCCCCGTGGGGCAACCGGCGCCGATGGCCATGGGCGAGCACACCCAGGATCTGATGCACAATCTCAAGGGCGTGGGGTGAAGTCAGTCGACCCGTGCGCGCATGCAAGGCAGCTAACGTTTCGCCCTGGGGTAAGTCTGAAACTAGATAAAGGTGACCGTCAGCGGTGCACCCCGATGCGTAGAACGCGTAAATGGATTCCCGCGGGAAAGCCCGCAAGCGTTCGGTCAACTCCGCCAGTTGCTGCTCGATCCCCGAATCCGCGGAATTGCCGCTGCCGTCGAGTAGCTCGAGCAAGACTTCGCGACCATCCTGAGCTCGATCAGCTACGACGAGGCGCACGCCCTGTGCTCCACGCGTTCCATATTCTCGTAGGACCTCAAAGCGCTCGCCGAAGACTTCTCCCACCAGTGCCGAGCCTGCTGCAGATGTGATCGCCTCGGGAGCCTTGGCGGCGACAGCTGCTTCCGGGGTTTCAGCGACAGGCGTTGGCGGCACAGCTTGATGCTTGCTCGCCGATTTACTCCCTGATGAACGTAACTCAGAGCGGGTCGCGCTAAGACCACCTAGGAGCCGTGCCAGGGCTTCGCGGTCCCTCAGGCTCTTCGCTCCTTCATTCCGATCGTCGTCGTCCGCTTGTTCCATCTTGGGCTCGCAGGCTTCGGTGGGCAGGAGCCCGACCGCTTAGCGCAGCTGCATCATGACCAATTCTCGGCGGATGCGCCGGGGATCCTCGTAACGGACGAAGCCAAGGCCCGGTACGAACCAGCTACGGCGACCGTCTTCCACCTCGACCAGCGCCAGGACGGGGCTTTCCTCCATGCGCTGCTGGAAGGAGTCCATGGCGGCCAGGGAGACCCCTAGGCTCGCAGGCGGCATCAGATTGGCCCGGGGCAGGAAGTCCTCGATGGACAATTCCGTCCCCGGCGTCCCAAGGTCGAGCAGGGTGTACGCTCGCCCGTCGATTTCTTCGAAGCGGCCACCACGTTGGACTATGCGCACACGCCGCTGACCCAGGGGGCGTCCGGACTCTGAGAAGTAAGCTTCCTCCAAGACCCAGCTGTGGTCGGCGCCTGCGGGAGTGCCAATGTCTGGGTTCACGGTGATTACGATCCAGCCCTCTTCACCCTCGGCCGTAAGCGTGTGGTGGGTGGCACGCGAACCGACGGGGCCAAAGGGGCTGGCTTTCCCTGAGAAGAGTGACTGTGCCGTCGCCACCAGATCGCGCGGCGTCTCGGCTGGAAGCGAGAGGGCGTTCCTCGCCGCAAACAGGGGGTCGGGCGTAAGCTGATCGGTCGGTCCGACTTGAGCTTGGGGATCGAGCTCTACCAAGGTCGTGGCCTCTGATTCTCTGGCCGCCAATTCCGCGGCCAGCAGTGCTGCAGCTTCCAGGTCTGCCGCAGCCTGTTCTGCAATCTCAAGTGCAACCGTGTCGCGATCCTGGGCTGCGTTCTGCTCTTCCTGAACTAGGAGCGTTCGCGACTCCAGGTCATCGAGTCGATCGTCGATTGCTCCCATGTGTTCGTCAAGCACTTGATTCGTTGCGCGCAGGTCAACCAGTGCGCGCTTGGTCACGTCGAGGCCATCGCGCAGGTTTGCGATCTGGTTGTTGAGCATAAGGACTAGCCCCGCTTCCTCTTCGGTCATACCTGTGGGGGCGGGGACTACGGAATCACCATTGTCCACAGACGCCCGGGGTTGTTCGGCAATAGGCTCCACTGCAGCGGGGGTTTCAAGCCCCGCGGTGTTCCCGTTGTCGCTGGCTTCGACTCTATTGTCCTTCTGCAGAAACCAAATGGCCGCACAGCCGACGGCGCCTGCTGCAAGGGCAAGGGGGATCAAGCCCGTCATGCGCGGGCTCTCCACTTCGGCTCGGAACTGTCGCAGGGACTCAATCGCTTCGCGCATGGCGGTGATGCCGTCGTAGCCCTCCCCGCCGGCGGAGAGCAGGGCGTTCTTTACAACAGTGGCAGCGGCGTCGGGCAGGGCGGGGGCGTTGTTTTCCCACCAAGTGTGTATGTGCCCCGTGACAGGCTGGCCCACGAGCATCTGGGCAAGCAGGGGACCAATCGCCTGCAGATCGCGCTGGCCGTTGGCCTGTTTGGTGTTCGGCGAGAGGATTTCCGCGTAGCCGAATCTGAGCAGTCGAACGCTCTCTTCGAGAGGCTCGCCACTGTCCTCAAAAAGGATGTTATTCGGCGCGAGGGTGCCATGGACCTGTCCCAGGGAATGGCCATACTCCAGGGCTCGCAGGAGCCGACGTGTCGTCGCAAAAGCCGCTTCCGTGGTGAGCGGCTGGTTGTTCGCCAACATCGAATCTAGGGTGCGGCCGCCCAATACTTGGCTAGAGAAGTACAGGCGTCCGTCCGGCAGGATGCCGAAGTCGAGCAGAGGATTGATGACCTTGTGGGACAGCTCCTTGAGGCGCGGAACAATCCCGTGGATGCGATCGGGGAGGTTCTCGATACGGGCTAAGACGTTGCGGTTCGCAACCTCGAGGGCGATGTCACTGCCCCCGCGCACACGATCCTTGGCGCGAACTATGCGTGAAACGCTCGTATCGCGAATGCTCCGTAGGACTTCGAATCGACCGCCCAGGATCTGTCCCTTGATGAAGGGCGCTTCCACGGGTGCCGTGCGCGGTGTGCTAACCCGGTCGGAGTCGGATACTTCGAAGACCATCTCCTCCATATCAGAACACTCTTCCCCATCAGGGAAAGCGTCTTCGTTGGAAAGGTCGAATTCGTCGGGCTCGTTGTTCGTCATGGGCACAGCTCTGCTCAGGGCTTTGGACAGCTCCTAGGCAAATTTACCCCTGCTCAGACCCCTTGGCGCAGGCGCTCGTCAACCCAACGCCAAAGGTGGCTGTCCTTAGTCTTCCAGTGGGATCGCGCCCCCATAAACTGGGCCGTCGTTTCCGCCAGGGCGTAGGGCACTGAGTAGCTGCGCCAGTACAACCGCTCCCACCGGGAAAGTCCTTCCACATCTCTAAGCAGCTGTGCATAGAAGCGTCGCTGATGTGCCCAGCCCCGCCGAACGTCGCCCCAGGTAGGCACGTTGTGCAAGCCGAAGAGCTCTAACAGATTGCGGTGGTCGCAATAGAGGCGCTTGACCTCCCGACGCATCTCAATCCGGTGGGAATGCTCGACGACGGCACTGGGCTCATAGTGGATCGTCCCACCCCCAAGGAGTACGGCCCGGGCCCAGGCTACGTCCTCCCCGAAGCTGCGCGCGGGTAGTGCTTGGCGTTCCCACGTGCTGCGGCGTAGGGAGCTAGCGACATCGTCGAAGGCCGACGTCAAGTAGCGTTCGATAGGGGGCAGCTCTTCGAAACGACGGGCGGATGCTTCTGGATCACCGGCGACGAGAGCCTTGTCCTCCGGCTCCAGGCGCGATGCACTCCATTGGCGTAGTCGTTCCGCCAGGAGGGGATCGCAATCGGCCTGGGGGATTTGGCGAGCGTAGCTACCGTCCACCGCGGGGTCGGAATAGGGCGCGACTAGGTTGGCCAGGTAGTCCCTGCCCTGGGGTAGGGCGTCCTGTGTAAGGAGCGCGATGATTTCGCCCCGTGTACGCGAAATCCCCAGGTTGCGAGTGGCGCCGTGATTGAAGTCAGCCTGGTCGATCTGCTCGACGTGGGCGCCGAAACTCGCGGCTAACTCCCGCGTCCCATCACGGGAACCGGAGTCGATCACGATCAACTCGAACTTGCCGCCGGACTCCTCCGGCAGATGCTGCTGGCTGAGGGCTTCAAGTACCGCGCGGAAGCGATCCCCACCGTTCCAGGTGGGGATCACAAGGGAAAGCCGTGCGGGCTTGCGCGTGATGGCGGAGTCCGACTTGGACATCGCGTAGGCGGCGGGGGGTTAGCCCCGGGCCGCTTCCCCAGCAAGGCGATCTGCCAGGGCGCGGGCCGCGATGACACACTGGTCCGAGTTGAAGTAGTCGTAGTGCCCGAATCGACCCAGGAGTTCGACGCCGTTGTCCTCACACCATTTCAAGCTGGCTTCGCGGCGCGCGGCAAGTTGGTGGTCATAGACGATGTAGGCATACTTGCACTGGCTGCGGTCTGTGAACATCACTTCGTCTCGCTTGAGCAAACCGGCGGAGATGACGCCGTCCATGACTTCCCTCTCTAGCTCCTTGCCGGGTGAGGGTGCTCCACCGGGGACGGTGACTTCGAGGAGGAATGAAGTCTTGCCCTCGGGAGCATTTCCCGGCGAGTAGTTCGACATGTAGGTCGCGCGGTTGACGGGACCTTGCTTGTGCTGGGGCAGATAAATCCAGGAGAGGTCCGGGTGCTCTGCCCGGTTCAAGGCGACCAGGAAGGTCACGATTGAGTTGAAGGCCAGGCCGCGCATCGCCTCGCCGATCTCCGTCGGAACACCGTCAAGGATGTCCGGCAGCTCGTTCAGGGGCAGGGTGCTGACGATGCGATCGAAGTCCTCGCCGTTGACCTTCCAGGCATCCCCGTTGCGGGTGATCGTCTCGACACGCGTCGAGAGCCGAGTCTGGGATCCAAGGGTCGATCCCATGCCATCGGTGATGGCCTGGAACCCACCCTTCTTCGGATAGAAGAAGCTCGACTGGTGCGTGTACCCCTCGGTGCGCATACCGATGGCGGCCTTCAGGATGTCCTCGATGGGAGCATCGGGCACCCGACCCGCAACCCAACTGCTGGTGATTTCGCTGAGGGGGCGCTTCCAGATCTTCTCGTTGTAGGGATCCATGAAGTGTTTGGCGATACCGTCGCCGAAGCGCCACTGGATCCAGCTTGCGAAGTCCCCTGGCGCCTCGCTTCCGGTTGCCTTACGCGCATGCCAGGCCTCGATGTAGCCCTTCAGGCATTCAAAGTTAGCCTGATCCGGGAGGTCACCGATCCCGTTCTCAAAGGGGTAGTGCACCCAGCGGTCATCGAAGCGAATCTTCGTGTTGCGGGCACAGCTAACGAAGGCGTCGTCTCCCCCGGCGACGTCTTTCATCCACTGCATCACCTCGGCGTCCTTGCTGAACAGAATGTGTCCACCGGAGATGTCGTAGGTGAATCCGTTCACGGTCTTTGAGAGGCAAAGACCTCCCACTACGGGGGCGGCTTCAAACAGATGTAGGTCGTTCGCGGCAACGCCGCGTTCGATTAGCAGGCGTGCCAGCGCAAGGCCCGAAACGCCTGCGCCGAGGATGGCGGTCTTCAAGGGGTACGTGAGGGCCGGGGACTGTGTGGGAGACAGAGAGGGGTGGGAGCAGGAGAGGGACGGGGTGTGCAGAGCGAGAGGATCGCACACCCTGGTCTTCCAGGGTACGCGTCCTTCGACAGGCTCGCTAGCGAGTCCGAATCAAAACGTCCCTATGGAGTTCAACCGGTCCCAGGATCGAACGCGCATCCTCAAGCCAGCGACGTCCATCGGTCGTGTAGCCCGCTGTGGCCTTCAGATCTGGATCAATTTTCTGGAAGTACGCATTGAAGGCCTCCATGGAGATTTCGCGCGCGTACTTTGCGAAACAGGAGGCGAGTGCAGTGGGAAAACTATGCACATCTCCTTTCTCGCGGAAGATTAGTTCCATGCGCCGGGGGCGCCAGGTGTCGGCACTTTTCCCGCGCTCATCCAGGCGATAGGAGGCGTAGTTGGCGCGCTCCTCGATGCGGGTAACGGATGCCTCGGGGAAGCCGCGAGCCAGGGCGGCGCCATATTTCTGCCGTGCCCCCTGGAGGTCCACGGTGATACAGGGAGCGTCTTTTCCGTGGCTGCGCCAGATGTGGACCAGGACTTCCAAGGTGCGTAGCCAGGTGGTCTCGCCCTTGTTATTGGTCTCGCGATAGGAGGCATTCAATTCACCGGCCGGAACTAGGCGTACGCCGCCATCGACAAAGCTGACTTTGGCCCGTTTCAATCCACGCGCAAGAGCAGCTGCCGAGAGCTCGAGCAGGTCCGCACCTTGGTGTCGCGGTAGGGGGCTAAGCTGAGCGTACCAAGGATGCTGAGACACCAGTTCTTCCGGTGCCCGCAGGCATCCAAAGAGAACCCCGCGCGGCTCCTGCGGAACCGCGTCAAGCACCTGCGTCAGGAACGAGAGGGCCGTGCGTTCCAGCCGCGCCCGACCCGGGGCATTGCGCGAGTAGACCTTCTTGGAATCAGCCACGACGATGCGCTTCGAGGCACCCTTGGGTGCGGGTGCCACAACATCAGACAAGAGCTCCCAGGGATTCGAATCGGCCTGGGGCACGGACAAGACTGACCACCCGACGGTCAAGGGACCGAGCAAGGGGCCGAGACCAGCCTCGTCGACGCCACCGATAAGGACCGTCATTTAGATCGCTCTGTCACGTGCATGCTTGCCCTGCCTTTCTGCGACTAGGCGCCTATTTCCCGACCGATGGCGGGCGCGCCCTTTAGGTCGTCGCGCTTGCGGAACCAGATCAACAGAGCTGAACCGATGACCGCACCCGGAATCGCGATCAACTGGGACGTGGATATCGAATCGCCAAACCACATGCCGCGGATCTCATCGCCGCGGAAGTACTCGATGGTGAAACGCGAAATGGAGTAGTACAGCATCACCGCAGCAGCGACCTGTCCATACCAGCGGCGGCGCTTGAGTATCACGAAAGCGAGGAGCGCAACGAGCACGGCGTTCGCACTCATCCACGGTTGTGTGGCCCAGAGTGTCTTGCCAGCTAATTCGCTGCCGAAGAGGCTCTCGGGATTGTTGCGGAGCCAGTCGGCGCCGGGGACTTTGATCGTGAGGGGGAAGGGCAAGCCCTCCTTTCCAGGGGGAACGATGCTGCCATAGTCATCGCCCACAAGCAGGCAGCCCCAACGGCCGATGGCCTGTCCCACGAAGGCTGCAGGAAGGGCTGTGTCGAGGGCGTTGAGGGGATGCAGGTTCTTGCGCTTGGAAGCGTACATACCCAGTAGCGCCGCGCCGAATACGCCGCCGTACATGACCAGCCCTCCTTCCCAGATCTTCAGGAACTTAAAGGGCTGGTGCAGGAAGTCGTAGCCCACGGAGAGGCGCCGGCCCAGGTCGAGGTCCGCCGTGGAGGAAGCGAACAATTCGCTGGCCACGCGACCGCGGTCCTCGGCGGCCAGGTAGCGCTCGACCTCTGGGGTCGTTTCGGCGGCCAGGTAGCGTGAGGACTCCACCGTGACGTACATCAGTCGCGCCCCGCCTAGGATGCCCAGGAGCAGCCACATGGCAACCTGGGCGCCCCGTTCGGGGTCCTCACGGGGATTCTCGCCGTAACGCGTCAACGTACGACCCCAGATCCACAGGCCCACCAGGAAGCCGGCGGCCACCAGGGCGCCGAAGGAGCGAATCGGGAAGCCCAGGACGGGGATCTCAAAGAGAACGGGATACATGGCGGCGAACCTACCGGAACTTGCTCCCCTGGGCGAGGACGCTATCCTCTCCGCCCAGTATCACGCGCACCGCCCGCGTGTGCCTCCAGTGCCCGGGTCGCCCAGCGAGCCCGTTCACCGGACGTTCCATTCGTCCACTCCCCACCCCAGACCATAAGCGAGGGGGGGGAGTTCAACGCCCAGAAACGCGTCATGAACCAGCCGCCCCCGTCCAAACTGTTCCTGGAGGGTCGCTACCGCAAGCTGTCCCGCGACCTGCCCCAGACGGTCTTCTTCTGTCCAGAATGCAAGGGCCACCAACGCCGGCGCCGCAAGTGCACCCGTTGTGAGGGCTTTGGAAAACTGACCCGGGATTCCGTCCAGGAACTCCTCGGTTGGGTCGTGGGGAAGGCCTTTGGAACGCGCAAGAACAAGTTCCACGGCGCCGGTCGTGAGGACGTCGATGTGCGCATGCTGGGGGACGGACGCCCCTTTGTCCTGGAGCTTCTGAACCCCAGCGTCTTCGACGTGGACCTGGCCGCCCTAGAGGCCGAGGTTAATCGACGCAATGAAGGCCGACTGGAGATTCTCAACCTGCACTGGACCGAGAAAGCGCGCATTGCGATTCTCAAGGAGACACCCCATGCCAAGGAGTACGAGGCGGTTGTCGAAGTCGGTGCGGACCCTGATCCGGAGTTGATCGAGAATCTCCTGGGCCGCCGGGTGGAGATTCTCCAACGCACCCCGTCGCGCGTAGCTCACCGTCGCGCGGACAAGGAACGCCAGCGCTGGATCGAAGTGAAATCTTTCGAGCGCGACCCCGAACACGAAGATCGCCGCGTGGTTCGTATGCGCACGATGCACGGTACCTACGTCAAGGAAGTGCTCTCTGGAGAAAGCGGGCGCACGGATCCCTCCGTGGCGGAGCTGGTCGGCGTGAGCTGCCGTTGCCTGACTTTGGACGTCACGGCCATCCTTGATGAGGAGGGCGAGCCCGAGGTGGCCCTCACTCCGCCGCCGTCCTTCGGCGACGGAATATGAGATTGAGGTTGGGGTGGTGGGGCGAAGCGCCCCCACCACCCCAACCTCAATCTCTATGCTTATGGTTTGTCGCCTGACGGCGACAAGACGGGGTGGCGGAGGGTGTCGGTCGTTGTTGCGCTCCCCGTTGATTCCCTGATTTGCTGCTTGTCTCTGTTGCTGGGGCCGGGGCTCAGCTTGTGAGTAAGGAACCGATTGGTTCGACTCTTGGGGGGCGTGAGTGGGCTCGACGGGGTCTGGTCTAGTGGGCTACCGAGTCTGGGCCGTGGGGGCTGGTTAGGCGGTTTCTTTGGCGGGGACCAGGACCATGCCGGTGACTTCGGTTTGGAAGACGATGTTGTCTTCGAGGACGCCGTTGCGCTCGACGACTCCTTGGACGATGTAGGTGAAGAGGTTCTTGCGCATGCGGTGGGCCTTGGCGATGAAGTAGAGGCGGCAGCCGGGGGACACAGTGCCCCGGAAGCGCGTCTTGTCGATGCCCGTGAAGCCGATAAAAGCGCCGATCTGCCCGGGCTCACAGTGGTAGAAGTGAAACGTTCCGAGCTGCGCGGAAGCTTCAACCATCATCGCACCGGGGAAGATCGGATTGCCCGGAATGTGGTCTTGGCACCACCATTCGTCGTGGAGCACATCGCGGTAACCCACGATGATGTTGTTCTCCATGTCCATGTGCAGGACGCCGTCCACCAGGGAGAAAGTGCCTCGCTGGGGGAGCAGGGCGTAGAGCGCTTCCCTGTCGTGGAGCACGGTCTTGCGATCCAGGGAATTGAGGTCGAGGATGGGTTGGACGGCCATGGGAGCTTGTGCTGGGTGGACGCGGATTGGGGGTGCTACACGGGAGCGGTACAGTTCTTGTGATTGACCCAGTCTTGCGATCAATACTGTCTTCCGTTCAATACTGTCTTCCGTTCAATATCGTTTGGGGGTCAGTACTTGATTGGGCATAAGCACTGAGGGGACAATCCGGGGCCTGTTCACGCCATCCCGGAACCCCTGGCTACCCAGTAGTCTGACCGCTTAGGTTACGCTCCCTGGCTCCTGGGCGACAGTCCCCACGGCCACCTCAAGCACCGATTTCACCCCGAGTTCCCATGCGACCCTCCACCGCCTCCGTACATGCCGGCGCGCCCAGGCCCCAGGTGGGAGCCGCCGTCGTCTTGCCCCTGGTCAGAAGTGTGATCCACCACCTGGACGAGGAGGTCTATCAAGCTCGCCTGGGCGGCGGATCCGAGGTGCTGGTCTACGCCCGGGAAATGAACCCGACGGTGCGTGCAGTGGAAGAGCGCCTTGCCCACATCGAGGGAGCCGACCGCTCGCTGCTGTTTTCTTCGGGGCAAGCGGCCCTGCAAACCTTGCTTCTCGGGAGCGTCCGAAGAGGGGACCGAGTGATCACATCGAGGGCGATCTACGGAGGCTCAACCGAGCTCCTGCGCCGCATGATTCCAGTCCTGGGGGCGACCCTGGTGGAAGTGGAGCTCAACGTGGAAGGAGAGCTGGAACGGGCGCTCGGGACGAAGGACGACGTGGCCTTGGTCTTCTGCGAGAGCATTTGCAATCCCCTGACCCAGGTGACCGACTTGCCACTGGTTGTCGGTTTGACACAGAGGTTCAGTCCGCGAGCCATCGTCGCCGTTGATGCGACACTGGCGAGCCCCCTCGGGCAACGCCCGCTTGAGCTTGATGTGGACGTCGTGATGCACTCAGCCACGAAGTACCTGTCTGGGCATAGCGATGTCCTGGGCGGTGTGCTTTCTGGTTCAGAGGAACGCATGGCTGGCCTCTTGGATTGGCGTACCCAGGGCGGCGCCTGCATGGATCCCCAGGCGGCCTGGTTGTTGGAGCGGGGAATGAAGACCCTTGGTTTGCGCATCGAGCGGCAAAGCGCGAACGCCCTGGCCTGTGCGCGGGCTTTAGAAGGCCGCGGGGCGGTGGCGAGCGTGCATTACTGCGGTCTGGATTCGAGTCCGTATCAAGGCCTCGCGAAGGCACTCCTGCAATACAACGGGGGACTCTTCTCCATCGTCCTCGAAGGCGGGGACGGGGCCGCATTGCGCTTCGTGGATGCGCTTCGGCTCTTTGCCAACGCCGCCAGTCTCGGTGGTGTCGAGAGTCTCGCAAGCCGTCCGCGCAGCATGTCTCACGGACACCTGAGCGAAGGGGAGCGCGAGGAGCTCGGCTTACTCCCCGGCCTCGTCCGCCTGGCCTGTGGGATCGAGGATGCCGGGGACCTGATCGAAGACCTGGTTCAAGCTCTCGACAGCCTGGACTAGAGTTCCCCCTAAGTCTCGCCCAGGGACCTCAATCGATCAGTTCACGAGCGTCATCATGGTCCGCCTGGGAAAAGGCCCGGTCGAGCCAGGGCCCATATTCCACTTCGCGCCAGAACAGGAACGCCTTCAGGAGGGACGTCACATCAATGGCGATCCAAACGCCCGTGGCACCCAGTCCCATGGTGAGGGCCAGGAACCATCCGAGGGGCACGCGCAGGAGGTTCCCCAAGGGCGCGATCCAGAGTTGGGGCTTGGTGTAGCCGGCCCCCAGGAGCACCTTCTCGTTCGTTGTTTCCGCGCCCACAAACCACTGGCTAATGGCCAGGATCATTACGTAGCGCACGGTCTCCCGTCGCACGTCGGGGTCGTCACTAAAGCGGTTGGCCACGAAGGACGCAAATAACACGAAGATCGCGCTCCAGCAGAAGCCCATGATCCGAGCCACGCGGCGAATCAGCCTCACAGTATTGAGCGCCTGCGCGCGATCGCGCGCGCCGATGGCCTTACCGACTAGGGAGGCACCGGCCATGGCGACGCCGAGGTAGCAGGGGAAAGAGAGACCCTCGAATACCTGGAAGCCAATGCCAAGCCCGGCAAACACGGCGTCCCCCAGCTTCGACAGCACCAGGGAAAGAAGCAACCAATAGGCCGTCGAATAAACCGCGATGGAAAGCGATGCGGGTGCGCTGATTTTCACGATCGAAATCATGCGGTGCCAAAGCGGCCAGCCACGACCGATCAGGCGGGTGCCGTAGGTGTAGCGAAGGATCAGCAGAGCCGAAATGAGCACCGCAGTCCGTGCGATTCCAGTTGCCATCGCGGCGCCTGCCACACCGTAGCCCTCCTCGATTCCAAAGGAGTCGGCGATGCTCGCGAAAAGCTTGACGCCCGGCGCATCCATGACTTCGGCCGCCCGGGCTCCATAGATAAGAATCGGGTTTAGGCAGTAATTGACTGCCACCGCGATGCCCTGCAAGGTCATCGGTACGCGCGTGTTCCCGCGGGCGATGAAGATCGAATCGGTGACCGGGAAGACCACCATGGGCGCCATATACAAGTAGATGGTCGCGAGATAGCTCTCCGCCTGGGCAGCGGCCTCACCCCCTAGTCCGAACAAGGCGACGATCCCCGGAATCAGAGGCGGAACCGCGAAGGTCAGTATCAATCCGAGCAGGATGCCAAGGAGCAGAGCGTGGCGAATAAAGGAGTCGCGTCGCTCAGGGGCCTGGGCTCCGATGGCTCGGCTGACCAAGGCAAGGGTCCCACCCACGGCCAGGAAGACCACGGCGAAGTTCATGATCTGAACAAAGAACGTCGCGCCGATGGCGGCCTGGGCCGCTGGCCCGAGTCCCTTGATCCAGAACTGATCGTTGATGCGATAGGTGTTGTTCAGGGTGTAGGACAACACAACGGGCCAGGCAAGCATCAGAAGCTCGCGCAGCCCGGCCCGCGACCCGTGCCCGTCCGTACTCATTTCCCCCCTCGTACTCACCTACACAATCGTCCAGTCGAGTAACCCGTGCTCATCTGAGCAGACTAACAGTGTTTTCGTAGGGGTCCTCTAGGTCGACCACGAACTGTTTGCGAATGCTGCCGTGATCCTTGTGGGAAACCCGCACCACCCAATGTCCGGGGGGCGTGTTGCGACCCACAAATACGCCGTACTGATCGGTCTCTCCGCGAACCACGCCACCGGTCTTGCAGGAGCCGCTGATGGTTGCGCCGGCGACTGGAATCCCCGCGGGGTCAACAACGACCAGCCGAAACCAACCCAGGGGCGGCAGCGTCTGCGGCACAAGGACCATCCCCGAGCGTTGCAGTTCGAGCAGGGTTTCCGGAAGGAGCGGACTCGTAGGCGGACCAAAGATTAGACGCCAGGCCCCGTCGGGCACGGCCTCGAAGCGATAGTGCCCGTTGATATCGATTGTGGACTCAAAAGCGTCCGTCGCGCGACTCCCTGTGAGCGGCTCGAGGCGTACGGCGATTCCCTCAGCGCCCACGCCATTGTCCCGAAAGAGACTGCCTTCGATGGTCCCGTTGCGCTCCAGGGGGATCGTGACGAAGACGTTGGAGTCGCGCTTCTGCAGGAGAACGTGGGCGGGGTTGCCCGACCAACCGGTGACTTGCACGCTCAGCTGATATCCCGCGAGGGGCAGGTTCTCGAGTTGGAAACTGCGCTCGCCGGCGGCGAATTCGATGCGTCGATCCACGGCCGTCTCGGATCCAATAAGCCAGGAGCTGGCTCCGACGACCAGGGTCCAAGGGACTTCCAGCTCGAATCCCTGGGGCAAAACAACTTCGCCCCTAAGAACGCCCTTTCCCTTGAAGCGGCTGGGGTCTTCCTCCGGGAGCAGGCCGCCGACTTGGAGTCGCACTCCATGCTCCAGGTTAGAG
>JBLHLB010000076.1:0-13465 GCA_047618505.1 Planctomycetota bacterium
CCGAACTTCCAGTGGGCCGTGCGCGGCTCCGAAGACTTCATGAGCCTGAAAGGCGAAGCCTTCGTTGAGATCTACAACGGACACCCCTCCACGCGCGAGGCCGGCGATGAGGATCACCAATCCATCGTTGACTTCTGGGATGAGGTCAACGTGGGTCGCGGCATCATCGGGCAACCCCTGGCCTTGGGCTTCGCTACAGACGACTCCCATCACCACCATGAGGTCGCCCCCGCCCGCGCCAGCATGCAGCGCGGCTGGGTCATGGTTCGTTCAGAGAGCTTAGAGGCTAACGCCATCGTCAACGCCATGCGCCGCGGCGACTTCTACGGTAGCTCCGGCGTCACCCTCAGCGACTTGAGCTTCACGGGCAACAGTCTGACGGTGGACATCGACACCGAGGAAGGCGTGACTTACGAGACGACCTTCACGGGTGCGGTCAAAGACGCCGACGGCAGCTGGCAGGTCAAGACCTTGGGCACTACCACGGCGGACCCGGCGGTCTTCAACGCCAGCGGAGACGAGCTTTTTGTGCGTGCTACCGTGACATCCTCGCGCAACCACCCGCGCCCCCAGAACGATCCCCCGGGCGCCAAGGAGGTCGAGAGCGCCTGGACTCAGCCGGTTCAACCGACGCGTTAGCCCGGAGAACCCCACGGGCCAGGCATAGACGACCCTGGCCCGCCTACCTACCATGTCTGTCGATGGGACCGTCCGTTGGAGTCCTGCCCGAAGATGTTTGAGACGAGTGTGACCAAAGCGAAGGACAACGGCGATCAAAGCTGCGCCCCCCGGGATCAACCTGATTCGATTGAGCCGGTTGATCCCGGGCACCGGCTTGGCTTGATCTGCGAAACGCTCGCGCCCGACGCGACCGGGGCAACGCCGAATCTCTCCAGCTTGCCCGGGGTACCCCTGCTCCGCGTGTGCCATAGACCCGAGGCGGGCTTGCAGCGCGACCATGCGACCGGTGCCATGTGCGTCGCCCTCCCCATGGCTCCACTTCCGTCGATCCAGGGCTACAGCGGTGCCACCGATGTCTGGAGCCTGCGCCTGCCCGCCGGTCGGCCCGCCCGCTCCAGCGCCCGCGCCATGGAATGCGGCCCCGTCCAGGCCCTGCGCGCAGGTGATGTCCTTGCGGGAGCCGCTCTCTTCGACAGCGATCCCCTGGGCCCTTCTGTTACGGCGACCTACCGCGCGCTCCTGGATTTGCTACGCGAAGAAGACATGCACTTGGTGCGCGTCTGGAACGCGGTGCCGGACATCAATCAAGTACTGCGCGAGGACGGCAAGACCATCGATCGCTACATGGTCTTCTGCCGCGCGCGCTCCCTAGCCATGAAGGCGGAACTCGGTCAGGACTTCCCCACCCACCTTTCAGCCGCAAGCGCCGTGGGCGCCACGGGCAATCGAGGCATCGTTCTTTTCCTGGCCGCACGCACACCGGGCACGCGCATTTCGAATCCGCGCCAGGAGGAAGCCTGGCGCTACCCAGAGCGTTACGGACCGTGCTCACCGTCCTTTGCTCGGGCGACGCGCCTAGGGCCAGAGCTCGGCGGCCAGCTCCTAGTCAGCGGCACTGCGAGCATCATCGGCTGCGAAAGCCTGCACCCGGGAGATCCCCTGGCCCAGCTCGACGAGACCCTCGCTAACCTGGAGGCACTCCTGCGGGAGGCGAGCACGGCCAATCCGGAAGAGCCCCTGCGGGACCTAAGCCAACTGCGTGTGTTCGTGAAGCACCCTGAACACTTGGCACAGTTTCAAGAGCGGCTCATGCCCCGGCTCGCCGCAGGCGCGTCTGTGCATTGGGTTAAGGCTCCTATCTGCAGGGACGAGCTCTTGATCGAGATTGAAGGACTGGCGCGCTAAGCTAGCCCCCCAGAGAGATCATCACAGAGCGTTCATCACAGAGAGTTCACCCCAGAGAGTTCACCCCAGACGGGGCGCCGAGGACAGTCAACGGAAGTGAAGCAAGCCGACTCAAAGGGCAAATGGCAGACGGCCGAAGAGCTGGATTCCCAGGGAATCGAGTCCTCGGACGGACGCGAAGGACCCCTAGATATTGTGGTGATGGGGGGCTCTTTCTCCGGAGCATCAACGGCGATCCTCCTGAAGCGTTGGTTGCCCTGGGCCCGCATTCTGATCGTCGAGTCGTCCCAGGAATTTGACTCCAAGGTGGGTGAGGCAACCGTCGAACTGTCGGCCCTCTTTCTCACGCGCGCCCTGGACTGTTGGGATCACCTTTGCCGTGAACACATGCCCAAGCATGGGCTGCGGTTTTGGACCACGGACGGGCAACAGCGCAGCTTGGCGGAGATGACCGAGCTGGGACCCTCCGCGCTGCCCGATATCCCGAGCTTCCAGCTGGACCGCGCCAAGTTCGACGAAATGCTTCTGCAACGGGCCGTCGACGCGGGCTGTGAATTGCTACGCCCCGCACGGGTGATCGACGTCGTGACGGCTACGAGTCTGGGACAGGAAACCAAACTCGCCCTGGAGGTCGACGGGACGGAACGACTCGTTCGCGCGCGCTGGGTCGTGGACGCCACCGGACGTCATGGGCTCCTATCAAAGAAGCTCGGCCTGCGCGAGAAACTCGCCAGTCACCCGACGACTGCCTATTGGGCCCGTTGGGACGGCGTCAAGGATCTCGATAGCTCGGAGATGGTTGACGTCAACGGTGTCGACCCGACACGGCTACCGCCGGTCGCTTGCTCGCGCCGACTGGGCACGAATCACTTCCTCGGTGAAGGCTGGTGGACCTGGGTGATCCCACTTTCCGGTGGCCAAACCAGCATCGGATTAGTGCACAACGAGAAGCTCGTCGATCTACCTGGTTCAGGGTCTCTGCGACCACGCTTCGAGGAATACGTGCGCAGGGTCGACGGCCTGCGCGATCTCCTGAAGGACGCCGAACTCGATGCCGATGACTTCCGTACCTATCGGCACCTCCCCTACTGCGCTTCGCAGTACATGGGGCCAGGCTGGGCGCTCGTAGGTGACGCGGCAGCGTTCTTGGATCCCTTCTATAGCCCGGGGTTGGACCACTGCGCCTATTCGGTTTACGCCACGGCGCGCATCATTCAGGAGGCGCTCTCCCACGATTCGACGGAGGGCGAATTGGCGGAGACGATCGAACGTCACAACACCGCCTTCAAACTGTCCTACGAGCGGCAGTACGAGGCGCTCTATCGCAACAAGTACGAGATCTTCGGCGACCCCGAGCTCCTGGCGGCCGCCTACGACATCGACACGGCAATGTACTTCCTCGGCGTCCTACGCCCCGCCTTTGACGATCTAGAGGAGCTGCGTTTCCCACCCCTTGGCCGTCCGATTTGGCAGGCGACCCTGGCCTTCCGCACCCTGCGCTTCTTTCACCGCCGTTTGGTGTTCCACGCACGTCTGCGGAAGAAGCACGGCATCTATGGTCGACGCGCCGTTGGTTCGCGCTTGCTCTCCTTCAAATTCGAATTGGGAGCATTCAAGTTACGCGCCATCCTGCGCGGCTTACGGCGCTGGATCGGAGTCGAGTTTTCTGGCTTGCCGCTCTACCTCCGGGGCGTGAAGAAGCCGAAGGTCGAGTCGAGCTCCGTGGACACACGCCCGGTCCAGGGCTAAGCGGCATGAGTTTCACGATCCTTGGATCTGAGCCCGTCGAAGGCGGCCTTGTGGTCGATGTTCAGGTGCCCTCCGATTGCCCATTCTTTCGGGGACACTTCCCGCGCTTTCCAACTCTGCCCGCCGTAGCTCTGCTTGATCTGATCGCAAAACTCGGGGATGCCCACACAGATTTTGGCGGCCGGCCGAGTAGCCTTCGTGGTTTGCGTTTGCGCGGGACGATCACGCCCGAAGCGAAGCTACAGATCAAGTTGATGCAGGGTCCCGATTCGATCGGGTTTTCGGTGAGCGTCGACGGCAAGGCGGGCACCAAGGGGCGTTTCGGATTTGAGAACGTCAGTGCGCCGCAGATCCCCACGTCGGCGCTTGCGAAACTAGCAGCAAATGGCCCGTCAGAGCCCGCGCCCTCCCTCCCCCATGAGGGCCCAGCGCTCATGATCCAGGACGTCCTCGCCCGGGACCTTGAGTCGGTCCTGTGCCGCGCAATTATCCCCGCCACGAGTGCCTTCCGATCGAGGCCAAAGGATGGCCAAGCCAACGCAATCCCCGCCCTGCTCGCCATTGAACTATGCGCCCAGGCCAGCGCCGCCCACGGCGAAGGCGAACCGGGCGGTGGCAGTGACGCGGCCGAAGCAGGGCGCGGATTTCTCGTCAATGTGAAGGACGCCTGGTTCACCACCGAGCGGCTCCCGGCGGACCAGGAGTATTTCATCGAGGCACGTCAGACGACTGTCGCTGCCCCCCTTCGTAACTACGCGGGCACCCTGCGCAACGCCGCAGGCGATCTATTGGCGAGCGTGCAACTGGGCACCTGGGTTCCCTAGTCGGATTCTGTAAAGGGGCGAAGCCTAGCCGCAGGTGGGATTGGATCGCTGTAGGCTGGGGGCATGTTCCAGAGTTCAATCTCCCTCGCCGTCCTCTTCGCCCTCTCGTCCACCGCAGCCGGGCAGATCCAGCCCGCCTCCGATACACCCACTGCTGGACCCACTGCTGGACCCACTGCTGGACCCACTGCTGGGATTACGGGGGAGGAGCTCGAAGACCATGTGAGCTTCCTCGCGTCGGATGAACTGAATGGACGCAGGACGGGGTCGGAGGAAGCCAAGCTGGCGGCGGGCTACATCGCCGCCGCCCTGAAGGATGCGGGCGTAGCTCCCATTGGCGACGACGGCACGTTCTTTCAACGCGTACCCCTCGTGGACTACTCCTTCGAAGAGAACCCGACACTAGTGGTGGAGATGCGCGACGGAAGCTCCTGGACGGCGCAGCAGGGCACAGACTTTCGCCTACGCGTGAACGGTGTTCCTGATACTGAGCGCAGCCTTGCTATGCGGTCGACCGAGAACATCCCGGATGCCGCAGAGCGTTCTGCATGCGCCCTCTTCGTACCCGGACTTCGCACAGAGGCCTACGCTTGGCTAGAGGCAGAAGGATTCGGTCGCGGAGAGGAGTTTGGGTTGTTGGTTCTGGAAGGCTCCAAACGCGAAGGTCGTGCCCGTTCCATGCGCGGGGGTCGACTCTCGCTAGTGCCGTCTGGCCCTGACCCCGCAGATCAGGTCATCGCCAGCGGCAAGTTGCTGGCGGCTTTCTTCGAGTCTGAAGTCGTCAGCGTGAAGCTGATGTCCAATGCAACGGTGGCTGACCGTTCCTGCCAAAACGTCCTGGGAATCCTGCGCGGCAAGGGCACTGCCACACACCCGGAACTCGCCAAGGAAACCATCGTCATCAGCGCCCACTACGACCACATCGGGCCGCGCGGAGAACCGACAGAGGACGCGCCCGACGAGGATCGCATCTTCAACGGTGCCGACGATGATGCCTCCGGTGTCGCAGCCGTACTCGAACTTGCAGAGGCCTTTGCCCAGGGCGAGACCCCCGCCCGCACAATCATCTTTATGCTCGCCACGGGCGAAGAAGTCGGATTGCTCGGGACTAAGCACTACCTCGACAACCCCGTCGTTCCCCTGGAGCAGACCTACTACAACCTAAATATTGAGATGATCGGCCGTCCGGACGATCTGATGCCTGGACCCGGTGACCTGTGGTTGACGGGTTGGGACGAAACGACCCTAGGCCCACAACTCGCCGGCGCGAACCAACCTGTCCAACGCGACCCGCGCCCGGAGCAGAACTTCTACCAACGCTCCGACAACATCGCCTTCGTCAACCGCGGCATCATGGGGCAGACGCTCTCAAGCTATGGCATGCACGACGACTATCACCACGCCAGCGATGAGACCGAGACCCTCGACTTCGCCCACATGGAGATCGCCACCAACAACATTCTGACGGTCGCGCGCGCCCTGGCGATTGATGGGATGCAGGTGGATTGGAAGCAAGCGGTCGAGTCCGACAAGTAGCCTGGGGATCCCCCGGTCCAGGTGGCCTCGGCAGGTCGAGCAATAACAGTTGCCCGCCTTTGGTTCCCCCAGGGCCTCGCCTACGGCCCAGGGGAAGCACGTGGTTCAAAAAGGAACAAGGGACGAGATGGGCCTGGGGCAGTTGTGACGTAGGGTGCCAGGAATGCTATTCATACTTCACTTTGCCGCGCTTGCAGCCGTCACACTTGTGAGTCCGGGCGAGATTCAAGTGCAGTCGCAGATGGCGGGTGAGGTCACGCCATCCGGGGTGATCCTGCAGGCCCGAATCGTCTCCGCAGAAGGTCCGCGCAATCCCCAATCGGCGGGCATCGAATGCGAGGGGCACTTCGAGCTTTGGACGGGGGAGACTTTCGCGCAGCCGCTGAAGACGAAGAGTGTGTCGTCAACAGAGTCCAACGACTACTTCATCAAGGTAGCAGTCGATGGCTTGACGGCAGACACGCGCTATTCCTATCGGCTCGTCCTGAGAACTGTGAAAGGGCGCCAGTACGGTTCTATTGGCACCTTTCGAACTCTCTCGCCAGACTCGGTCCAGCCCGTCTCCTTCGTCGTGGTCACGGGGATGAACTATGACCACTTCCACCTGGGGCGAAACGGTAAGGCGGCCAACGCCTACACGGGGCCTGACAGGGAGCTTGGTTATCCCGCTCTCGCCTCGATCCTCGACTTGAGGCCCGACTTTTTTGTTGGGACGGGAGACAACGTCTACTACGACCGACTTGATAGCCACATCGCGCGCACGCGGAGCGAGATGCGTGCGAAATGGCATCAGCAATTCGCGCAGGCGAGATTCCAAGAGCTATTCGCCATCGTTCCTACCTATTGGGAAAAGGACGATCATGACTACCGACTCAACGATTCCGACCCCTTCAACAATGGGGCGCCATCACACATTGATGGGATCGAGGTCTTCCGTGAACAACTTCCCGTTACGAATCCGGCTGACCCACAGGCCAAGACCTATCGGACGCACCGGCTGACGAAGCACGCCCAGATCTGGCTACCCGAGGGTCGTGACTTCCGTAGTGCCAACGGCATGCCCGATGGGCCGACAAAGACCCTCTGGGGTGCGGAACAGGAGCGTTGGCTAAGGGAGTCCTTGCTGGCGAGTGACGCGACCTTCAAGATCATCATTCACCCTACGCCAATGGTCGGGCCAGATGATGCGTACAAGCGCGACAATCACGTCAACCATAGGGGCTTTCGGCGGGAAGGTGATGACTTCTTCGCCTGGCTCAAGCGGTCGAAGCTTGAGGATGTCTACGTGATTTGCGGTGACCGCCACTGGCAGTACCACTCGATTCATTCTAGTGGCGTGGAGGAGTTCTCCTGCGGCGCGCTTGTGGACGCAAATGCCAGAAAAGGACGTAAACCTGGGGATCCCGCATCTACGGATCCTGAAGGGTTGACCGAACAGCCATACATTCAGGCGCGCGCTTCGGGCGGATTCTTGCGCGTCACAGTCGAAGAACATGACCGCTCTCCCACCGCCCGGTTTCAGTTCTTTGATGAGCAGGGCACGCTTCAGTACGAAGTCACCCGCAGTCCGACCGACGAGGATTGAGGACGCTCCTCACATCCTTTACTGCCTCCCTTTACTGCCCCCTCCTACCGGCACTTCCGTAGCAGCACTTTCGACACAGAAATTCACGATGCACCTCCACCATCTACGCGCACTGATCACTCTTGCCCTCCTCTCTCTACTCGCGCCCAGCTTGAGAGCCTCCGAAGGCACGGTCCGAGTCTTCATTCTCGCGGGCCAGTCCAACATGGAAGGCAAGGCGAAGAACGAGTTATGGGAGCACCAGGCGACCAACGACGCGACAGCAGAGCTCTTTGCTCAGCACCGTAAGGATGGCCAGTGGATCGAGCGCGATGACGCCTTTATCAAGTACCTGGGGCGGCACGGCAACCTGACGATCGGATATGGATCACCCGGGCGCACGGGCGTCGAGTTGGAGTTTGGGGCAGTCCTGGCGGAAAATTTTGATGAACCTGTATTGCTCATCAAGACGGCCTGGGGCGGGCATTCCCTCGTTCAGAAGTTTCGTTCTCCCTCCGCTGGGTTCCCGGCCGACGACATTCTGCAGGCGGAACTCGCAAAGGCCCGGAAGCGCGTCGAGGAACGCAACACTGAATCCGGCCGCAGCGATCCCCTGCCGACTATGGAGACGATCAAGGCTGGCTACGGAACGTCCTACCGCCAGATGATGGCGGAAATCACGGAGACCTTCGCCGGCGTTGAAACGCTATTTCCGCAGTTGAAGGGCATGCAGCTCGAGCTCTCCGGCTTTCTCTGGTTCCAGGGCTGGAACGATCAATATGGCGGTGCAGAAGCCGAGTACGCATCTAATATGCGGCACTTCATCGGAGACGTGCGCCGCGATCTCAAGGCACCCAAGTTGCCCTTCGTGATCGGTGTCATGGGACAGAATGGATCCGAGCCCGCCAAGGGCCCAATGCTGGTTATCCAAGAGGCACAAATTTCGATGGCAGCGCTGCCCGACTTCGCCGGCAACGTGGTCGCCGTGCGTACCGATGTCCTGATCGACAGGGCAGCCGAGACCCTCTATCCCACCTGGAAAGAGAACGTGGAGCAGTGGGAGCTCACCGGCTCCGACCACATGTATCACTACCTTGGCAGTGCTATCTGGCACCTGCGCATGGGGCATGCCTTCGGCGATGCGATGCTGGAGCTGGTGGCCCTTGGGGACGAACGCTAGGCGTGCCTATCAACCGCCAAACTTGAACCACTGCTCGGGAGCGGTGCGGATCGCACTCTCCAGATCGCGGACATAGGCGTCAATCAAGGTACGGTTGTCAGCGGCGCGATCCCTGGTGTGCAAACTGATGAGGGGCTCAAAAAAGCGCACCACGTAGCGGCGACGACCCTCGCGCCGGGCGAAGACGGGGAGCAGCGGGCATCCGGTGCTACGTGCCAATATCGCGGGGCCATCCGGGACATGGCAGGTCCTGCCAAAGACCTTCACCTCCAGGGAGCGTCCCCCACGACGGGGCCGATCACCCTGGAGGGCAACGAGGTTGCCATCGCGCAGGGCGTTCATTAGCTCGATCCCCAGCACGGGGTCGTCGGCGAAGTGCGTGACGTACTTGGTGCACTTACTGCGGGCCAGGAGCTTCTCCAGGAAGGACTGGGCACCGGCGTCCATTTCGCGTTCGCGAACGAGGTGAACTTCCCGCGCTGACTCATCAGCAGCGACGCGCGAGGCGGCCTCCCACATACCAACATGCCCGGTGATCATGAGGATCCCCTGGTCACTAGCCAGGAGCTTTTCACAGTGTTCACGACCCTCGTAGCGCAGTTCGATGGGCTTGCTGCCCTCGAAGCGTTCCCAGCGCTCCGCCAAACACCAGGCGAAGGCATCGAGACTCTTAAGGACGCGCTTGCGCGTCTGGCGTGGACTTACCGACCCCATTGCCAGGTCCTGATTGGTGGCCAAAGCTCGACGCACACTCGGCAGCAGGACATAGCAGCTACGCACGCAGAACCAGTTGGCGCAGGCGATCACCCAATCCGGGGCGTTCGTCACCAAGCTGTAGTGGAACCGCAGCCAGAAAACCCCTGAATAGTGAAGGGGACCGAGCACACGCTTGAAGAACCCCACACGGGGTGCATGGGCGTTGATTTCTTCGGTGCTCCCAGAGGTTGTACCGTCCGCGGACGACACTAAGGCACCCGCTCCATGCGCGCCTGCACCACGGCCTTGGCAATGCGCAGTGAGTCCACCACCGGGCGGTAGTGACTGGTAGAGCGGCCGTCCGCAAAACCCAAGAGAATTGGTGTGGAGGCAACGCTGAAGCCGCGGCGTACGGCGCGAACGATTACGGCGCTCTCCGCCTCGAAGCCAGATTCGCGTAGTCCCACCCCCTCCAAAACGCTGCGGTCGTAGAGGCGAAAGCCCGTCTGCACGTCGGAGAGACTCTGCCCCGCTGCGAAGGAGATCAAGCGCGAGGAAACTTTGTTGCTGATGCGGCGCATCTGGCCCATTTGGCCAAAGAGTTCGTGCCGTACTCCCAGGACCATGTCCGCGCCCTGGCGCCAGACCTCGAGCAGATTTGGTGCCTCCTCCGGGAGGTGCTGGCCATCCGCATCAATGGTCACTACTGCGTCGAAGCCGTCCTCGATAAGGCGATCGAAGGCGGTCTGCAACGCCGCTCCCTTGCCTTGGTTCCTGGCGTGGGACAGCACGATCTCGGCGCCGGCGGCGCGAGCCGCATCCGCAGTCCCATCGCCCGAGCCGTCGTCCACAACGAGCACTACTTCGAAAAGCCTGCGCGCACGGGCGACAATATCGCCAACGGAACGAACCGCGTCATAGGCGGGGATCGTGGCGGCAACGTGACCTCGGGAGCGACTCATGCGTTTGCCCCCCCCTGGTCCTGGGCGCCTTCTGCGATCCCCGGCGCGTCGAGCACAAGCCAACAGGCAGAGCCCGCGGCCGAGAGGCAGGAAACCAGCACGCGTTGAGCAGGCGCAAGAGCGCGACCGTCGTGGGGTCGAAGGCAACAGTCGGGATCGATCACCTCGAAGCCAGGTGTTGGCCATGCTGTTTCGTTGCCCACGGCCAAGACCGCCGCCCCGAGGAGACCAGCGCCGTATTCGCCCGTGACCGACTTGGGGACCACGACCGGCGGAAGGTCCGCACCGAAAACCTCCCGCAGAACACGCGCCTCGAGCAGGTCGCCCTTGGCGGAACCGTTCGCACCGCTGACAACACGATCGATTGATTTCACATCGATGCCTTGGCGTGCGAGCCCGCCGCGGAGAGCGCGCGCCAAGCCTTCATGATCGTGCCCCCAGCTCTGGGCCGAGGCCGTTGCATCCGAGGCACGCACCGAGCCACGTAGGCGCGCAAGGATGCGAGCGCCGCGAGCCTGGGCCACGGCCTCATTTTCTAACACGACAACCACCGACCCCTCTGATGCGAGAAAGCCATCACGATTCCGATCGAAGGGTCGCCCCTGTTCTGGGTCGCCGCCCGTTCCGCGGGAGAGCGCGCCGAAGCGGTCTAGTATCGCGTGGGTGATGGGCGCCATTTCCTCAACGCCACCCGCCAGGGCCAGGGAGGCTGCGCCGGAGGCTAAGTAGGTCTGGGCTTGGGCGACCGCCAGCAATGTCCCAGCTTCGTGCTGCGCGATCGTTGCGTTGGGTCCGACGAGCCCATTGTCGAGGGCTACCTGCCCCGCGTGTACATTCGCCACCGATTCCATGAAGAGGAAGGGCGAGACCGATTCTGGGCCGCCCTTGTGCAATTGGTCGAGGATGCGAAGGCTGAATGCCGTGGGGCCGAAGGCCGTGCCGAGCACGACGGCGGCATCTCGTCCAGCGAGCGCTTGCCGTTCCAGGCCCGCGTCGTCCAGGGCCATACGGGCCGCGGCAACGGCGAGTTTCGAAGGCAAACTCATGCGCCGCGAGCTGCGTGGATCAAGCCAACCCTTGAGTTGCGTCTGGTCGAGGAGTCCCGCCGTTTGCGCGGAGCCCCCCAGGTGGAATCCGCGGGAGCGATCGGTGTCCTGCTGGGGAACTTGACCCTGCGCGAGGGCTTCACCCAGTGCCTCGGCTCCGACCCCGAAGGGCCCCACAAGGCCAAGGCCCGTGATGACCACGGAGGGCGTTGGTTTAGGTCCGTCGACCACCTTGGAGCTTGGCATTTCGGCCCCGGAGCAGACCCCGAAGAGCAGCGCTGCATTGGCGCCCCCAAAGGCCAGGTTCGTGGACAGGCCGATGTTTGTATTCTCGAGAGCTCGTGCACGCCCGCGCACTAGGTCCAGCGGCTGCGCGGGGTCAACACTCGGCAAACCCGGCGTCGGGTGTACGGAAGATAACTGCAAAGTGCGCACGGTCACGACCGCTTCCACCGCACCGGCGGAACCTAGCAGATGCCCGATAGCGCCCTTCGTCGAAGTCACGGGGAGCTTGGCCAGACCATCGCCAAAGACCGCTCTAAAGGCCACCGCCTCGGCCCCATCGTTGTGCGGCGTGCCCGTTCCGTGGGCGTTCACAAAGGAGACATCGGCGGGTTGAGCGCCGGCTAGATCCAAGGCACGTTCGATCGCGCGACCGATCCCCAGGCCCTCGGGGTGTGGCGCTGTCATGTGATGTGCATCACAACTGGAGGAGGCGGATAGAAGGCGCGCAAGGGCGGGAGCACCGCGCTTACGTGCCTGACCCGCGCGCTCCAGGATGAGCACGCCGGCTCCCTCCCCGATGGTCAAGCCGTCGCGCTCGGCGCGGAATGGCTGGCAGGGATTTGCGCTCACGGCCCGCAGGGAATTGAAACCCGCGTAGGTCAAGTGACACAGCCCGTCCGAACCACCAACGATGGCCACATCGATTTCGTTAGCGGCAAAGGCCAGCCAAGCGGCTTCGATGGCCATGGTCGCCGCGGCGCAGGCAGTCGCAAAGGTCAGGTGTGGACCTCCGACCCCAAAGTGCCGCGCAACGGTGTTGCCGGGTCCATCGTTCTGCTGGGTAGAAAGACGCCCCGGTGAGATTGTCTCCCGCCGTGCGCTCGCCATCGGATCCTTGACTAGTTCCGCGAAGAATTGTTCCCCCTCGTGCATCGCCCCCGTGGACGAACCAAAGAAGAGACCGACGCGTGAGCCTAGGGACACCAAATCCCTACGCTCGAGTCGAGCCTGTCCGAGGGCTTCGTGGGTCGCCGCCAAGGCGAAGCGGTCCGTACGCGCCAGGCGTGCGAACTGCCTTGTCTTCATCCCTTCGAATACGCCCGATCGAAGAGCCTCCGCATCATCGCGGACCTCACCTGCAATAGACGTACGATGCCCCGCAGGGTCCAGCAATTGCATCTCATCGATGGCACGCTCGTTCAGAAGCAGGCCATCCATCAGGCACTTCAAGTCCCAACCAAAGGGCGTGACCGCGCCTAGACCGGTAACCACAACACCATGCAAGTCATGGGATTGGGCACTGGGAGTATCTGTTTGGGAAGCGGGGGGCATCTCCGTCCTCTCGTCACTCTCGACTCAAGCTTTGGCGCTCTGGGTCGCTTGGACCTTGAGGACAAAGTCACCCAGGGTCGACACGGTCGAGAAGGCGCTACGATCCATTTCATCGTTGCCAATGCGCACGCCGAACTCCTGTTCAATCCCCAGGACAAGCTCAAGGGCATCCACGGAATCCAGACCGAGACCTTCCCCGAAGAGAGTTTCGTCGTCGCCGATCTCCGCGGAGGCCAGACCCTCCAGCATTAGGCTTTCCACAATCACGCGCTTCAGGCGCTCACGAACTTCAGCTACGTCGGACATCAGATGTATGGGGCGTAAAAAGGGGGGGGGTGAGCGCCGAGTCGGCGCCAGAGTCGGGGAATTGTAGCGCCGAATCGCCCCTGGGACTCGACGTGTCTCTCGGAGTCCTTGCACCCTCGGCCCAGGCAGCGGACCATGTTGACGGGGGCGCCCCCCGAGCCCCCCTGGAACCCGATGCC
>JBLHLB010000077.1:0-13421 GCA_047618505.1 Planctomycetota bacterium
CCTGTCGACTCCTGAATCTCGGCTATCGCGTCTGTCAGGACCCGGCCATCGAGACCTTTCACAAGACGCCCTTTGGCATTCAGATGGGCAAGCGCAGTCTGTTCTTCCACGCGCGTAACGCCTTCCTCTCGATGTTGAAGTACGCGCCCCTGGGCGACCTAGTGCGCCTGCCTTGGTTGGTGGTCACAAAGGTGCTCCTACGCAGTTCGAAATCGGAGGCAGAGGGTTCTGTTACCGATGCCACGGGGACCATTGGAATCGGGCGTTCGGTGCGCGAGACGCCGGGCGCATTTTGGGTGCTCTGCAAGGCGGGCTTCTCGGTGCTATGGAATGTGCCTTATTGCCTGAAGCACCGTGCGCCGGTGAAACACGCGGACTTCGAGCTGCCTCTCGGTTAGCGGGCAGCTCTGCTATACTGGCGTAGCGCCATCGCTGTGCTGATTCCCGGGGCTCCCTCGCCCTGTCTCCTCTCGATTTCAACCTGTTGCCCCATGCTACGATCGAAGATCACTGGCCTTGGAATTGCCCTGCCCCCGCGCTGTGTTACCAATGATGACCTGAGCGAGGTCATGGATACTTCGGACGAGTGGGTGCAGAAGCGCACCGGTATCAAGCAGCGCTACTGGGCTGAGGCGAACGAAGACTTGAGCACTTCGGACCTGGGGGCATCGGCAGGTGTGGAGGCCTTGGCAGATGCGGGCTTGGTGCCGGCGGATATAGACATGATCATCTTCGCGACCCTGAGCCCGGACGCGTCCTTCCCCGGGTCTGGCTGCTTCCTCCAGGCCAAGATGGATATTCCCGCGGGCGTACCGGCCTTGGACGTACGGCAGCAGTGCACGGGATTCGTCTATGCCCTCTCCATCGCCGACCTCTACGTGCGCGCCGGGGTGCACAAGAATATTCTGGTTGTGGGGGCGGAGATGCAATCGAAGTGCGTGGAAATCAACGATCGCGGCCGCTACATGGCGGTGCTCTTTGGCGACGGCGCCGGAGCCGTTGTGGTCAGCGCCACGGAGGTGGAAAGCGCCGAAGCAAAGAACTCGAGTGAGTCCTGTATCTATTCGACCCACTTGCATGCGGATGGCCGGTTCGCAAAGGACCTCCTATGGGCTTCGCCGGGAACCGCCAACCGGGTCTGGAATCCACCTGAGTTGGTCGCGGAGCCCGCTGCCTTCCCGCAAATGAACGGGCGCTTGGTCTTCACCCACGCAGTTCGGCGCATGCCAGAGGTGGCGCGCGAGGCCCTAGAGGCCAACGGGGTAACGGCGGACGATGTGGACCTCTTCATCAATCACCAGGCCAACGCGCGCATCAACGAAAAGTTCGCTGATGCCATGGGCGTCGGTAAGGACAAGGTCTTTGACACAGTTGATGCCTTCGCGAACACCACGGCGGCGACGATCCCCATTGGCCTCTATGAGGCGCGCAAGGCCGGACTGCTTGAGCGCGGCAAGCTCGTGTCTATGGCAACCTTTGGCAGTGGTTTCACTTGGGCTTCCGCACTCCTACGTTGGTAAGCATATCCATGGCGACGGTGCCTCTCTTCAATCGCTTGCTAGGGCGATGCGTGGCGTTCGTATTGGCCCTCTTATTCTGTGCCCCGCTGATACCCGCCCAGAACGGGGATCGCAAAGGCGAGGTTCAGCCGCCGCTTCCGGAGGATCTTGAGATCCCCGCGGCGCCGGTGCTTACCCCCGAAGAGGCCCTGGCGCAATTCCGCGTGGCCCCGGGTTACCGGGTTGAATTGGTGGCGGCGGAACCGCTGCTACAGGATCCCGTGGTCGCAGTCTTCGATGAGAGCGGGCGTCTGTGGGTTTGTGAGATGCGGGGCTACATGCCCAACATCGATGGAGAGGGGGAGTTGGAGCCGATCGGATGCGTGGCCGTCCTAACCGACGAGGATGGCGACGGACGCATGGACCGGCGCGATGTGTTCCTCGACGGACTGGTCTTGCCGCGCGCGATTCACCCGACTGAAGGTGGCTGCCTGATACTGGCTCCCCCCGAGTTGACCCTCTGGACGGACACGGATGGGGATGGCAAGGCGGACACTAGCGAGGTTGTGGACACGGGGCTGGGCGGCCTGGATAACCCCGAACATGCGATCAACTCGCTCCTGTACCAAGTGGACAACTGGTACCGAATGGCGAATTCCCCCAAGCGCTACAGGCGTGTGGACGGCGAGTGGGTCATCGGACGCACGGCCTCCGGTGGGCAGTGGGGCCTGACCCAGGACGCCCTCGGTCGCGCCTACTTCGATACAAACTCCGACCCGTTGCGCGGGGACTTGTTTCCGTCGCACTACGCCCTTCGGAATCCGAACTACGGTCGTGGCGGGGGGACGAATGTGCGTATCGCGCGGGACATGGCCACCTATTCACCGCGCGTCAATACGGGTGTGAACCGGGGCTATCAGAAGAACACTCTGCGGGACGACTTCACCCTGAGGAACTTCACGGCGGCCTGTGCGCCCTTGGTCGTTGGGAATGATGCCTTTGTCTGTGAGCCCACGGGGAATCTCGTGAAACGCTATCGCATCGACTGGAAGGATGGTCTTGAGCGAAGCGCGGACCAGTTCTACGAAGGAACGGAGTTCCTGGCATCGATGGACGAACGCTTCCGTCCCGTCAACCTGACGACGGCACCGGACGGGTCGTTGATCATTGTGGACTTCACGCGCGGGCTTATTCAGCACCGCATCTTCTTGACGAGTTGGCTGCGGGCTCAAATCCTGGATCGCGGGCTGGACCGGCCGGCTTCCCAGGGACGAATCTGGCGCGTCGTCGATGAGCGGGTGGAGGCTTTCGACACACCAGACCTCGGGGACGCTACCTGGGAAGAGTTGGTGCGGGCCCTGTCGCACCCCAACGCGATGCTGCGTTTGACCGCCCAGCGTCTCCTGGTGGAGGAGGCGGGGGACCAGAGGGAACCCTGGGAGTTGATGCGCACGCACGCCTTGGATGCACCTGAGCCCCTCGGTCGCATGCACGCCCTCTGGGCCCTTGCGGGAACCAATGGCTTGGATCCAGAGTTCGTGGCAAAAGCCCTGCAGGATTCGGACCCGCGTGTCCTGCACGCCGCTTTGCGAGTGGCGGAGCCCTGGATCGCTGGTGGTGATCCGAAGCTGACCGCCCTGGCAGCCGCCGTTGCCGAAGGCGCCGATGCGGGGCTGTATCAGCAAGTACTGCACTCCCTTGGTTCGGCTGCGACTTCGGCGGGGGATGATCAACTGGCTGTCTTCGCCCGGCAAGATTGCTCCAACAGCCTAGTGCGTTCGGCCCTATTGACCGGTCTTTACCAGCGCGAGCTAGCCTTCATCCGTCGACTCCTCTCCGATCTTGAGTGGGACAGGGTGACGGAGGGTAGACCGGAGCTTCTGCGCGAGTTGGCTCGCTGCGTTGTACGCCAGGGCATTGGCGAAGAGATTGAAGCCCTCATTGCGCTGGCCCTTACGGGGCAGCTCTATCAAGCCGAAGCGATCTTCGAAGGGATTGTGGCGGCACGCCCCAAGGGTCCCGATGGCAAGCCCACGGCGACACTCCTGGGGGCGAAACCGTCCGGTGCCGAGGACCTTCAGGGGGAAGTGCCCAAGGCAAATGCGGCCTACGACGCCTTGGTTTGGCCCGGGAAGCCTGGCTATGAAGCCAAGGAAGTGCGAGCCCTGAGGGGCAATGAGCGGGAACTCTTCAACCTCGGCGCCACGATCTATCGCGACATTTGCTCCGCTTGTCACCAGCCCAGTGGACTCGGCGAGCCAGGCAAGGCTCCGCCCCTGCGAAACTCGCCCTACACCCTGGGGAAGCCGGATGTCTTCGGTCGCATTCTGTTGCACGGACTCGGTGGCGAAATCAAGTTCGGCAGCGAGACCTGGAACGCGGAGATGCCCGCCTACTCTGGCTCGGATCTCGAGGCCGCTGCGGTCATGACCTACGTCCGCCGAGAGTGGGGGCACGGTGCGGAGCCCGTTAGCGAAGCCTTCGTGACTGAGCTACGGGCCGAGATCGCCGACCGCACGACAGCCTGGACCGTGGAAGAGATCAAGGCCTTGATGGACGACTGAAATTGCAGCTGGGCGGAGCTCCACTCGAATCGATCTCGATTCGAGTGGAGCTCCGCCCAGCTGGATTAGAAAAGGACTACGGGCTAGTCCGCTGTCGGTTCAGCCGCTGCGCCTTCAAGGCCCTTCTCCTCGTTCTCGGTGATGCCGGCCACATCCTCAAACATGTCCGGGTGAGCCGAGGCCAGGCTCCAGTAGTCAAAGGCCTTGTCCACGGCGGTGGCAAGAAGCGTGCCGTTGGCATAGTCGCCGTGCTCGTCTCGTTCACCGGCGGGTACACCAGTGAAGACTTCCAGGGCCTCTTGAATCGTCCGGACGGGATAGACATGGAAGCGACCCTCGCGGCAGGCCTCAACGACCTCTTCGTCCAGCATCAGGTCGCGTACGTTTGCCTGGGGCAGGATGATGCCCTGGGTTCCCGTAAGGCCCAGTTCACGGCAGACGGCGAAGAAACCCTCGATCTTCGCGGACGCTCCACCGATTGCCTGGATGGCCCCATGCTGGTCAATGGCGCCGGTCATGGCGAGATCCTGGCGCAGGGGGATACCGGTCAAGGCTGAGAGCATGCAGCACATCTCCGCGCCCGAGGCGGAGTCGCCGTCGATGCCGCCGTAGCTCTGTTCAAAGGCGATCGATGAGGAGAATGCCAGGGGATGCTGCGTCTGCAGCAGGTGCCGCAGGAGGCCGCGCAGGATGTGGAAGCCCTTGGTGTGAATCCGACCCGAAAGTTGCGACTCACGCTCGATATCGACTGCCCCACTCATGCCCGCACCGATCGTGGCGGTGATGCGGCTGGGGAAACCGAAGGTCAATGGACCTGCTGTCATCGTGGCCAATCCGTTGACCTGCCCGATACAGGTGCCGGAGGTCTGGATGTTGATCGTGCCGTCAGAGATGTTCTCGCGGTAGTTACGCGCCGGGAGGTCGGCGCGACGGCGCGTGCGTAGGATTGCGTTGTGCACATGCTCGCGGTCGACGATCTCTGCCTTCCTGAGTTGCGCGACGAAGGAAGCCTCGCGGACGATATCGGCGAGTCTTCCGAAGCGCGCGGTCAGTCGATCCTTGCGCCCCGCGATGCGCGCGCCGTGTTCGGCCAGGCGGGCCACTGCATCGGCGGTGAAGTGCATCACCGTTTCATCCCTGTCGGCCAGTTGGGCCACGTAGCGCCCATAGGCCGCGACGACGCCGTCGTTGCGGGGTAAGACTGTGTCGAAGTCCGCCAGGACCTTGAAGAGGTGTCCAAAATCCGGGTCGCCGGAGTCGAGGGCGTAGTAGAGACTTGGCTCACCGATCAGGACGACCTTGACGTTCAAGGGAATCGGCGCGGGTTTGATCGTGCGCCCGCCCCAGGCTCCCTGGCGTTCCGAGGGGACAATCTCCAGTTGACCCGTGCGAAGGGCCCGCACTAGGACCTTCCAGGCACCGGGTTCGTTGACCACGTCACGGGCTTCGAGGATCAGGTAGCCGCCGTCGGCGCGTAGGAGCGATCCGGCGGAGATCATCAGGTGGTCCGACACGGTCGCGCCACCGGAGAGGATCTTGCGTTCGATCCCGCCCAAGAGGTTGCCGAGCGTCGGCGTGCTCTCGATGACGAAGGGGCAGGGACTGTCTTCCGAGTGCGAGTTGACAACGTTGACCTGGAAACGTCGTAGCCAGCCTTCGAGCTCTTGTTCGGACTGGGGGACGCCGCGCTTGACGACTTCGGCGATGCAGTCGTCCAGGAAGCTGCGCGTGTCCGGTTCCGGGAAGCGCTCCCGCAGGGCGCGCGTGGCTTCGTCGAGGAGTACGCGTGCCTCGTCCTGCATGATGCGGCGCATGCGTTGGCCGTGCTCCCCTTGGCGTTCCTGCAATTGCCGCCCGAGTTCCTGGAGCTTCTTGCCGTAGGTTTTGATCTTGGCTTCGATCGCAGTGACGTCTTCCTGGGTGAGCTTGCCACTCTTGACGTACTCCTGGATCACCTCCGGGGCGAGGGTCTCACCGTCGATTACTGGCAAGAGCATGGTGCGCATTTGATCGCCCGCGGATGTTGTCACCAAGCCGAGATCAGCGCTTGTAAGCTCCGCCTCAAGGGGAGCACGCAGCTCGCCGAGCTGTTCCTGGAAGCTCTCCTGAAGGGCCTCGCGACGGCGGCGCAATTTCTCGTCATTGAGAGCCAGCCCGAGATCCGTGCGCACAAAGGAAATCCACTGCTCCATGCCGTCTTCGAGTTCACGCCCACGGCCGCGCGGCACTGAGAGTAGGCGTGGGTGGTCGGGCAACTCGAAGTTGTAGACGTAGACGTGATCCGGTGAGAGCGGGCAAGAGCGCGGAAGGGTTTCGAGGACCCGCTTCACAAGGGTCAGGCGACCGGTCTCGGGCATGCCCCGTACATAGACGTTTTGGCCGCGCGCGAAGGTCGCCAAGCCGAAGGCCAGGGCCTCGGCTGCGCCTTCCTGGCCGACGAAGTCCTGGAGTGGTTCAACTTCGGCGGTGGTCTTGAAGTCGAGGCTGCTGGCATCGCAATGCCAGCGCAAGTCCTCGGTATCGAGTCGTTTGGGTTCGGGCAAGCTCGTCATGGGTTCGGCTATCCGCAGTTGCGGAGGTGCGGCGGCCCAGGTTAAGGCCGGAGGGAAGGACTCAGCTTTGAGTCCGGAGCGCGCGTCGGAGGAATAGGAGAGGGCTTAGTAGCCGCGCCAGGAGACGTTGTCCCCGTTGCTGTCCGTTGAATCGGACGCGCCAGCAGCTCCTGCTTCAAGGCACTGAAACAGCTGCAATGACGAGCCCCAACGTGACGGTGGAACGTCCGTGTCCAACACTCGTTCACCTCCGCGATGCAGCACAAAGCGGCTCTCAAGATAGCTAGCCGTGACCTCGCGCGCTTTACCCTCCGTCAGGCTGACGATGGCGAAGGCGATCGTCTCATCGAATACCAATCCACCGGCGGCGATTTGCTTGAGAAAGCGGAAGCCTGGCGTTCCAACGGCCATGCCGACTTGTCCGCCGTCAAGTGTGCGCGCGATGCCCACCCGAGTGGCGCGGGTGTCGGCCGTCATGGAGAAGATTCCGTTGCTGGCAACGGGCGAACTCCTGAAGATGTGGCCGTGTTCCTCGCCCAATGAAAGGGGACAGCGGGAGTTACCGGGAGGGCCATTCCAAGGACCGGCGACGATGGAATCCGTCAACGGCGGCAGCTCATGCAAGCGCATGTTGCGCCAGCGAATGTGCGTGTTGTTACCGGAATGCACCTGCAGGCCAAAGTGCCCGCTGGCGTCTAACGGATCAATGACATCCATGGTCGGGATGCCGTTTACCGAGGCCCGTAGCCAGGGCCCGTTGGCTTCGATCCGATAGGTGTTCCATTGACCCCGTTGCATGGCCGCGCGACCGGCAGGGTTGTGCTCTAGGTTGTGAATCCAACCGCGGCGATATTCATCGTATAGGCCGCCGGACCAGGAGCGCTCCGAGGGGTCGAACTCCATCTGGTAGCCGAAGAGGCGATCCTTCGGATTCAGGTGGCTGCGGAATTGCAGGCCGGAGTTGCCGGCATCCTGGTTCTTCAAATCGACCTCGAAGATGAAGTTCTCGAAGGCCGCGTCGGAAACAAGGAAGCTCTGACCGCCGCCGCCGGTGCGGCCCACGAGGGAGCCGCCGTCGACCTCATAGATGGCGTCGCCGTAGGCGGTCCAGCCACCGAGGGTCTTGCCGTCGAAGATTGCGGTGGTCTCGTCTTGGGTGCTGTCGTATTCGCGCAGGAACAGATTGCGGTACCAGACCTCGTCGCCGTGGTCCTGGAGCAAGATGTGTCCGGCTGTGAACTGGCCGAAGCCCGCCGTGTCCCTGAACTTGGATTGGGCGATGGCATCGCTCCACGCCTCCGAAGCAGTGTCCATTCGGGCGGTCAGGCGTCCGTTGAGCCAGTGCTCCAGAATGCTCCCGCGGCGCATGATACGCGCACGGTTCCATCGGGCCGCGGGGTGCAGGAGCTTGGTTTCTGCATCCGCGGCAACAACGCCATAAATCGCGCCACTGCTGTGCTTGGCCACGGCGCCGTCTCGGTGCCCGGCATCGTCGACAACTTGGAACTCCGGCCCCAGTGCAGGTCCGCCTGCTTCAATCCCAATCTTCACGCCGGAGTTGGCACCGGGGGTGACGAGAAACTCGAAGGAGAATTCAAAATCGCCAAAGGCTTCGGCCGTGATGATGTCGCCGCCGCCATCGCCGTGGGTGCGTACCAGGCAGCGATCGACTATGGACCAGCCTTTCGTGGGGAAGCCTTCCTTGGCGAGGGAGCGCCAGCCAGCTGTGGTCTCCCCATCAAAGAGGCTGCGCCACCCTTGGCTGGCAAGTTCCGGAGGAACAATGCCGGCGTCGGGGTCGTAGTCGCTCACGTGTCCTCGGGCGGCCCACTCCGTGCCGCGTACGATCATTTGGCGAAACTGCGGATCCGTGTGAGAGACATAGTGCGATTCGTTCCCGGGCCAAACGTGTCCAAGGGGCGTGTGGAAGATACGACCGGCGCCGTAGCGGCCGACGATGACCATGGGCTCGCGCTCGCCGGTGCCACCGGTCTCGGGATCGGAGTAGGCCTCGGCCAGGACCTGGCGCGAAACGTGTTGCGTGTTGACGAGCTTGTGATAGAGCTCGTCGCTGTGCCCGCGCATGTCGGGGAATTGTGCGGTGATCGGGTGGGTGCGATCGATGACTTCCACATCGAAGGGGTGGAAGCTGCCGTGCCCCGTGCCCTCGCGCCATAGGTGCCCGACGATGCTTTCATACTCCGCCCAACCTTTGAAGGGGTTGTTGGCAGCGTGCACGATGGTCAAGCCGAGTCCCATGTCGACGGCTTGGACAAAGGCCTCGTTGGCGGCCTCGCCCCAGCTCTCTCCGTTGTAGTCCAGGACGATGGCGCGCACGCTTGCAAGGAGCTCTGCATTGGCCAAGTCCGTGGCGGGATCCAGACTTATGGTCACATCGAAGAGGCCGCTCTCCTCGAGGATGCTCGCTAGGGAAAGGTGGGTCCACTCCCAGTCGTGGTTGTTTTGGCCGCTGACGAGCAACACAGGTAGGCGCTCGGCCTGTCTGTCGATCTGCACGGCGGACGCGCTCTCGGAGAGACAAAGGGCGCTGCAGAAGAGGAACGCCGTGGCGCCGAGCTTGCGAACCAAGGAAGTCAACATCGATGAGTGCTGGTACATAGGGATTCCGGGTCCATCCGGGCTGATCAGAGCCCGAAAGGATACAGCCGGACCCTCCCACTCGGCGACAACCCCAGCCCACAAACCGCCGCCAGACAGCCCATACCGGTCAGGAGGCGCGCCGTTCCTCGCTGGCCAAGGTACGGCGGGCGTTATCCTCGGCCTCTCGCCGGGTTACGTAGCGGAAAAGGCGGTCCTGCAGAGAGGAGAAACCCGCCACGGTGGGATCGAACTCGAGGCCGTACTGAACGTAGCTACCGTGTAGCCGACGGTGGCAGATGCGTGCGATGAATTCCATGCGATCCTTGTCTCCGGGCAAGCGCAGTTCGACTACGACACGGTAGGTCGCGACCAATTCTCTCTCGACGATGCGAGGGGCGACGACGGCCAGTACGGTCCCGGAAATGTCAAGGACGGGCAGTGGACGGCGCGGTGCGGTGCCATGGGCACGCAAGACCAATTGCACCGGCGCGCTGTCGTCGGGTCGCACCCGGATACAACTCCGCCGGTTCGCGATGACACCGAGGATGCGCCTGTCCTCCGTCGAGATCGAGAACTCGTAAACCAGGAACTGGGCGTCTTGCAATCGAAGAGTCACGCAACCCGTGTAGTCTAAGGGACGCGGCAGATCGGCCGATTCCAGGCGCAGTTGGAACTCAGAGCCAATGGCAATATTGGGCGCATCTTCGGTGAGCTAGCGCACGCTCAGGACGAGGTGATCGCGCTCTGTTCGCGCTTCTTGCAGTTCACCGATCTCGGCGTACTGCTCGAGGCGAACGGATGTCGCGGAGTCGCCGGAGGGGACACGGGCTCGGACATGGATTCGGGGGGTGGGGGGGAGTGACCAAGGCGTGCCAGGGGGGAGCACGTGAGTCCCAATTCGGAGGCTGATAAGGTGGCTCTTGAGCGCACGCCTGAAACAAGGAATTCACTCCTTGGGGCAACGGAGAAGCTTGCCCCAAGGACGAATCCTGATACGAGTCCCATGGGCGCTACACCGAAGCCGCATTGGAAGGAGCAGGGAATTTAGTCTCGCTGCCTCCGGTTCCTGCGTATCCAGGCCCCAGCGCCGATGTTCCCCTCCCGGGGATTCAGTCCCCCGGGACACGCTGTCGAATAGTTAGGTGGTCGCGGACACCCTCAGGATCCGGCCCCAAGGCCCATATCGCCAAGAAGGCTTCAAATCCCTTTCTTAGTAGGTTGCCTGGGGGCTCGCTGGGTTCCACAATCCGGTTCGCCGTTCGAAGCCTTCCGCCAAATGATGAACATACACAGCAAACAAGCCCATAAGAGGAGGCGCCGGCTCCAGAGCTTTGGCGTGTTCTTGCTTGTTCTGATGCATGTCGTGCAGCCGCTGATGGCGCTCTCCCAAACCGGCTGCGCCTTCGCGATCGGTGGGGATGGGAAAGACCGGGCGGACGCCTGTTGTTGTTTCGAAGATACTGTTTTCGAAAGTACCGCTCTCGAAGGTGCGGCTCTCGAGCAGTCGGACCTGGGGACGCAGGCGGTCAGCGCAGCGACCGAGCAGGACTGTTGTTCCGCTGACGATGGTGAATCTGCTGCGGTGCCCGACCTCGAAGGGGATAGCGGCGCAGGGATCCAAATGGTGGGCGCGGAGTGCGCCTGCAGCATGGATTCCAGGCCCGACGCACCGGCCGACGCACCGACGAACTTCTTGCTCCAGGGCGAGTTGGGTGAGGTTGCCCTCGATGAGTGGGTTCACGCGCACGCCGCGTTGTTCGCGGGCTTTAGCAGTGGGCACCCGCACCTTGGCATTCCGCCGAATGTGATGGATGTCGCGGTGACGGCAAGTACGCCGCAGGCTATGGCCTTTGGTGCGTTGCAGGCACATCCTGGTGGGGTGATCTCCTGGGCCCTTGTGGTGCGGGGTGTAGGTGGTTTTCTGGCGACCTTGTCGGTCTTCCGGAACTGATATGGGGTTGGCTCGACCGCGCTGAGCGTGCCGAGTTTGGGGTTGTTTGATACTTCACCGCCCAGGACAGAGTGTCCGCATGCGGTTGGTATTGCAGGACTGAGGCTGAACGGCGCGATCGCCGTGCTTGGCACCCAGATTCTGCCGCGAGACAACGCCACGGATTGAGCTGGGTATCCGGTGAGGGTGCTCGCCAGCTCTTAGCCCTGACCACGGGAAGTGGGGGCGCTATTGCCATCGATGACTTCCGCTTACCTAACGAACTGCCCCCGGACAAAGACCCATGTTGACCTCCTCGAAACTCGCCCTCGCAGGCCTCTTGCTTGCAGGTTGCGGTGCCCCTCCGCCTCGCTATAGCGGGCGACTTACGGATTGGGAGCAGACGAACAACGAGCGCATGGAGTCCCAGGACTCGGAGGCTGCTCTGCTGGTTGAAGGCGCTGGTCTGACGGAAATTCTCCGCCATGCGCGCGCACACAATCCCGGCCTCGAGGCTGCCCTGCAACGTTGGAAGGCGGCCCTGGAAAAAGTCCCGGGGGCGACCACCCTGGCAAACCCGCGGGTGACCCTGGGCGGCTTCCTGTCGGAGGTGGAGACACGGGTGGGGCCCATGCAGGCCCGTGTTGGCGTGGCCCAACCGTTGCCGTGGTTCGGCAAACTTCGCTTGGCCGGGGAGGTTCAATTCGCGGCGGCAGAGGAGGCCCGCGAACTCCTAGAGGCAGCTCTCTTGGAGCTGGATCAACGCGCCCGTGCGGCCTGGTACGAGTACGCCTGGCTCGAGCGCGCCATCGTGATCACAGGGGGGAACCGAGATCTCCTAATCCATTGGGAAAGCGTGGCGCGTGCGCGCCTCAGTTCCGGATTGGGAAGCTATGCGGATGTGATTCGCGCACAGGTGGAACTCGGCAAGTTGGAGGATCGTGCCCAGTCCCTGAATGACCTGCGCGGTCCGATCGTGGCCAGCTTGAACGCAGCCCTGAACCGTCCCTCCGCCTCGGCCTTACCGCGTCCGACTGGACCACTGCCAGATCCGCCCTCTATCAATGGCGAACAGCTCGCGGCCAGTTTGCACCAGACCAATCCAATCCTGCGAGCCCTTGGACATCGCATCGAAGGGGCCAGGCAGGGAGTCGAGTTGGCCTCGAAGGCCTTCTACCCGGACTTTGCAGTGGGCGTGGATTACACCTTGATCGGTTCGGCAAAGGCCTCCGGCGTGTCGGGCTCGGGGGATGACGCCTTTGCACTCACCCTTGGTGTTGAGTTGCCCATTTGGCGCCAGTCCTATCGTGCTGGCGTGCGCGGGGCTGAGGCGCGTACCCGCGCCGCCCAGGCAGAGCAGGTGGAGGCCACGAACCGCCTCAAGTCCGAGCTGGAAATGACCCTCTATCAATTCCGTGACGCCGGCAGACGCGTCGTGCTCTTCCGGGACAGTTTGATTCCCAAGGGCGAGGAGGTCATCCAAACTCTGGATGCGGGTTATCAGGCGGGAGACGAGAGCTTCCTCAGTCTGATCGATGCACAACGCGTGCTGCTCGAGTTTCAGCTCCAGGCAGCCCGTGCGGAATCTGATCGAATGATGGCCTTGGCTATGACGGAACGCATTATCGGCACACCGCTGCAACAGGAAAGATAGCAATGAAACTCCCTAAGACAGTCCTTGTTATTCTTGTCGTCATCCTCACGGCAAGCGGCTACTTCCTCGGTCGATCGGGCCGATCGACGGACGCGGATCACGCAGGCGAGAGCACCCAAAGTGAAGTGGCTGAAGTCCCTGAAGTCGCTGCCGCAGAGGTCTGGACCTGTTCCATGCATCCCCAGGTGCAGCTTCCGGAATCGGGCAAGTGCCCCATTTGCGGAATGGATCTTATCCTGGCGCCCCAGGATGGGGACGAGGAAGAGCGGGGACCGCGCGTGTTGCAGATCAGCGAATCCGCGCGCGCCCTGGCAGAGATCGAAACAGCCAAGGTCGAGCGGCGCAGTGTGGCCCACGAAGTCCACATGGTCGGCAAGATCGCCTTCGACGAAACCCGTGTCGCGACGATTACGTCCTGGGTGTCCGGCCGACTGGATCGCCTCTTCGTCGACTACACGGGGGTGGCCGTTCGAGAGGGGGATCACCTCGTAGAGATCTACAGTCCGACGCTGTACTCCGCCCAGCAGGAGCTCCTGCAGGCGATTCACACCGCCGCGCGGCTTGAGGGAAGCGGCCTTGAGATCGTGCGTACGACGAGTGATCAAACGGTGGTCTCCGCCC
>JBLHLB010000078.1:0-13324 GCA_047618505.1 Planctomycetota bacterium
CCACCGAATCTACCGTGGGTTCGCCCAGGATCTGGTCGATCTGGTCGGCGACCGAGGCATCCGAGCTGATGTCCACCGTTTCACAGCCGAAACTACGCGCCTGGGCCAGACGTTCGGGGATCATGTCTCCCACGATGACGACCGCCGCGCCAAGCAGGTGACAGGAAGCAGCGCTGGCTAGGCCCACCGGACCGGCACCAGCGATGTAGACGGTGCTGCCGGGACCCACGCCTGCGGTTACGGCGCCATGGTAGCCCGTCGGCAAAATATCAGACAGCAAGGTCAGATCCGTGATCTTGGCCATGGCCTGGTCCTTGTCAGGGAACTTCAACAGGTTGAAGTCCGCGTACGGCACCATGACATACTCGGCCTGCCCGCCGATCCAGCCGCCCATATCGACATATCCATAGGCAGCGCCGGGGCGCGCCGGGTTGACCTGCAGGCAGATACCCGTCTTGCCTTCCTTGCAATTGCGGCAGCGACCGCAGGCGATATTAAAGGGCACGCTGACCAGGTCGCCAACTTCGATGAATTCCACATCACCACCGGCCTCGATAACCTCGCCCGTGATTTCGTGACCGAGAATCAATCCTCGCGGGGCCGTTGTTCGGCCGCGCACCATGTGCTGGTCTGAACCGCAAATGTTGGTCGTGACCACCTTGAGAATCACCCCGTGGTTGCACTTGCGCTTCTGCTCCACCTGTTCGAGTTTGGGAAAACTGATGCTCTGGACTTCGACTTCACCCGGACTCAAGTAAGCAACGCCGCGATTGGTGGCCATGGGATTCTCCTGCTGTATGAAAGCTAACGAAATGACTGCGAGGCTTGAACATGTGTCGTACCGCGAGAACGCGGGGACCGCAAAGAAAATGACGAAAGGCCCTGTCCCTACCTAAATGTCAGCACGCCCGAGAAGCGCTCGCTATTCTGGCTTTGGTTCTTCGTCCATCGCCTTTGAGAGATCGATCGTAACACCCTAGACTGCAAGGTGCTTACGACCAGCTTAGACCCCGGCGACAACTGTGGGTACCAATTGAAGAAAGGACCTAAGCGGAGACCGACGTGCCCAAACGAGGAGTGTGGACTCCATGCCCAGCAAGACCAGGGCAACGTCGTGTTGCACGGTTTCTCCAAGGCGTTGGTGCACAATTCGCCCGCCTGGAGAGCCCCCTTTTGACGCTTCTCATGCTTCGAGCCTCGTGATCCGAAGGCTCTAGCATGAGCTCCAGAGTCCACACCAAGTACAAGACACGCTATCGCGTAACCAACTGGGCAGAGTACGACCGCGAGCTCGTCCAGCGCGGCGACATCACCCTCTGTATCAGTCCCGAAGCGATCAAGGCGTGGACGGGCAAGCCGACCGGACGGCGTGGGGCTCCACAAAAGTATTCTGACCTTGCGGTTGAAACTGCGCTGACACTTCTACTTGTCTTTCAGCTTCCCCTGCCCCGAGCTGAGGGCATCCTTCGCTCTCTGCTCAGCCTCATGGACTTGACCCTCGAAACCCCAGATCACACGACACTGTCTCGGCGGAGCAGAGGCTTGGAAGTTGAGCTTGAGCTCGTGAGTTCCAAGAAGCCTATCCATCTGATCCTCGACAGCACAGGGCTCTCTATAGTGGGGAAGGCGAATGGGCTGCAGCCAAGCACGGTAAACGGGGAAAGCGAGGATGGCGCAAGCTCCACATCGGAGTCGATCGGAAGGGCAAGATCCTGGCACAGGTTATGACCGAGAGCACGGGGGACGACGCTAACACTGGACTCGCGATCATCAAGGCGACCAAGGGCAACATTGCCAGCGTCACGGGCGACACGGCATACGACACTCGCCAGATCTACGCGCGGGCAGCATCCAGAGGTGCGCACGTGATCGTGCCGCCGGTGCAGTCGGCATCAGCTACATGCAGGGGGCCACGGTCCGCGGAGCGAGACAGGACCATTCGCAGGGTCGACAAAGTCGGCAGGCGACGCTGGAAAAAAGGAGTCTGGCTACCACCGTCAAGAAACCGTGGAGAATGCCTTCTATCGCCATAAGACGATGCTGGGTGATCGGCTCCACGCCAGGGGTCTAGCTGAGCAGAAGACCGAGGTCGCCATCGGCTGCAAGGTGCTGAACCGAATGCTAGACTGCGGACGACCTAATTCGGTCGCCATCGCCCGCTGAACCCGCCTATGGTGGGGGACACGACGGCTCAATCCGAATCATGCAACAGCGCCGCAGAACGCCCAGGCTACCCGTTGTTCGGGGAGCCGCAGGAGGGGCGTTTATGAGCATCAACGAGTAGAGGAAGCACAGGAAAACTTGATGAGCGCACTCCAGACTGCATTGGCTATTCCGACCCTCATTGCGGGCATCGCCTCCTTCGTTGGCTTGCAGCCCAGCCTGCATCCTCAAGCAGTGGAGACACTCAAGCAGGGGACGGCCGTGACAGTCCACTTGCTTCCTAGTGAGCTTGCCACGGACGGGGATGCAAGCTTTCAGGAGTTCGAATATGAGGTCCAAAAGACTGGTGCTATCTATGTCTTCGGTACTTCGACGGAGCTCATTCCGGTGGTGCGCGTATTGAGTAGTGTCGCTGATACACTTGCAGAGGGCACCACCATCGCCGGCCCGTCGACCTCCTTCGCGCGCCTCGAAGTCACGGCGGGCGACAGCGTGATCATTGTCGTCAGCCCGCTGGAATCTTCGTCGGCGGGGGCGGTTGATCTTCTGCTGCGAGAGGTTCAGATTAACTCGGCGGATTTAGAAGAGGCAAGAGGCGCTCTGGCTGAAGCGAAGCTCTTGAAAGCAAAGGGCTTGCTACAAGAGACGCGTGACGCATGGTCCGACGCACTCGTTGCAACTCTTTACAGTGCCGATCCGGAACTCGCGGAAGAAGCGGTGCGCCTTCTTTGGGAGCTCGGTAGCTACGCCTATACGGATTTGCAAGACATGCGCCAAGCGGTGACCGCTTTCCAGGCGGTGCTCCAGTGGCGTCGTCAGTTCTTGCCTGTTGGACATCCGGATACGACAGATGCAATGAAGAATGTTGGCGGTTTGGTTGGCGCGCTGGGGGACCCCACTGCTGCCCTGGTTATATTGGAAGAGGCTCTCGAAGTCCTTTCCAGTCAGCAAGACGAGGACAACACCCAGCTTCAGGAGGTGCGCCTCAACATGGCTGTCATGTTCTTCCGGCTCGGTAGATTGGTGGATGCGGATGCCCTCTTCGGTGCGGTTCACGGGGTCTACTCCAGGCTTTTGGAGGATGACGATCCGAAGTTGCAAATGATCCGGCAAAACTATGGCGCCTCGAGATTCGAGCTCGGCGACACAGAGACCGCCGCCAGGCTCTTCAGCGAAGCCATTGAAATCACGGAGAAGCAGCGGCCTGAGGATGACGCTGGCTTGCTTGGGATGCGAAGCAATCTGGCTCGGGTCAAGTATCGCCGGGGCGACCTGCTTGGGGCTCTGGAACTGGATGAGACCATCTACGCCACTCTCCGCCGAACGCGCCTAGCCAGCGACGCCGACTTCTTGCGGGTCAGTCAAAATCTGGCGCTCTCACGCAAGGCGCAAGGGGACCTAATGGGCGCATTGCTGCTGCAGGAACGCGTCTATGAGGAGCGTTCCAAGGCTTTTCCTGCCGGGAACCGTGAGGTCTTACTCGCGCTCAAGGCGATTGGCATTACCCGCCGCGATCTCGGCGATGTAGAGGGTGCCCACGCAATCTTCTTGGAAGTCTATGGGGCGTTCCTAGAGATCGACAGAGAGGACAGTTTGAGCTTGCAGAGTGCACGCAATGATCTGGCTGTCTCTCTCAATGACTTACACCGCTACGACGAGGCCCGCGTCCTGCAAGAGCAGGTTCTCGCCGCCCGATTGCGGCTACTGCCCGCGCAAGACCCGGCAGTCTTGCTGGCGCGAATGAACCTGGCTGGGTGTCTCTACGATGAAGGCCGGCATGCAGAAGCTCGTGCCATCATGGAGGAAGTCTACGCCATCGAGTTGGAAGTGTATGGAGAGAACGATCTGCGGTTGCAAGGCACGCGACAGAGGCTCGCCATGGGGCGCTTTAGCGCGGGCGACCTTGAGGGTGCCCTCGAGCTGGAGGAACAGGTTTACGAAGTCCTGAATGCTTCACTCGAGCATCACCATCCGAAGCTGATGGATGCGCGCCTGAATCTCGCGGTGAAGATCTCAGGATACCGAGACACGAAGCGAGGCCGAGAGCTCATCCTCGAGGCGCTGGATGGCCATCGGATTCGCATGGGTAGCCTGGCGACGACTTTCGGCGTTAGAGCACTGGAGCAGGCCAACCGTGAGGTCTTTCGATTGCTGGATGTCCTACTCTCGATTCGATCCGATGCGGAGAGTGCGAGCGAAATCCAGCAGCAGGAACTGACTGCCTTGATGACCTTCAGAGGTTTAAACGATCGACAGGCAAGGTTGGGCACGGCTCTCTCTCATGCATCCAAGAATGAAGTGGGGTTACGCGCTCTGCTGACGGACGCACAGGCATCCAGGGTACGGTTCATCCGCACCCTTGAAAGCGGCGGGGCGGACAGCGAGTTGCGGCGTGAGATGGAAGCGAACGAAGAGGCTCTGCTGAGACGGGCCCGTGAGTTGCCAGAGAGCAGATTATTGCTCGAGAGCCCTTCTCTCGCCGAAGTGGCACGCAACCTTCCAGCACACTCTGCCGCGATTGTCACCGCCTCCTACAGTCGGCTGCCGCTCACTGGCGACCAGACCGTCAACGCTGATGACGGGGGAGAGCTAGCGATCACTTGCTTTATCCTCAGCCCCGACGGTGCCGTCGTGCGCTTGGAGCTAGAGCAAGCAGACACCATTGCCGAGCAGTGTCGGGCCTTCAGAGACTCCATTTGGACGACGCGCTACAAGAGCAACGCTGAGCGCCCGGGAACGGAATTGAACTCGCTTCTCGCTCCTATCTTTGCAGCCTTGCCCGCTGGCACGAAGCGGCTCTACATCAATCCAGAACGCGCCCTGGCTTCCATTCCCTGGGATGCCTTGCCGATGGCCAATGGGGAATTGCTCTGTGATGACTACACCATTAGCTACATAGAGAATCTAGCAGCGCTGCTCCCCCGACCTGCTCTATCGGCTGCCCCCACTCTACTGGTCTGTGGCGGAGTGGACTACGAGGGCCAACCGCAGCTCGACGACGACGCGGAGTTGACTCGTGGAAACACAGCAGACGTGATGAGCTCCCTAACCTGGGAGAATCTACCAAGTTCACGTGTTGAAGCCGAAGCCGTGTTGGAATCCCACGCCAAGGGTTTTGCCGAGGCGAAGTCGGTCTTCCTGAGCGGAAGCCAGGCTTCTCGTTCTGCTTTCCGGAAGGCGGCCCCTGCGGCCAATTACATTCACTTGGCGACCCACGGATACCTCGCGCCCGAAGAGTACTGGAGCATGGGAGAGGGCTCCTTCAGACACCTGGAGGGGGCGCAAAAGATCGGCCTTTATAGGGGCCTTCTATCGGGAGTCGTCTTCGCAGGTGCCAATCGAAGTGATGAGTTGGGGGGAGCAGCTGCAATTCTCTCTTCCTTCGAACTTGCAGGGCTCGATCTAGCGCGTTGCCAGCTTGCCACGCTGTCAGCCTGCGAGACAAATCTCGGACCGAAGTATGTCGGTGAAGGCGTATCGGGATTGAATCGAGCTCTTCAACTTGCGGGGGCTCGAAACACGATCACCTCCCTTTGGAAAGTCCCGGACCAAGAGACCGAGGAATTCTTCACGGCCTTCTACGACGCCCTGTGGGGAGAACAGATGCCACTCGTCGAGGCCTTTGCTAGTGCGCAATCTCGTATGAGAAGGATGCGCCACTCTCCCCACCAATGGGCTGGGTTCGTACTGTACACGACGGGTGGATAATGGCGTTGGTGCGCAATTCCGGGCCTGTCCCTACCGAAAACCCTGTACGGCCCCGTGCTATCCACAAATAGGATCGTGGCCTAAACCCGTCATATGCACAGGTTTGCGACCACCTAGAATAGCCGCATGAGAGCCGAGACTTTCCCGCTGCGAACGCTGCCCTTGTCAGTCTCAGGCTGGGTGAATCGCCATCAAGCGGATGCGATCGCCTACCTGGTCGAAGAGAACAAAGTCCTTTTGCGTGGACCGGAGAATAACGGCCGAGACTAGGGCTGCTTGTCCTCCCCAACCACAGGTTTCAAACTACTTAGGTGACGTCTCAATTTGTGAATAGCACGGGAGAAGGAGTAAAACTCAGTCGGTGGTGATCCCATGGGCGGGGCGAAGACCGAGGTTACGGTTGCGGACCGACGGCGAGAACCAGTTGCGGTTCGCCGAACGAGCGAACACGGCGACGTAGAGGAAGCTGCCGCCGCGGACCACGCGGCTGCCGGGGCCGACTGCACGGTTTCCGAGCAGGAGTCTATGTCCATCCTCTGCGTTCACGGGGAACTGGTAGGCACTCTGGACGTACTCGTCCTCGCACCACTCCCACACGTTGCCCAGCACGTCGTGCAGACCGAAGCCGTTGGCTCGATAGGTCCCCGCCGGCGCAGGCACGGAGTGGCCGTCATCCCAGGGCTCCGAGGCTCCCACGGCGGCAGACGCCCCGCGTGCTAGGGAGCCCTCGTCGAACACGTTCCCCGCGATCCCCTCCGGTCCCACGATGTCCGAACGGTCCCCACACCACCAGGGGCTCGGACTGCCTGCACGGCAAGCGCACTCCCACTGCGCTTCGGTGGGGAGGCGCAGGCCATAGCGCGGCAACACCCGCTGGCCGTCCTCCCAGCTCACGTTCGTCACCGGGTTCGTGTCCAGCTGGTCATTGCCGCCAATGCTGAGACCGGCCCCGTACTGACTCGGGCGCTCGCCCGTCATCCGAAACCACTGCCCCTGCGTCAGCTCGTACTTCGAGATCAGATATGGGGCCAGCGTCACCTCGTGAACCGGCCCCTCGTCGCTCTGTCCCTCGTCGCTCTGCGCCTCGGGGTCGTGGTGCGGCGAAGCGGGGTCCGCGCTCGCGCCCATCCAGCAGGTGCCGTCAGGGATCAGTACCAGCACCAGTCCCATGTCCTCGGTCGGGGTGACTCCCTCTTCCTCGGACCATTCCGGCCGCGTCCCGCTCTCCACGTGCCAGAACTCCCACAGCCCAGAGTCGGGGTCCGGTCCTAGCGGGATCAGGCCCACCTGCTCGCTTAGTTCCAGACCGTCGTAGTGATCGCTGGCCGCGATGGCGTCGATCGCATCCAGCCAGGCCTTGAAGTGTTCGTCGACCGTGATCTCCGTAATGGTGTTCGCCCGGTCGCGGCGAATCTCCATCGAGGCAATCAGGCCGGTATCTGCGGACTCAAGGGCGCGCGCCCCCTCGACCAGAACGGCAAGGTTGTCGTGACGCCACTGTTTGCCGGGATCGTCCGGGAAGCGCCACTGGACGGTGGTCCGCGCGGCGTCCTCGATCTCGGCCCGAAGTGCGAGGAGGGAGTCCCGCTCAGCGATCAGGGTGATGCGACCCTGAGCGTCAGTGGGCTCTTCGCCCTCGCCCTCCGTCAGCGCGGCGATCTCGGCCTCAGGCTGCGAGAGGATCACCCCCGCGTCCTCGTACTCCCGGCGTCGATCGGAACGGGCAAGCGCCTCGGCGACGCCCTCGTCGCTCACTGAGGCAGCCTCGGTCCGCAACGACGCCAGGTCCAGCTCATGCTCCGGCACTCCGATCAGAAGCTCGCCGGCCTCAGCCAGCCACTCGTCCATGGCGTCCAGGAGATGCGGGCGCGCCGGCCATAGTTCCTGCTCACTCTGCTGCAGGTCGCGCAGGATCTCCAGGTCTCCCAGCAGACGGTTACGATCGTCGAGGGCGGCGTTGGCCTCGTCACGTTCCTCGACGGCGAGCGCGAGCTGCTCGTTCTTCTCCTTCGTCGCCGCCGCCACTACCGCGGTTCCCCCGAGGCCGAGCAGAAGCACAAGCCCCGCCGCGACCGCTGCGGCGAGTCCTTTGTTGCGCTGCATCCACTTGCGCAATTCGACCACGATGCCCGTGCGGTAGGCCTTCACCACCCGCTGTTCCAGGAAGGCGCGCAGGTCTGCGGCGAACTCCTCGGTCGCCGGGTAGCGATCCTCCTTGCGCCGAGCCATCGCTTTGTTGCAGATCGCCAGCAGCTCGGGCGGGCTGGTGGGAGCCAGTTCCTCCAGCGGTGTGGGAGGCCCCTGCAGCACCGCATAGTGCACCGCCCGCGCGGACAGGCGAGCGCCCGGCGGCACGTAGGGCATCTGTCCGGCCAGTAGCTCGTACAGGATGGCTCCTAGCGAGTAGATGTCCGACTCGTAGCCGACGTCCTGTAGGCGACCCTCGGCCTGCTCGATGGGCATGAACGCTGGCGTGCCGACCACGTCGCCGTCCATGGTCAGAAGCGGTGGGTCGATGCCGTCGTCCCTAGCCGGGGTCTCGCGGCGATCGGAGCGAATCACCTCGGTCTGCCCCGGATCGGGCTGCAGGCGCAGGTCCTTGCGGTCCGGCCGGCCCAGCACCCGGGCGATGCCCCAGTCCATCACGTACACCTCGCCGAAGCGGCCCACCATGATGTTCGCGGGCTTGAGGTCTCGGTGGATCACTCCCTTGCTGTGCGCGAAGGCCAGCGCCTCGCACACGCGCAGGATCACGTTCAGGATCCGACTGGTAGTCCACTCCTTGTCGCCGGCATGCACCTTGTCGAAAACGGCTTTGAGATCCTGGCCCTTCACCAACTTCATGGTGAAGTACACTTGGCCCTGCCCGTCGAGGCCCATCTCGTGCACGGGCACCACGCCGGGGTGGTCCAGCTGGGCGGTGACCTGAGCCTCCTCCATGAAGCGAGCCAGGGTGCCGTCCGAGACGCTGCCGACCCCGGTCGGCAGGATCACCTTCATCGCCAGCTTGCGGCGTAGGTCCTGGTCGTAGACCCCCAGCACCGCGCCCATTCCCCCGCGCGCGATCTCGCCCTCGAAGGTGTAGCGCTCCTTCGAGCTACCGCTGGACCTCAGGCTGTCGATGCGAGCGGAGGACGATCCTTCGGCGGACTTGCTCCCGTCATCCCGTAGGTTCACATTCGGATCGTTCCCCGGACCGTAAGTCTCTGCAAGGCCGTGACGGAAAGTGCTCGCGCAGCGCGGCATTTCAACCTCGCCTTTTGAATGATCTGAAGCACTCCCCACGGTCTTATCGTCACCTTTTCCCATGGCGCGGAGCATAGCCACGACACGGCAGCCGCACAATGCGGATGGAGAGTGCAATCAGTTGGGGATGGCACCACTGAAAGCCACTGGCATGTAAAGCCCTTGACCGCAGACTTTCGTATTCGGACCCCTAGGGGGCGTTGGTGCACAATTCGCCCTCCTGGAGAGCCCCCTTTTGACGCTTCTCATGCTTCGAGCCTCGTGATCCGAAGGCTCTAGCATGAACTCCAGAGTCCACCCCAAGTACAAGACCAAGTACCGCGTAACGAACTGGCCTCAATACGACCAAGCATTGGTAGGGAGAGGGGACATCACATTGTGGATCTCACCAGAGGCAGTCGGAGCTTGGACTGCAAAGCCAATGAGGCGACGGGGAGCCCCGCGGAGATACTCCGACCTGGCCATCGAGACGGCCCTGACCCTACGCCTGCTCTTTCACCTGCCCCTGCGTCAAGCTGAGGGATTCCTGCGCTCTGTTCTGGAGCTCATGGACCGAAGTCTAGAGGCACCTGATCACACGACGCTCTCCCGCAGGTCACGGGCGCTCAGTGCCCAGCTAAACGCCCCTCAGCGCCGGCATGGCACTCACTTGATTGTAGACAGCTCAGGCCTGTCAATCGTCGGAGAAGGCGAATGGGCGGCCGCAAAGCATGGTGGCAAAGGAAAGGGTGGATGGCGGAAGCTGCACATTGGCGTTGATCGATCAGGCGTCATCGTTGCGCAGATTCTGACGGACATCGGTGGGGAGGACTCAGTTCCAGGTGTTGAGCTGATCGAAGCTACTGCCGGCAAGCTCAAGAGCGTCACGGGCGACGCAGCTTAGGACACGAGGGGCAGCTACAACGCGGCTGAAGCGCGAGGGGCAACGGTTGTGGTTCCACCAACCAGGGCAGCGGTAGTCAACCGTCGGAAGCCTCGAACCCCGTCAATAGACAGGGCCATACGGCAAGTAGAGGGAGTCGGTCGAAGGCGCTGGAAGAAGGAGTCTGGCTACCATCAACAGGGCCGCGTCGAGAACACGTTCTTCCGGTACAAGTCCATCCTTGGTGATCGCCTGCGGTCACGCACATGGGAAGCTCAGCAGACCGAAGCGACCGTTGCGTGCAAGTTGCTGAATCGTTTGATGGCGAAAGGCCCTGCTTGAGGCCCGAGCCGATGTTCCGTTCTTCCTCACGCTTTTCGCTCGCATACTTGGAGCGGCTCACAGCTCACCCACTCAGGCCTCTTGAGAGATCTCTGTTGCATGCCATTCGCGCAGATTGCGCGTATGCCCCAGATCAGCGCTTGGAAGGGGATCATGCACGTCGAACCCGCAGCGGTGTCCGAGCTCGCTCACCAGGCCCTTGGATAGCAGTGCTTGATGGACAATAGCCAGTCCTGGGAATGGTGCGGCACTTTTGAGAGTCAGAACTACGGGTGGTAGGTGACTCGGTATCATGTCGTCGAAGTTTAGGTTGCTCTTGCGCAATCGCTAGAATTCTCAATCACGACATCAAGGGACGCAGCGCGGCGCTCGAACAACCGACCAGAAGAACATCAATGACTTTCAAATCAGTCAACCCGGCCACTAACGAAGAGCTCAAAGCGTTCGACATGCTGTCGAAGGCACAGATGCTCGACGCCGTCAAGCAGGCCGACGAAGCCTTCGATGCATGGCGCCAGACATCGTTCGATGAGCGCAAACGGATCATGCTCAAAATCGCGACCAGCCTGCGCGACCGTACGGATGAGTTTGCCACGCTCGTTACATTGGAGATGGGCAAACGCATCGCCGAGGCGCGTTACGAGATTAACTTCTGCGCGGAAATTGCCGAATTCTACGCGAATCGTGCCGAGGGGTTTCTCGCCGATCAAGCGATAGAAGTCGAGGGTGCCGAGGCCTACATTCAGCACACACCGATCGGCGTTCTGTTAGGGGTAATGCCGTGGAACTTCCCGTTCTATCAGGTCACTCGTTTCGTGATGCCCAACATCATGGCGGGTAACACCGTGCTGGTGAAGCATGCGAGCAATGTGCCGCAGTGTGCCCAGGCGATGCAGGACCTGTTCACCGAATGCGGCTTGCCGCCGGGCGTCTTCACCAACTTGTTCATCCCGGTTGACTTCGTCGAGTCGATTCTGGCAGACGATCGGGTACAGGGCGTATCGTTGACCGGTAGCGAAAAAGCGGGTGCGGCTGTCGCTGGTCACGCGGGTCAGAACCTCAAGCGATCTGTTTTGGAACTTGGCGGCAACGATGCGTTCATTGTGCTTGAGGATGCCGATATTGATGACGCGGTCAAAAAGGCAATCAAGGGCCGGATGGTGAACACGGGGCAATCGTGCGTAGCGGCAAAACGCTTCATCGTGGTCGAGTCGGTGGCAGAACAGTTCTTGTCCAAATTTAGGTCGCGGATGGAAGCGCTGCAGATGGGCGACCCGATGGACGAGAGTACGGACGTCGGGCCGCTGTCGACGGAAGCGGCGGCCGTGGATTTGAAGGAGAAGGTGCAAGCGGCGATCGATGCTGGCGTGACAGTCGTGCTAGGCGGCGGTCGGCCCGATCGCGACGGTGCCTACTTTACTCCGACGATTTTGACTGACATCACGCCAGACATGCCTACCTACGACCAGGAACTGTTCGGCCCAGTCGCCAGTGTCTACGTCGTCAAGGACGAGTCGGCGGCCATCAAACTTGCAAACGATTCGTCCTACGGGCTTGGCGGCTCCGTTTACACGCGCGATGTTGAGCGCGGACGCCGAGTGGCGGAGCAGATCGACACGGGGATGATGTTCATCAACCAGCCGACGAACTCTCAGGTGGAACTCCCCTTCGGGGGCACGAAAAGCTCAGGTTATGGCCGTGAGCTGTCGTCGCAGGGAATCATGGAGTTCGTCAACAAGAAGCTGATTCACACGATGCAGACCTTCAAGTCGTAGGTGAGGTCGCGGAAAGGACCCAGGCTTCGTGGCACTTCCCATCTCTTCGGAGGTGTCCAAGCGCATGTGAGGACTAGGCCGTTCGCCTGCGCTGCCTGTGGAGAAGTCCCTCCTTGTGTAGGCGTCGAGCGGCATCGTTCTGCTGCTGATGCCGGTCATCGCAGAACCTGGGCGAACTCTCGGGGGCGTCGAGCATTTGCTGCATGCGCTGATCCGCAGCGGCATTGGAGAGTACATCTTCACAGGAGGCGATCATTTCTGGATCGTCGAAGCCAAGGCCTGCGGATTGGTGCCGTCACGGTCGCCTTGTCGGTTGCTGTGCTAGATGCGATGTGGAATCGTCATGCGCTCAGAGTCGCTGGTGATGCACGGATCGGATTCTGCATTTGGTTGTCGGCGACGCTGGCGGTTCACGAGACCGGCGGTGATTCGCACAGGGGTCGGCTCTCGGGATTCTGGGCCCTCATCCAGTTACCACGTGGATGGGCGGCAGCGCTCGCACGGTGCGAACCCATCCTAGGGACCGAGCACCCGCGGGGAACCCGACGCTCGTCTTCGGTAGCGAACGCGGCGGGGAAGTCGCGTGTCTGCAATACTTGCTCGCCCTCCCGTGCAATCAGTGCTGCACGGATGCCGAAGGCATACCTTGAGGATGTGCCCATGAAGATCGCGACGTCATCAGCTCAAGGAATTGGAAGCCAACGCCGCGGGCGTGGCAGGCTGCGTGCCGTCAGGGTTGACACCCAGGCGACCCCTGACGATCCCTACGGCGCGGCGGCATGGGCCCATCGAATCCGTACGGACAGGTCACCCCTGGTTAAGCATCGGATGGGCGCGGGGTTGTGGTGATCGCAGGGCGCCGTGAATTATCTAGTCGCAGTAGGCGTGCGTTCGGGGTGTCGCTTTCGGGTTTTGGCGGAGGGTTCGGAGGAATAAACTCCGGCTCTTTCCCCGGCAAACGAACTGGCTGCGGGTTTTGCGGGGGGTCGGATCGCTCTGGGGGCTTCGGTTGGGTGCGGGACGGTTTTGGGTCGGGCTGTCGCGTCGGATCTTTAGGTTCGCCGGGGTTGGTCATGGGGTTACTCCGTGGGGGATGAGCTATGGGCCATCACTGGGCCATCACTGGGCCATCACTGGTCCAGGTTCAAACGCGGTAGCTGCTGGCGGTCGTCGCGTGTTCGGAAAGGGGACTCACAGGGCTCGACTGCTTCCAGGGGTTGGGGGAGCT
>JBLHLB010000079.1:0-13285 GCA_047618505.1 Planctomycetota bacterium
CTCTCGCGGGAGGCGCCGGTAATGGTGCTGCGCCATTCAGGAGAATCCTATGGTGCCGGTGGGGCGGCGAACGTGGCACGTAACCTCTGGGCCCTTGGGGCGCGCACGACTCTCTTCGGAGCGGTGGGGCGTGATTTCACCGGCCGCGAGTTAGTGCGTCTCCTCGACCAGGAAGAGATCGATCTCTCCGGTGTGGAAACAGTTCGCGGATGGGTTACACCGACCAAGACACGCATCCTGGGTGCAGAGAGGGGCCGCACCATGCATCAGGTGCTGCGCATCGACCGCGAACCCGCTGGACCCTTGGACGAAGAGACTCAGTCGGCCATTGCGACGCGCATGCGCCGGTTGGTTGGCAAAGTCGATGCCGTACTCGTGAGCGATTACGGCTACGGTGTGGCCGGTCTGAGTGTGGCGGCAGCGGCCACGGAGCTCCGGGAGTCGGGGGCCATCGTCGTCCTCGATCCGCGCCGGAACTACGGACCATTCCGGGGAGCGACAGCCATGACCCCGAACCTGTCGGAATTGGCGGATGCCACGAAGACTCCCCTAGAGAATCTCTCTGACATGGACAGCGTGCGCGTTGCCGCCATGGAGTTCATCGAACAGCACAAGCCGGAGACCCTGCTCGTGACCATGGGAAACCGGGGCATGGCTCTGTTCTCCGTCGATTTCCCCCAAGGGGTTTCCATCTCCGCGGCCGGATCGGAATCCGTTGTGGATGTATCCGGTGCCGGTGACACCGCGGTTTCGGCCCTCACGCTTGCCCTTGCTGCCGGTCTCGAAGGACCGCGCGCCATGCGCTTGGCCAACGCGGCTTCGGGCATTGTGGTCATGGAGGCGGGCACGGCGGTTTGTCCCCTCTCGAAGCTGCGCTCCGCCCTGGCCGGAGCTCCCCAGCCCAGGGCCGTCGCGGTTCCCATCGCTTGAGCTCCCTGGGTGAGGGTGGGTTCCTTGGGCGGCCGGAGTTGGCCCAGGAGTTGAAGCACCTGCGGGCTGCTGTGGGGACTGAGGACGCGCTACGAGTTGTGCTCGCGAATGGTTGCTTTGATCTCCTGCACGTGGGACACCTGCGCTACCTGGAGGACGCACGCTCCCGTGGCGATGTTTTGATCGTTGCTGTGAACACCGACGCCTCGGTACGTGGACTGAAGGGTCCCGATCGTCCCCTAATGCCCCTCGAAGAGCGGGCAGAGCTGTTGCTTGGATTACGAGCGGTGGACTTCGTCGTGCCCTTCTCCGAGGCGACCCTGGCGGAGACCCTGCGCGAGCTGCGCCCGGACGTACACGCTAAGGGAACGGACTACAGCGCGGACACGGTTCCGGAGCGGGATATCGATCAAGAGTTGGGCATCGAGATCGCCATCTGCGGTGACCCCAAGGATCACGCCACCACCGACATGGTGACACGTCTCCAGGGCCAGGCGGCGGATTGACTCCGACCGAGAAGCCTGCACCGCCCATGGCCTGGCTACTGCCCACTGGGATAGCCATCGGACTTATCGGGAGCTTGGCGGGCGTCGGTGGGGGACTGTTGGCGACGCCATTGTTGCAGCACTTCCTGAAGTTGCCCCTGAAGACCGCGGCGGCGACGTCCTTGGTGCTGGTCTTTGCGACCACCGCCTCGGCGACCCTCGTGGAGTTGTTTGAGGCGGAGTTGCAACTGTTCTGGTGGGTGGCCTGGCCCACAATCCTGGGCGTCTTGTGCGGGGCACAAATCGGTTTCCGCGTGGCCCAGCGCATTCGCACTCGACCCCTACAGGTCGTCTTTGTCGTCTTTCTTGTGCTCTCCGCTGTGCGCCTGTTCTTCGGTGGAGGGCCGGCGGCGGAAGCGCTGGAGAGCGAGCTCGTCCTCTCGCGCCAAGCACAGATTCTGGTGGCTCTTGTTGGACTTGCCGGGGGATTTCTCGCGCCGATCCTTGGCATCGGAGGGGGACTGATCATGGTCCCTGGCTTGCTCCTTGTGCTGCCACCGTTGGGATTTGCCGGTGCACGGGCTGGGAGCTTGGCCGCCGGAGCCTTCGCATCCCTGCGTGCCCTCACTTTGCACGCGCGCGCAGCCCGTGTGTGTTGGCCCTTCGGTTTGCGCCTGGGGCTAGGTGCCCTCATTGGCGCAGCCATGGGCGTGCGCGTCGTCCACCTTCCGGGCTTGCGGGAAGTCGGCCGCCCTCTGATCGGGGCGATCCTGGTCTTCGCGGCCCTGCGCTTCCTGCGGGATCTACTCCGCTCCGAAGAGCTCCCGGCCCGGAAACCCCAGGAGATCCCGACCCGGGAATAAAGTCAGGCGTAGATGCCGCGCAGTTTGTCGGCTTCTGCAACGCGCTGTACAGCAAGCATATTGGCGGCCATGCGCATGCGCACGCCGTGCTCGAGCTGAAGCGCCGAGACCGCCATCCAGGCCTCTGTCATGAAGCGCACTAGGCGCTTGTGCACGACCGGGACGATCCAGGAAAGCCCTTGGCGGTTTTGGACCCACTCAAAGTAGTCAACCACGACGCCGCCGGCGTTGGCCAGGATGTCGGGGATGACCGGGATATCCATCTCGTGCAGGATGCGGTCGGCCCGGGCGGAGACTGGGCCGTGGGCACCCTCGACGATCAACTTGGCGCGCACATCGCGAGCGTTACGCGAATGGATTGCATTGGCCGTGGCGCAGGGTGCCAGGACCTCGCACGGGAGGGAGAGCAGTTCAGCGTTGCTGATCAACTCTACGTTGTTCGATTCCACATCCTCGAAGCCCTCGAGGGCGCCGGTTTCCTTGCGCCAGGCCAGAACTGCCGGGATGTCGAGGCCATCTGCGCAGAAAAGACCGCCTTGGAGGTCGGAAATGGCGATGATCTTGAAGCCCTCGGTGTGCAAGACGCGGGCAAGGTTGCCGCCCACGAGGCCCGCGCCCTGGATGACGATGCGCGGATCCTGGTTGTCGAGCTTGTGCCGTACCAGAGCCAGGTTGAGGATCACACGTAGCCCAAGGGCTGTGGCCTCCTTCGAAAGGTGCGTTCCGCCGAGGCCGATGGGCTTGCCGGTGACCACGCCGTTTTCCGTATAGCGCACGTGGTTGGAAACGGTGTCCATGACCCAGGCCATGACCTCTTCGTCAACACCAATGTCCGGCGTGAGCACGTCCTGGTCAGGGCCAATGAAGCCCACCAGGTCCGCGGCATAGCGGCGCACCGCACGGGAAATCTCCGCTTTGGAGCGGCGCCGTGTGTTGATGCGAATGCCACCGGCCGCGCCCCCAAAAGGAACGTTTACCACAGCGCACTTCCAGGTCATCCAACCAGCCAGGGCGCGCAGGTCATCTACGCGCAGGTTGGCTTGGAGGCGCATCGGTCCGATGAAGGGCCCGAGCCCCTGGTTGTGCTGCACACGGAATCCGTCGAGCACCGTAAAGCCCCCACCATCGAGGGGGATAGGGACGGCCACGCGGATTTCGCGGTCCGGCTTGCGCAGAATAGCGTAGTTCGAAGGGTCTATCCCGATTTGCGCCGCGGCCTCATCATAGAGGCTCATCATGGTCGCAAAGGGTGACTCTTCGTCTAGTGCGGGTGTACTCGGAAGGTCTTCGATCTCCCCTTCTTCGTACTGTTCTAGAACCTGATCGACCTCGGACATCGTGCTGATTCCCTGCTTGGGCAAAGACGGCTAGGCGAAAATACCGCGCATGCGGTAGACGCTGACGACGCGTTCGATCGACATGACATAGGCCGCCGTTCGCAGGGAGACCTTGTGTCTCAGCGCGGTGCGGTGGACCTCGGCGAAGGAGTTGACCATGACTTGCTCGAGGCGCGAGTTGACGATTTCCTCGGTCCAGAAGTAGCCCATACGGTCCTGGACCCATTCGAAGTAGGACACGGTGACGCCACCGGCGTTGGCCAGGATGTCGGGTACGACCATCACGTTGCGATCATCAAGAACCTTGTCTGCGCGTGCCGTTGTGGGACCGTTGGCACCTTCGACGATCAGCTTGGCTTTGATCTTATCGACGTTCTTCGAGGTGATTTGGTTCTCCGTGGCGGCGGGCACCAGGAGATCACATTCCAGCTCGATCTGCTCGGAGTTCGGAAGGTGCTCCGCATCGGGATAGCCCTTCAGGCCCCGATGCTCCTCAATCCAAGCCATGACAGCCGGCATGTCGAGCCCGTTGGTGTTCAGGATGCTCCCGTACATGTCGGAAATCGAGATGACCTTATAACCCTCGCGGTGCAGCAGCAACGCGCCGATGCCACCGACATTGCCAGAACCCTGGACCACGACGCGCGTGTCATGGGGCGCCAGGCCGAGGGTGCGTAGGGCTTCGCGGCAACAGAGCATGACGCCGCGGCCGGTTGCTTCCCGGCGACCAAGGCTTCCGCCAAGGGCCAGAGGCTTGCCGGTGACAACCGCGGTGGAGGTGCGACGCACGTGCATGGAATAGGTGTCCATGATCCACGCCATCGTCTGCTCGTTGGTGTTCATGTCTGGCGCGGGGACATCGCGGTCCGGGCCCAGAATGTCCATGATGCTGACGGTGTAGCGGCGCGTGATGCGCTCAAGCTCCGCCACGGACAATTCGCGCGGTTCGCAAATCACACCTCCTTTGCCACCGCCAAAGGGAATACCTACGACGGAGCACTTCCAGGTCATCCAGGCGGCCAGGGCACGGACCTCGTCGAGGTGGACGTCCGGGGCGAACCGGATGCCTCCTTTACAGGGGCCGCGCAGGAAGTTGTGCTGCACACGGTACCCCTTAAAGACGCGCACCGATCCGTCATCCATTTGGATGGGGATGGCTACGGTCAATTCGCGGTCCGGCGTACGCAATACTTCGCGCTCACCATCATTTAACCCGAGGATGTCGGCGGCTTTTTCAAACCGCTCGGCCATGGCCTCGAAGGGGTTAAACTCGTCTTTCGCTGCGTCCGGAGTCGCGACGACACTTCCGTTCGACATCTCGCGAGACGGTCGCGGTTGGCGATCGTCGGGGGGGGGATGACTGTTGATCTTGACTTTAGGGTGGCCGCTGCGCCGACCGGCGTTGGACCAGAGACGCAGGGGAGGGGACTCGGCAGGCGAGGCTCCTTCCAGGACTACACTGTGCCTCTCATTTCATAGAAGGGTTAGTTCGACTCGGCGAAATATGGAAGCCGTTTGAGGAGTTCGAGCTTTGGTCCACGTCCACCGTTGACCGGGTGGATCACCCCAGGGTCGAATATGGGCATGGATGGTAGCTCTCTTCCCGAGCCCCTGGGCCCCGATCGCACTGGTGCGTGGGGTTGGTGGTGCACCGGATTCCGACCCGAGGGTGATTCTCCGGGCGCGTTGCTCGAGGATCTCTTCGGACTGGCCAGCGACAGGGCCTGGCGCCGCGTTCGCGGGCGGGAAACCTTCCCTTGGCCCGGGGAGGAGGATCTGGTGGTCAAGCGCTTCCAGGGGGGTGAGGCCCGGGACTGGTGGTTCGAGCGCCTGCGGGAAGGTGAGTTGCCGCGTTCGCCTGGACGGCGCGAGGCCGAAAATCTGATGGCCCTGGCAGCTGACGGACTGCCGGCGCCGCGCGCCGTGGCCTGGGTCGAGGAGGATTCAGCCCGCCGCCGACCGGGTCTGCCGGGGACCGGGGGCCGCAGTGCCCTGGTGATGGAGCGGATCGAATATCAGAGAACTCTGCGTCAGGCCCTAGCCAGTGCGGATCCTTTGGAGCGTGAGCGACTTGGAGTGGCCCTGCTGGAACTCGTGGCAAAACTCCACGGGAGCGGCTGGTATCACCGAGACCTCTACCTGGATCATGTGGTGCAGCTGGATAATGGCGAACTGTGTCTTCTGGACCTGGGCCGGGCCCGGCGTCAGGAATCACCCCGGGAGCGATGGTTCATCAAGGATCTGGCGGCCCTCTACTCCTCAACGCCGGGTGCGATTCCGCCGCGGGCGCGACTGCGCTTCCTGGCTCGCTGGTTAAAGCGCAGGCGTGGGGCTACGCCAGGATCGCGCCGTCGCCGCAGCGACCTGCGGCGCTGGTCGAGGGTCATCCAGGCCAAGGCCAAGCGCCTGGCACAGCACGCCCCGCGCGCTGCCGATCACGAGGGCGCAGCCCGCGCGGTCCAGGATCAGCGTGCCAGGGATGGGCGACACGGGGGATTGGCGTGAAGCACCTTATCGTCCGTGCCCCAAACTGGGTCGGTGACATTGTCATGGCGACGCCGATCATCGAGGCGGCCATCGCGGATCCGCGTTTTGAGCGCGTGACCATAGTCCTGCGTGAACACCTGGCCGATGTGCTCTCGGAAGGTCCCACTGGGGCGCACCTTGCCCCGATTCCAAGGGGCACTGATGAGGTGGAACTTCTGCGCAGCCTGGGGGCTGATGGGACGCTGCTCCTGACCAACTCCTTTGGGGCGGCTCTGCGGGCGCGCCGTGCGGGGATCCCCCTGCGCGCCGGGGCGGCACTGTCGGGGCGGAGCTTGCTCTTGACTCACCGTGTGCTGCCACCGCGGAGTTGGGGTCGGCGCGCGCCCATACCGACCCAGCACCTTCAGCGCGATGTGGCGGGACTGCTGGGGATCGAAGTGCCGAGCCTTAGTCCGCGCTTGCATATCTCTGAGTCGACACTCGCCTCGGTCGAGGCAGAACTCCTGAAGGCGGGCTTGGCGCCCGACACGCAGACTGTCTTCTGCGCTCCCTCTGCAGCATTTGGTGCTGCCAAGCTCTGGCCACCGGAACGCTTCGCTGCCGCGTTGGATGCCCTCCACGCCGAGTTCGGTCTGGTGGGACTCGTCGGAGGCGGCCCCGGAGAAGAGCTGCAGCTGCAATCGGTGGTAGAGGCCTGCCGTCACCCGGTAATCAGTCTGGAGCACACTCGCCGCGACCTTCACACCCTGAAGGCCATGGTCGCGCGCTCAGAACTCGTCCTCGTGGGGGACTCCGGTCCCCGCTGGTACGCCGCTGCCCTGGATATTCCCTGTGTGTCGGTGATGGGGCCGAACTCGCCGCAATTGACGTCGAGCGCCCTGGAAAACTGTCGCGTTGTGCGGCGCGAAGACCTTGCCTGTTCGCCCTGTGCCCAGCGCACCTGTCCCCTGGGACATCACGCTTGCATGCAGGGGTTGCCTGTAGATGCAATCGTCGCCGCGGCGCGAGAACTGCTCCACGGGTTAGCCTCGACCGGGCTAGCCTCTAATGGGCCAATATCCAATGGGCCAATATCCAATGGGACTGGCCCGAAAGACGCAGGGGTGGGGGCGTGCTAAGGCCTGGTCCGCCCCTAGAGCCTGGGGACCGAGTTCTCGTGCGTCTGCCATCCTGGCTCGGCGATTTAGTGGCTTGCGAGCCCGCCCTGCGAGCCCTTGCGCATCGACTCGGATGCGCTGAGGGCAGTGGGCTTTCCCTCGTTGCGCCGCGCCAGCTCCTACCCATTCTCGATGGGATTCTCCCCGGGGCCCGGCGCATTCCCCAGGAAGGTCGCTCCGCCGAGTGCGCCGCGGACTGGCGCGGACACGACGTGGCGATCCTCTTCACGAATTCATTTCGAAGCGCCTGGACTGCATGGCGTGCAGGGATTCCACGGCGAGTTGGGTGGGCGCGCGATGGCCGTCGCTTCCTCCTGACTGACTCCATCACGCCAGCACTGGAACGCGGTGGTCTACCCCTAGGACTGGGGCTCAAGGGCACCGGTCGGCGGGTTCTACCGCGTCCCTTCGGCGCCACTTGCATCGAGCTTGCGAACCTAGTCGGTGCCGAAGTCCGCGATCGCTGGCCGCGGGTCACAGCCGGTGAATGGCCTGACTCCCTGGCAAGCTGGGAGCATCGCGACGGAGAGTTCCTCTTGGTCAACGCCGGCTGTCGACCGGGGAGTACCAAGGGCATTCCGCCAGAGCTTCTCGGTCAGGCCCTGCGCGGCGTTGCGGCCCTGGAGATTCCGATTCTGATCGTCGGTGGTCCCGGGGAAGAAGCAGCGGTGAACGCTGTGCTAGAAGCGGCTGGACCCCTCGACGTCCCCCTGCACGCAGCCCTGCCTGAGGCGCCGAGCCTGCCGGAGCTTTCGGCCCTCTGTGCGCGGGCCCGCGTGGCTTGGACGGCCGATGCCGGTCCCCTGCATATTCTGCGGGCCAACCGCACGCCGCGGGTTGTGCTCCAGGGCTCCACTGATCCGCGCCACACCGCCGAGAACCTGCAGGGGGAAATCCGCCTGCGCACCCAGGTGGATTGCGGTCCGTGCCACCGGGAAGTCTGCTCGCAGCCGGAGCCCCAGAGGATGCGCTGCATGGGGGAGATCGATCCGGCGCGACTGGTGGAATCCACCCGGACACTGCTCGCTGTGGAGAGGTTCGACTGTCGCTAACCAGATCGGATGCCCTAGTTGCCTGACCTTAGTTGACTGGCAACGTCCAGTTGCCACCGCGCTCCGACGCTATGGTGCAGTTGTCGGGGCGTACCGAGAGTCCCCCGAAGGACCCCGTGTAGGTGAGGCTGGCGGCGTCGTAGGTGAGATCTCCGTGGGTCACTGCGCTGAGGGAGGTGCGACCCCCAAAGGTATCCGAAACCACGACGGTGAGTGTGCCGCTGAGTTCGTCGTAGGTGATGCCGGCGTCACTCACAACTTCAGAGAGAAGTCCGGCCGTCTCGTCTATCAAATAGATGTCGCCAGGCACTAAGGCGGGTAAGGCCTGGACCGCCCCGCTCGGCCACGTGATCGTTGCACTTACCGTGGAACTGGCCCCCGTCCCAAAGTGCAGAATCGAATCACTCTGGGAGTGTGCGCTGTCACCTCCGCTCACGCGTCGCATTTGGTTCAGGCCATCGGAACTCAGCCTCACGACGGTGCCCACCGCGCCTCGGTTGCTGGTTTGACCATAAAGCTTAAATTCGATCCACCCGCTTGTTGTCAGCGTGGTGTTCTCGAAGAGGTGCGAATTCGCCTTATCGTTCTGATCAAAGAGGTCCATGTCCCCATCTCCGTCGTAGTCCGCGTAAGAGCCGCCCCTGGACCGGGAGGGAATGAAGTTGGGCACAATCACTTGGGTGAAGGTGCCGTCGTGCATGTTGCGATAGATCCGGTCCCCAGTGGTGCTCGCGAGGGTTCCCACCCACAGGTCAACCCAACCGTCCCGATCGAAGTCGGCAAAGCCGCAGGGCCAAGAACTCTCCGATTGAACCCCGGCGTTCGCAGCTTGGTTGGTACCGAATGTCCCATCTGGATTTCCCAGATAGAGCGCGTTTCCCATGGGTCTGGGGGGAGTGGTCTGGGTGTCTGTAATGTACAGATCCCAGTCCCCGTCGTTGTCTATGTCCCCCGCGTCGATGCCCATGGGGGCATAGGCATCGTGCCCGAACCCGAGTTCGCCGGTGACCTCATCCGTGAAGGAGAGCCCCAAGTTGTTCCGATAAAACGCGTCCGTCGTGTCGAAGGCCGGGGGCGAATGGGTGAAGGCCGTGTTGCCCAGATAGAATTCCGGGAACAGGTTGAAGTCCGTGTCCAGCCACAACATGCAGAGAGCGTCGAGCCCGTATCCGTCTGTCCCATATTGCGTGGTCACATCGGTGAAGGTTCCATCCCCATCGTTGTGTAGTAGCCGGTCATAGTCGTCCTGGGTCCCAAGCGGCAGGGAATAAGGTGTCCAGCTGCCCAGGTAAAGATCCAGGAATCCGTCGAGGTCATAGTCCGCGAAACCCGCACAGATCGTGCGTAGATCTAGAGGATGAACAACACCATAGCTGGCTCCTACTTCCGCGAAGGTTCCGTCTCCGTTGTTTAGGTACAGCAGGTTCGGTCCGCCCTCCGGTGGGTTGACCGGCTGGTTAACCACAACTATTTCGGGAGAGTCCACCATTACGAAGAGGTCGTAGTCCCCGTCGTTGTCGATGTCCCCATAGATTGCCCCCGCGCTATCCGTTCCAATATCCGGCTTGGGCACAAGGTGGGACACGTCACTGAATGTCCCACCTCCTTCATTGCGAAAAAGGTAGTGGGGGAGGTTCTTACCGTTCGTGACAAAGAGGTCCGGGAGCAGGTCGCCGTTGTAGTCAATCCAGGCGGAGCCGCCCGTGTGTGTATTCCCCTGGGTGTAAGTCCCGTCCATCCCGGCGGAGGCCGTCGCCACCTCGAACTGAATCACCGGCGTCGGATCCTGGTCGAAAACCGGTCCAACGGAAGTCGTGACCTGACCTTGCCCGAGGCGCGGCATGCAGATCAAGGCAACTAGACCGATCAATACGTCGGCCTGCGGGCAAGAGTTACGGCTATTCATGGGTGGCAAGGCTCCTGAATTTTTGCTGTCTCGCGGTGAGTGCTTGTCTCCCCAGTGTAGAGCCTGATGATCTGCGTGAGGCTGCCGAAAGGCCGATTCGCTGCGCCCAAGCCCGATAGAGCGGATCCAAGCCTGGTCGTGACCTGGCGACTCGGTATTCTCATCCGCTCCTGGAGCCAAGGCTCCCAACGACGAATCCATCCCCATGTCCAAGCTAAGTGAACAGTTCCCCGCCGACGTCCCCGATTGCCCCGAACTGGTCACGGTCCAGCGCGAGGGCGACTTGGTTTGGTTGACGATCGACCGCCCCCAGGTGATGAACTGCCTGTCCTTCCCGACCCTGCGGCGTTTTCGGACAGTTATGGGGGAGCTGCGGGAGGACTTGGCGATTCGCTGCATACTGATCACAGGCAGCGGCGAGAAGGCCTTCTGTGCCGGCGCGGATTTGAAGGAGCGTAAGACCATGCCCGAGGAGCGCGTGCCGGACTTCGTTCGCAACATCCGCGGGTTGATGGACGATGTCGAGTCCATGCCTCAACCGACCGTGGCGGTGATTAATGGCTTTGCCTTCGGCGGCGGCACGGAGCTGGCCCTGGCCTGCGATCTGCGCGTCGCTGCCCAGCATGCGCAGATGGGCCTGACCGAGGTTGCACTTGCGATCATCCCCGGCGCCGGTGGGACCCAACGCTTGCCACGCCTGATCGGCAAGTCGCGCGCCAAGGACTTGATTCTGACGGCGCGTCGCGTGACGGCGGCGGAGGGAGAGCACATCGGGCTCATGAACCGCGTAGCACCCGAGGGCAAGCTGCGGGAAACCGCACTTGAGCTTGGCCGCGCCATCGCCGCCAACGGGCCTATCGCTGTGCGCGCCGCGAAGGACGCGATTGACACCGGGCTGGAGTTGCCCCAAGCCGAAGGGTTGGAACATGAAGCGCGCTGCTATCAACGCGTTCTTGGGACCCAGGACCGCCTTGAGGCCCTGGCTGCCTTCGCAGAGAAACGCAAACCCTCCTTCGAGGGACGCTGAGGAGGTCTCTGGAGTTCACTCGAGACTGACGCCCAGGCCATCCGCGATGCGGTTGGCGTAGGCGTAGTAAGCGACAACTTCACAGAGCCCAAGGATGTCGGCGTCTTCGAAGCCTACGCTCCGAAGGGTCTCCACGTCAGAGCGCTGCATATGCGCGGGCTCGATCGTGAGCTTGAGGGCATAGCGCAACATCGCTAGCCGGCGCGGATCGAGTCCCGCGCTTTCGAAATCGACTTCAATTGCCGATGCCTGCTCATCGTTCTTCAACAAGCGACGCAGACCGCGCCCGTGATGGACCTGTCAGTAGTGACAGCCGTTCGCCTTGCTGACAACAACGGCGACCATCTCGCGTTCCACCTTGCGTAGCCCGCGGGTTCCGGCCATGGCGGCGCGGTAAACTGCCACGTGGGCGCTGAGGCCCGCCGGATGAAGCGAGTGAACCTTGAGCACGTGGTCCACCTTACCAGTCTCCGGGGCAAGGATTTGCCCATAGAGCTGCGCGAGCTCACCGCCGGCGTCCGCCTCACCTACCGTTTCAATCCAAGCTGCGTCTTCCATCCCCGGATGTTACCGGCCCGGGCCGAACAACTGCGCAGCGGGTCACCTCAGAATCTTGTGCACCACGTTGGGGGGGGGAGTGGGACTTGCTTGACCCGGCTCCCCCCGCGTTGGAATCACTAGTCTTCGAAGGAGATCAATTCGATATCGAAGATCAACAGGGCCTTGGGCGGAATCGTGGCCCCTTGGCCGCGCTCGCCGTATCCCAAGTCGTAGGGGATGACGAGCTTACGCTTGCCACCGGCCTTCATGGAGGCGACGCCCTCGGTCCAGCCGGCGATGACGCGATCGAGGGGGAAGGTGATGGGTTGGCCGCTATCGAGGGAGCTATCGAACTTCGTCCCGTCGTTGAGCCATCCCGTGTAGTGCACCGTCACCTTAGAGGACTTGCCAGCCGGTGTTTCGCCGCTTCCTTCGACCATGTCATAGAACATCAAACCAGACTCGGTGGTCTGGGGTTCTCCGTCGACTCTCTGGCCCGGGAAGCGCGCCGAGCGCGTGGTCGAAATCGCCGTCCCCGTATTGGCATCGATCTTGATCGTTTGGATCATCATGGAGCCATAGAGCTTGACCCTGTATACGGGCCGTCCTTCTGATTCGAAGCTGACCGAGTAGGCCTTGCTCTTGCCGCGCTCCTCGGCGATCGCGATGGCTTCGACCATGCTGATCTTGAGTTCTTCGATGGTTGCGCGTGCCATGGCAGGGTCCGGGGGCACGATCTCGTAGACCGACTTCTCTTCCTCCTGGGGAGCGATAAGGACCGGGGCAACCGCGTAGGCGGAAAGGGCGAGGATGGGTGTGAGGGACAGAAGGAGGTAGCGAAGTCGCATAAGAAGGAACCTCCGGTGGAGGTCTAAGCTTGGGTGCTGCCGCGGCGAAATCAGCCCGCCGGCGGCTTGGAGGGAGAGGTCCAGAGTCTACGGACGGGGGAGGCCCTGTGTGAGTAGGCGCTGGGGGAGTTTGTCCGGAGGAAACCAGAGCAGCCCCAGTTGGGGTCCAGTCTGGGCATTCCCCCCCCCCTCCGGATACGGCTTCTGTCGACGCATGCGTCTCGCGGCTCAAGGCCTCCGGCCCCCCGGCCGACAGAGCCTAGGGTTCTTCCAGGGAATCAATTTCCACAGGTCCGAGCACGCGCTGGGAGAGCTTGCCCGGAACTCCAGGAGGTTCCTGGCAACAGACTTAGCGTCCATTCCCCAGCCCGCTCCCCCCAGACCGTATCCTCCGCGACCTAGCGTTATGATTCGGGCCACCTCAACGGTCCCCTCAGGCGCCGATTCTCCATGGCTTCCGGCTTCCCCACCGCTAATTTCAGTGACTCCGAGGAAGGGCTCTTCAGCCCCGAGGAGATCCAGAAACTGATGCGCATCGAGTACGACCGCGCCCAGCGCTACAGCTACCCGATGGTGTTGATGTTGGTGGAGGTGGATCGTCTGGAGTACCTGCACGATCTCTACGGCTACGAGTCGAAAGAGGAGATCCTGCA
>JBLHLB010000080.1:0-13069 GCA_047618505.1 Planctomycetota bacterium
TTGACCAACGACCCCGGCACGGGTGTCATGCGCCACGTCGATGCGGGTTACAGTGAAGCCGAGGCTTGCGCGGATGAGCGCGGCCTGGATCTTCCCATGCGCGACCTCTAACGATCCCCGACCGAATTCCCATGGACCGTTCTGAGATCACTGCGGAAAGTGTAAAGGCAGGGGAGGAATTGGTCGCCCCTGACGAGCTTTCACAGGAGCTGCGTTCGCTCCTGCCTGAGCTGGACGCGGGCGCCTTGGCCGCCTTCTTTGATCTCTATTTCCCGCGTATCTACACATACTTGCGGCGGCTGGTACACGACGAGCACTTGGCGGAAGACATCACCCAGGACGTCTTCATCCACGTGCATCGCGCCTTCCCGAGTTACGACGCGACGCGGCCCCTGCGGCCCTGGGTTTTTACGATCGCAACCAACAAGCTGCGTGACTATTGGCGTTCGCGGCAGCACCGGCAAAGCCAGACGCAGCACAGCGTCGAGGACTCAGGCTGGGTGGAGAGCCTGGCGGAGAACCGCGAGATGCCTGGGGATGAGTTGGAGGCAAAGGAGCTAGGCGAAGCCCTACGCGAGGCCGTTGATCGGCTGTCCGATGGCATGCGCATGACGGTCTGCCTGCGCATCTATGAGGGCCTTTCCTTTGAGGAGATTGGCGCGATGCTCGGTCGCAACGAGGTTGCCGCCCGCAAGCGCTTCTCCCGTGCCCTCGGTGAGCTGCGCCAGATCCTTGGGCCGCTCTGGCTAGCCCATTGGGAAGGGATCGAAGAGGGTTTGGGCGAATGAGCTCCGACAGAGAACAGGACGATCTCCGTCCAGAGGAGGCCGAACTGATCGAGCAATTGCGGCTCGCGGACCTCGCTGGGGCCGAGCCTCGCTTCGCGAACAACCTGCGAGCAGCCTTCCTGGAGGGGTTCGGAGCGCAGGCTGCGGCCAATGCTTCCGACCGGGGCAATTCTGCGTCACTCGGCGAGGGTGGCGTCCGTACCCAGGGGGAAGTGGGGGAGACTCTCGACACCGATGTGTCCAGAGGCTCGACTCCCGCGGCCCGACCCGAAACAGCTGCTGAGCCCCTCTCGCCCGTGCAACGCGACGAAAAGACCGACTGGGACCCGAATTGGGAGACCCCTGAGAATCTAGCCCTGGTGGAGAGATTGGGCGCCGGTGAGCTGTGTGAGGATGAGCCGGGTGTGGAGTTCCGGGAAGAGCTGCGACGTTGCTTCCTGAGTGGGCAGTTTTCCAAGCACCTGCGTCGTCAGAAGTCGGCGCGGAGTCCTAGGTTGCGGTTACTGCGCACGGTCTTGATGGCAGCCGCGGCCGCGGCCCTCGTGATCCTGTGGCCGCCCGACCGAGGTACGGGGTTCTGGAGCCTGCGCTTGATCGAAGGGGATGGCTTGGTCGCCATGGAGAGTGGGCCTGAAATGGAGGTGGATGCCGATGGACTGACCTCCCTCGCTGGTGTTCATATCGTTGCCGAGAATCTCGAGGGATTCGGCTCGATCGACGTCCGCTCCAGCCGCTTCGAACTCACGCTCCCGGGCGAACTCGTTCTAGAGCTAACCCCCGGCACGGTTTTCGACGGCTCTCAACTCTCTCTCCAGGAAGACGGCAAGCGCCACCTCAGCGTGACCAAGGGTGAGGTCCTGGTGAGAAAGTCAAAGGACTCCGGGAGCCGACCCCTGGTGATCAAGACCCTCGATGCGGAAGTCGAAGTGCTGGGCACAGTCCTGGGGGTCCTTTGTGGCGAGGACTACACCTGCGTCTGCGTCACAGATGGGGATGTTGAGGTGCGACCCTTTGAAGCCGAGCACAGCGAAGCCGAGGCGGGCGAGACCCTGCTTGTGATGCGCGATGGAGAGGAAGGCGTGCGCCAGATGGCCTTCCCCGCAAAGCTCTGCTCCAACTCGTCCCCGGACAGTCACGAAAATCACCATGTGTGTCAGTTGGTGGACTTCGGGAAGCGCATCTCCCTGACTGAGTAGGAGTGCGCATTTAGGGTGCTGGGGCGGGGGCGACGGTGCCAGTCCCGGGTTTGCGACTGAGATAGTCCAGGATCTGCGACAGGGTCCAGGGCCCGTCGCCGGACGTCGAAGAGCTAAGGGTACCGGAGTCTCTTCTCCGGCCAACCCAAGGTCACACGATGCTCGATGGTCGCTCAATTCTGATTACCGGCGGAACCGGCTCCTTTGGCCGCGCCTTCGTGCGTGATGTGCTCACGAAGTACAAGCCGCGACGGCTGGTTATCTTCAGTCGCGACGAGCAGAAGCAGTTCGCCATGGCGCGCGAGCTGTCGCCAGAGAAGTACCCGGCCCTGCGCTATTTCATCGGCGACGTACGCGATCGGGAGCGTCTGCGTCTGGCCTTGCGCGGCATCGACGTGGTCATTCACGCCGCCGCCATGAAGCACGTGCCCATTGCCGAGTACAACCCCTTCGAGTGCATCCGCACAAATGTGCTGGGTGCTGAGAACGTGATTCTCGCTTCGATTGACGCAGGCGTGAAGAAGGTCATCGCCCTTTCCACGGACAAGGCGGCTAACCCGATCAACCTCTATGGCGCGACCAAGCTGTGCTCGGACAAGTGTTTCGTGGCCGGCAATCACATGTCGGGGGAGGGGGGAACGCGCTTCTCCGTCGTGCGCTACGGCAACGTCGTTGGCTCCCGTGGCAGTGTGGTCGAGTTCTTCCAGGAGCAGGTCAAGAATGGTGTGACCGAGCTGCCCATCACGGATGAGCGCATGACGCGCTTCTTCCTGACGATTAAACAGGGTGTGGACTTTGTTCTGGATCGCCTGGTGCACATGCAAGGCGGAGAGATTTTCATCCCAAAGATCCCCAGCATGCGCATCGTTGACCTAGCCCGCGCCATCGGACCGGATTGCACAACCAAGGAGGTCGGCATTCGTCCTGGCGAGAAGCTGCACGAGGTCTTGTTGCCCTATGACGAGGCGCGTAACACTCTCGAATTCACGAATCACTACACCGTTCACCCAGCGCTCTCTTGGTTCGAGCGCGATCAGCACCTCTTTGAGGACGGCGAGCTAGGCCGAGCCCTGCCTCCGGACTTCAAGTACGCCTCTGACAGCAATCCCCAATGGATGGATCCCCAGGAACTGTTGGATCACTTGGCCGTGGAGCGCCCGCTCCTGGTGGCATGAGTTTGCTCCCTAGAGTTGCAGTGGAGGCTCCGGCGCCAGAGGTCCTTTCCTATGGACGCCAACTCCTGGATGAGGAGGACATCGCCGCGGTAGTCGCCGCTCTGCGCAGTGATTTCCTAACCCAAGGGCCGACGGTCGCACGCTTCGAAGCGGGACTCTGTGAGGTCACCGGCGCCCAAAACGCGATCGCCGTTGCAAACGGAACACTGGCCCTAGAGGTCGCCTACGGCGCACTAGGCGTAGGTCCTGGCGCTAGGGTTCTGGTGCCTGCAAACACTTTTGTTGCCACAGCAACCGCAGCCGAACGACTGGGCGCGACCGTGGAGTTCATCGATGTGGAGTTGGAAACGGGCAATCTCGATTTGGCTGCCCTTGCGCGTCGCCTGGCGAAGGGCCCGACACCGGACCTCGTCGTCCCCGTTCACTTCGCTGGTTTGCCCTGCGACATGGCTACGCTGCTTCAGCTGAAGCGTTCATTTGGTTTTGCTATCGTCGAGGACGCGGCCCATGCGCTGGGGGCTCGCTACTTCGAAGGCAGCCGTTGGTGGAGCCCCGGTGAGCATCCCGAGGTCGCCGCTGCGGTCTACTCTTTCCATCCGGTCAAGCCTATTACGAGTGCTGAGGGTGGGGCGGTCATGACCCCTGACGCGACCCTGGCGGAACGTGTGAGGTTGCTGCGTGGGCAGGGGATCGACGGGGAATCTGCACGCCGTGAAGGACATCTGCACTATGCGCCCATGGTTGCCCTGGGCACCAACGCGCGTCTGTCGGAACTGCACGCGGCCCTCGGACTGAGTCAGTTGGCCAAGCTCAATCGCTTCCGCACCCGCCGCGCCGAGATCGCCGCGCGTTACCGCCGGGAGCTGTTCGGTGTGACGCTACTTGAGGAGGGCGATGACACCCAAGAACACGCCTGGCATCTCTTTGTGATCCAGGTCGATCCTGAATTACGTGATCCCCTGCGCGCTGCCCTTCTGGAGAAGGGAGTTGGGACGCAGGTTCACTATCACCCCGTGCCCTATCAACCTTGGTTCCAACGCAGGAATCCCGAGGTAGAGGTGCCGGTTGCGCTTGAGCATGCGGAGAGCGCCCTGTCCTTGCCCCTGCATCCTGGGCTGACAGAGGAACAGGTGGGGCATGTCATTCGTGCGGTCAACAGCTGCTTCACCGAACTGAGTCTGGCGGCATGAGTCAGAGTTCCCGAAGAGCAGGCGTCGTTGCGGGGATCCAAGCCCGCACCGGTTCGAGCCGTCTACCCCGCAAGATCCTGGCGGACCTGGCCGGTCGAACGATGATCGAGCGTGTGGTGGAGCGCACGCGCCTGGCGGCGAGTGTCGATAAGGTGGTGGTTTTGACGACCGTGGAAGCTGTGGACGACGAGCTTGTCGCCCTCTGTGAGGCCCGCGACATCCCCGTCCGGCGCGGTTCCGAGCAGGATGTACTTTCCCGGTACGTGGACCTGGTCGCGGAGTTCCAGCCCAACTATGTGGTGCGGGTCACCGGCGATTGCCCCTTCGTGGAACCAGCTTTCATAGATCTCCAGGTGGCCGCCTTGGCTGCGGCCCAGGCAGACTTCACCGAGCTTGATCCGGAGGGCGTAGACGGCACCCTATGTGGAATGGGAGTCAAATCCAGTCAGGCCCTACTCGCCGCCCAGGAGAGCAACGACCCCCGGGATCGCGAGCATGTGGGCACCTTTTTCTTCCAGGGGCATCCTTCTCGTTTCCGTTGGACTCCAATTGAAGTCGATTCGATATTCCGTCGAGAAGGTTTGCGTCTAACCGTCGACGAACCTGCAGACTTGGAATTCGCACGCGCCATCTACACCCACTTCGTTCCCTTCGGGCGATCGGCAGATTTTTCCAGTGCCGACGTGATCCGTTGGCTGGATGATAATCCCTCCCTGGGAGCAATCAATTCCGCCGTGGTGGAGAGCGCCGCCAACCAAGAACTGCGCCGCCTGCGCAGAGTTCAAAGGGACTCTATCTAATGGCCATTACCCCGAGACGAGATCCGCGCCCGCGCGTGTTGTTGCGCGCCGCCTCTGGACCAAAGGTCGGCATGGGGCACGTCATGCGTAGCTTCGCTGTGGCCCAGGAAATCGTGCGTTGTGGGGGAGAGGCGCTCCTGATCGTGGATGACGAGCGCAGTGCGGAGGCTTTGGATGCCCGCGTCCGTGGGATCGGTCGTTTCGATGTGGTTTGGGAAGGGGATGCCTCGGACTGGATCCGGCTTCCGGCCCAATCAGCCTGGCTCGACGGCTTCCGCGATTGGAGCTCAGTAATCGACGACCTGAAGCTGACCGAAACGCCGACGATGTTGGTGGAAAACAGAACACCGGCGCGGGACCATGCCACGCGCATTCTCTATCCCGCGCTACACCACCGGCACGACGCCTGGGACCTGGCCCATCCGGATCAGATTCTGAGTGGCGCGCGCTGGATCCCCCTTCGCCGTGCTGTGATCGACGAGCCAGAAGCCCTGGCGCGGAACATTGATCTCCTGGTGAGCTTTGGTGGGAGTGATCCCAATCAACTGACGGAGCGTGTGTTGCGGGTCTTGCAGGGGGACAAGCGCACGATCACCGTTGCGATTGGTCCGTTGATGGCGGCGCGACGTCGGCGCATTGAGGAATTGGTCACAGGGATCCCGAATGGCAGCGTCCTGGAAACAGGTGCTGAGCTGGCGCCCTGGATGGCACGTTCCAAATCGGCGGTTACCGCCCTCGGGACGACGCTCTACGAGCTAGCCTTTCACCGCGTTCCCGCTTTGATTCTAGCCAACCAAGAGAGCGATCAGGACGCCCTGGACTGGTACGGAAAGAACACCTCGCACCAGCCCGTTGGCGTTGCGGGGGATGTGGATGATGAACTGCTGCGTAAGCAGCTCCTGCGGGCCTCCCGACTTAAGAGCGGCGCACCGCTACCCGAACTTGGCGCTGGCGCCACGCGACTCGCCGAGCACTTGCTTGGCGGCCTTTAGCCGCGTCCTTTAGCCGCGTCCTTTAGTCGGCCCAGCAGGAAGACACCTGGGTCGACCTCTATGTGACCGGGCTGTTCGGCTCTCGCCTGATGGCTCCTGCGATCGCTATCTATGACGACCAGGGACGGCGGCTGGAACTCTTAGGGGGCGATTGATCAGGGGCCGTGATGTCGCGATCAAGGTCCTTCGCGGGGAAATGGGGAGGCAGAGTCTTGGGCGTTCCATAACCTACCTCGATGACGAAAGTGGAAGAGGGGGGACGCAAGCGGCGTCATTGGCGGCGGCGGATCTGTCTGACGGGGCTGCTCTTCTTCGGACTGGCTAGCCTCGGCATGTGGCGAGCTGGCTCTGCGCTCATTGCGCCTCGTCCCCAGGTGATCGATTGGCTTCCCCACTGGCTCGCGGTTGAGGAGGTGGAGTTCGAGAGTGAGACCGGAAGGACCCTCCGCGCGTGGTTCGCACCGGGAGAACCAGAACGAGCCGGTGTAGTTCTCTTGCACAGCATGGGGAGCAACCGGCAAGGCATGTTGCAGCGGGCAGAGATCCTGACGGACAGGGGTCTTGGTGTACTGCTGATAGACTTCCAGGCCAACGGTGAGAGTGAGGGCGAGTACCAGACTTTTGGCTTGCTAGAGGCGCAGGACGCACGTGCTGCGGCTGCCTACATGCGCAGCCGACGTGGCGACAAACCTCTTGGCGTGATCGGCGTTTCACTCGGTGGGGCGGCGGCCCTGCTCGGGGGGCCGGTCGACGCGGACGCGTTCGTGTTGGAGATGGTGTATCCCACCCTTCCGGAGGCCGTGGAGAACCGCTTGGCACTTTCCTTCGGAAGGTGGGGCGGGAAGTTGTTCGCGCCTCTGCTGATGGTGCAGTGCGACCTGCGCCTAGGTTTTGACGCCGAATCGGTTCGGCCCATCGATGCCCTCGCGGGGCTCACGGCGCCTGTGCTAATCATCGGTGGGGAAGACGATCGCCGGACCTCCCCGGAGGAAACCAGACGGATGGTTGCAGCCGCGATAGGGCCTAAGGAGTTGTGGATGGTGCCGGGGATCAAACACGAGGATCTCTGTGAACGCATGCCGGGGGAATATGCGCGTAGGGTACTTGCGTTCTTCGAAGAGCACTTGGACGGTGGAATGTCTGACTCGTCCGGGGGGTAGGAAGCAGAGGTGCTAGCCCAGGGGAATGTGATTAACGAAGAAGGGGAGGCCACGAGTGGCCTCCCCTTCTTGGAGTCTGCTAGGACAAAGGACTACGCGGCTGTGGCGAGTCGTTCGTAGGATTCGCGGGAAGCGTCGGGTAGGGAGGACCAGGCGTTGGCGAAATCGCCCTGACCGGTGGCGGACAGGGGGTTTTGGTGAACGAGGTCCCAGGTGGTGGGCGGGACGGTGAGCACGTCGGCACCGCCAATGATCGCTTCGGTCAAGTGGGTCGGGTTGCGGATGCTTGCGACCAGTAGTTTGGTCTCGCTTCCGATTGCGTCAATTAATTGACGGGTGCGAGCAACCTCATCACGACTGTTCAAGCCGAAGTCCTCGGTGCGCCCAACGATCAGGCTCACATAGGCAGCGCCAAGTCGCGCGAAGGGGATGGCTTGGGCAGGCTGGAAGCAGAGGGTTATGTTGCACTGGATGCCATTGCCGACGAGGGTCTCGGCGGCGCGGTAGCCGTTGGCCGTCGCGGGGATCTTCACAACGACATTATCGCGCACTTTAGAAAGAGCGTGACCCTGGGTGATCATGCCGGCGGTATCCGTGGCGGTAACTTGGGCGGAGACTGGTCCGCCGACCAGCTCGCAGACGTTCTCCAGATGCTTCAGGGGATCACCACCCTCCTTGGCGAGGAGCGCGGGGTTCGTCGTTACGCCGTCTACGAGGCCGAAGGCTTGCCAGTGACGGATCGAATCGAGGTTGGCGGTGTCGAGGAAGAATTGCATGGGTTCTTTGGGATGGTACTGCCGGCGAACCAGCGGGTGGATAGATCAGGCGGCGGCAGTCTTCGGCCGTGCCTGTGATTGCTTTTCAAAGTTGAATTTCAATCGAGCGACTCCGTCCTTGGCGCGTTCGATGGCTTCCCGTCGGGTGGCGCCCGTGGCTAACACGACCGCTGCCCGTCCGGTGTGATTGTCAGGCGACGTGAGGTGGTCGCCCGGTTGAGCGAAAACGTGCACCCGATGACACCAGGGTTCCTTGGCTAGGTTTTCGATGCCCTGGATGTCCTTGAGGTGACCGTTTCCCGGGAAGGCGTAGCGCACGGCGATGGGATCCCATCGCGCCGGTGTCATCTCGGCGGCCTCGGGCGTTTCGCCCAGGGCGATGCGGGCCTGCATCTGCACTAGATCTACGCCGGTGGAAACCGGGATTTGATCCGTGCTGAACCAACCGCCCGAGAGGCGCGGGGCGACTTCGATCACTACTGGTCCGCGACCAGGAACTAGGACGAGATCGCCTTTCAAGACACCACGACTCATGCCGATGGCTTGGGCCGCGCGTGCGATGACAGAGTCAACCGAGGGCAGGACATCGTCCAGGTGCGCCGTCGGTTGGCAGCCGCCGTCTTCGATCACGTGGGGCGTGAATTCGTGCAGTCGTGCGTAGTTGCGGTCGGAGCACCCGAGGGTGAAAACCCGACCCTCCAGCACAACGGATTCGGTGGAGAGCTGCGGCCCGTCGAGGAATTGCTCCATCATGACGCGCCCCGTGGGTGACGCCGCGCGGGCCTGCTCGAAGGCCCAGTCGGGGTCCTGCTCTTGACTCACGAGGAGCACGCCGCGTGAACCACGACTGTCCACGGGCTTGATGATGACGCGCTCTTGGCTCGCAATGGCTTTTGCCAGTTGATCGCCGGAGTGCAACGCGTCGAACCAGGGCACGGGCACGCCGGTCTGGACAAAGCGCTCCTTCATGGCGAGCTTGTCCATGCACAGGGCGGCTGTGGCCGGAGGAATTCCGGGCAGGTTCAGCGCTTGGGCAATGGCGGCGACGGTCCTGGGAACATCGCAGGCAATAGACATGACGCCGTGGATCGGCGTTTCGTCGTGCAGGTTGCGAGCTGCATCCACGACACCTTCGATGTCGTAGGTGCTGAGCACCAGAGCGTGATCGGCAAGGGCGAAACCGGGGGCCCCAGGATCACCGTCGACGACGGCGATTCTCAGTCCCATGGCGCGCACTCGTTCGATGCCGGGGACAGCCTCTGTGCCGCCTCCGATCAGGAGCATCATGCGCTGCGATGCATGCGTCTTAGATTCGTACCCAGGCACCACCGTTCACCGAAATTGTTTGGGCCGTGACGTAGGCGGATTCTTCTGAAGCCAGGAAAACGGAGGCTTCGTCCAATTCGTCGTAACGTCCGAGTCGGCCCGTGAGGATCAGGGGCAAGATCTTCTCCTTCAGGAAGGGAGGCATTGTCTGATCCGTCAGATCAGAGGCGATTACCCCGGGGGAGAGGTTGTTCACGCAGACGCCGCGATCGGCGACGAAGCGCGCGAAGCAATGGGTCAGGGCAATGATGCCCGCCTTGGCAGCCGCATAGGATGGCGTGCGAGGGCCGCCGTATTCACCGGAAAGCGAGCCGATGTTGATCACGCGTCCGTTGTCCCGCAGATCCGGAAGGATCTCTTGGCAGCACAGGAACACGCCCTTGAGATCGACGTCGAGAACTGTGTCCCAGTCCTCGTCGCTGATCTGGTCAAAGTCGCCGGTAATGTTGACGCCGGCGTTGTTCACGAGGATGTCGATGCCGCCGAGTTTCTCCGCAGCCGAGCTAAAGCACGTGCGAATCGACTCGCGACTGGTAACGTCCAAGCGATGCACGAGCACAGCTCCGACCTCCTTGGCTACCACGTGAGCGGCCTCTTCATCGTTGCAGTAAGTGATCACGACCTGGGCACCTTCGCGGGCGTAGGCCCGTGCGATCTGGGCGCCGATACCGCGGCTGGAACCGGTGATGAGGGCGGCCTTGCCCTGTAATCTGCCTGACTTTGCTTTGATCATGGATCGAGCTTGGGTCGACTAGACCCAGAGTCCTCCGTTGACGGACACCGTTTGACCGGTCATGTAGGAGGAGCCGGGTGTGGCACAGAAGAGGACCGTTTGGGCGACCTCTTCCTGTGTGCCCTGGCGTCCAAGGAGAATGTTGGGGAAGACCTGATCGCGCAGGCTGGCGGGCATCGTGTTTTCGAGCATTTCCGAGGCGATGGCGCCGGGAGATACACAGTTGACGGTGATGCCGCGTTCGCCGACGAAGCGGGCCATGCAATGGGTAAGGGCCATGACACCGGCCTTGGCGGCGGCATAGGAGGGGGTACGCGGTCCGCCGTATTGGCCGGAGACCGAGCCGATATTCACCACGCGGCCGCCGTCGACCATGTGGGGCAAGACCTCTTGACTGCAGACAAAGACCCCCTTGAGATCCGTATCCACCACGAGATCCCAGTCCTCCTCGGTGATCTTGTCGAAGTCGCCGACCTTATTTACGCCGGCGTTGTTCACGAGGACGTCAATGCGTCCATAGGTTTCAGCCGCCTTGGCGAAGGCTGCCTTCACGCTGGAGCGGTCGCGCACGTCGAGTCCGAGTACCAACTCGGAGCCGCAATCTGCGGCTACTTCATGGGCGAGGGTCTCTTCACCCTCCTGGCTGGAGAGATAGGTAATAACGACGGTCGCGCCTTCTCGAGAGAATGCGCGCGCGATGGTGGCACCGAAACCCCTACTGGAGCCGGTGATCACTACGATCTTGTCCTGGAAGCGGTCCATCTCCCCCCGTATCGTCCGAAGCATGGGAATTACTCATCCCCGCACTGCCCTGGTAACAGGTGCGAGTCGCGGTATCGGGAATGGCGTCGCATCCGTGCTCTTCCGCACCGGTTATCGGGTCGCCGTTTGTTATCGCGAGCAGGAAGAACTCGCCTCCGAGCTCTGTACGCGTCTCATGGACAGCGGAGAGGGGCGAGCTGTAGCCGTGCGTTTGGACCAGGGCGACCCAGCGTCCGTGGAGGCCGCCTTTGCCCAGGTGGAGGAGAGCCTCGGAAGCGTGGATACCCTGGTGAATAACGCCGGCATCGCCCAGGAAAAGCCTTTCCTGGATCTGACCGACGGGGACTGGGAGTCGATGCTGAACGTGAATCTGGTGGGGGTCGTGCGCTGCGTGCGCCGGGTCCTACCGGGCATGTTGAGCGCCGGTTTTGGCCGTATCGTCAATATCAGCTCCATTGGCGGACAGTGGGGTGGGCGCAACCAACTGCACTACGCTGCTGCCAAGGCGGGGCTGATCAACCTCACGCTTTCCCTATCTAATGTGTATGCGGGACAGGGGGTCACGACCAACGCCATCGCGCCTGGCTTGGTGGCAACCGAGATGAGCGCGACGGAGCTGACCAGTGAAGCCGGGCGCCAGAAGGTGGCTGGTATCCCCGCCGGACGATTGGGAACTGTGCAGGAGGTGGGGGAAGCCGTCGCCTATCTCGCCTCCGAAGGGGCTGGCTATGTCACAGGTCAAACCCTGAACCTCAACGGTGGCATGTACGCGGGCTAAGTCCCATTTGCGGTTTACTTGGAGCGTGAAGTGGGACACCCACCTCGCTCCAGGCAGGCCCCCAGCAGGTCCAAGGCGCGATTTTGGGACGTTGGTCCCGAGATTGAGACGGATGAGTGTCCGGCGCTCTTGATCAAATGTGGTTCGGTCGATGGACGCTGGAAGCATGTCTCTCCACGGCACCATTCTGTTTCACCTGAACCTGCAGTACTCCGCCATTGAGCGCGAGGATCGGGGTCTTGTCGTTAGCCGTTGCTACCGCCCCATGTTGCGGTTGCTGGATGAGTTGCCCTGGTTGAGGCTAGCGATTGAAGCTTCAGCCCACACCTTGGAGATGATCCAGGAGCTGGATCCCGCTTGGATCGAGGACTTGAGCGCCCACTGGCGCAGCGGACGTGTGGAGTTCATTGGCTGTGGTGACACACAGTTGATCGGCCCGCTGGTCCCCGCCGCGGTCAACCGTTGGAATCAGAGTCTGGGCCAAGAGAGCTACGAGAAGCTCCTTGGGCAACGGCCCAGCGTGGCCCTTGTTAATGAGATGGCCTGGTCCCAGGGGCTTGTTGATGCCTACCTCGACGCTGGTTATCGCGGGTTGATCATGGAGTGGAACAACCCCCACAAGAATCACAGGGAGTGGTCGGCTGATTGGCGCTACTCCCAGGCCTGGACCGAATCGCCCACCGGCCGCAAGGTCGAGGTGACTTGGGTTGACGCCGTCGCTTTCCAGAAGTTTCAACGCGCCGTCCACGACGACCTCGAGATCGACGAGTACATCGATTGGGTGCGCGGACAGCTGAGCACCCAAGCGCGTCACATCTTCCTCTACGCCAGTGACGCGGAGGTCTTTGACTATCGCCCGGGTCGCTATGAGACAGAGGCTGTGCTAACGGAAACCAATGAATGGGGGCGTATGGCGGAGGTCCTGAGACAATTGCACGCCGCCGATGTCCGCATTACCCTGCCCTCTGATGTGAGCCAGGAAGCGGAGTTGAGCGCGCGCCGAACCCTATGCCTGCGTAGCGCCGCGGACCCGGTTCCGGTAAAGAAACAACCCAAGTACAACATCACCCGCTGGGCCCTGACGGGGCGCGATGATGTGAATCTGAACACTCGCTGCTACGCCCGCGCCTCTGAATTGGAGCAGCGCGAAGTAGCCGGCAGTGTCGATCCCGAAGATTGGCGCGACCTCTGTCGGGCCTGGTCTTCCGACCTGCGCACGCACTTGACCGATCGTCGCTGGAGCCGCATTCAGTCGGGGCAGGAACTTCCGACCGCCGTTGCTGAAGTCTCGGATGCCCCAAGCGTCAGCGCAGGCGAACGCCCCAAGGTCAACTGGCGTGGACGTCACCTCTTCATAGGAGTGGGGGCTGCCCAGGCGCAGCTCTCCCTACGC
>JBLHLB010000081.1:0-13030 GCA_047618505.1 Planctomycetota bacterium
CGTCCGGCCTGCCGTTGAGGCCAGCATGTCGGATCTCCCCGGTGCCGAGGACGCGGCCGTGCTTGATCGAGCCATCGCGCTCAACGTGCACAGTTCCGTCGCTTGTCTGAAGCAAGACTCGGAGCTTTTGCGAGGGCTCTTGGACGATGGTGCACTCCAAGTTGTAGGTGCTGAATACTCACTGCAAACTGGCGCGGTCGAATTCTTCGACGAAGGCGCGGACAGCTAGAGCCGCCTGACATCAGCGCGCTGTTCGGAAGCTCCACGCCTGCAACTGGCCTGTTTCGACACAGTGTGCTTGGACCGTGTAGGTCGTCTCCGGCCGAAGTCGTTGTTTCGGGATCAAACAGAAAGCATCCTTCGGCGCAAGCTTGTCAAAGGCCGGCGCATGGGGGGTGAGGTAGTGGCAATCCACCGCTTCTCCGCTGGTGTTCTCCCCGCGAAACAGGCTCATCTCCATGTGATGCGTCTGCTTTGATTCGCCCCAATAGGCCTGGAGCGTGATGGGGTAGCCCCAGGCGGATTGATCTTCGCCGGGGACAGGGTTGGGGAGTTCGGGGACAAAGGCCCGGGGTACGTTTCGCGCGTCCCTTGCGGGCCACAGGACCCAAGTCTGAGCCCAGTAAGGCACGACCAAGGAGTTCGTGTCGAGGACGGTGAAGCGATCATCCTGTCCGTAGCCGATACCGACTAACCCCATCTCAAGCAGCGGTAGGCGGTGATAGAAAGTTCCCATCCAATCCGAGATCGCTTGGACAGGATCCACGATCTCATGGATCACGCTGTGGCTTCCGCTCCATGCGCCGGCGGGGGTGAAGCCGGGGAATTCGGCGTACTCCTCGTGGGCATCTGGCCAGGCCTTGGCTTGCTTCGGATTGAGCGCGAGGTAGTGAGCATGGGCCTGTGCGCCTGCGGATAGTTCCGCTGAGAGCTGGAACTCCTCGCGGAAGACTGCGAGCTTGCCATGGGCGACGTCGCGCACCTTCTTTAAGGCACCGAGGATGGCGAGGGCGTTCGCATCAGGGCCAGTGTCGGATGCAGTGTCGGATGCTGCGGGTGAGAACACTCGCTGCGTAATCCCCCGGGGCAAGTCGTTCCCGAGCAGCCACTCGACCCACTCCCGTTCGAAGTCGGGAATTGCCTGCTCGAGGGCCGACTCAACTTCTTCGAGGCGTTTGCCCTTGGCGCGCGAATTCTCAAATAGCGACCGTAGGGGGCCGCTTGCTTGCAAGTATTCATTCACAAGGGTGCCCACGAGCAAAGGCTCATCGGTGATCATGCCCAGCTCTGGCTGAACCGCGCGAACAAAGGAAATCGAGTGCCCCAGCTCGATGCGCTGAATGATCCAAGAGCGACAACCGAAGAGTGTTTGCTGTGCGGAGCGCCAGAGAGCGTCGCGCCGAGCCTGCTCGCGCACCGAAGAGCGAGCGTCACCCTGGGGCAATTGCTCCCGCCAGGAAACCGAGGGCATCGATGTGCCGAAGAAGTTCAAACAAAGCCAGTTGAGGTGACCCGCGACAAAGCACGGCTGCGCATCGCCCCCAAGCCAGTCCGTAAGCAAATCCCACAGGACGAGGGCTTGATAGCGCGCCTCGGTTCGCCAACCGGAACAACGTAGGCCCACGCCAAAGGGGAAGGATTCAGACTGTTCCGCCCTGAGGGTGCCGACCATGATTGGGCTGATTGAACCGGCGGCGAAGCAGCTCTCGAAGGCCTTCGTGTAGTCCTGCGTGTTCCGAACAAAGAGGTGGTGCTGCTTGATGGGGAACTTGGGGACAGCTAGCTCGCCGTCCACAACGGCATTGGAGAAAGCCGCGGCCCGCAGGGTCGCACGCAGAACGCGTTCCAGGCGAACCGCATCAATGCCGCCGTGCAGAGTGACTCCATGGGACGACACCTGTAACGCTCCGTCACCATAGAGCTCCACCGCCAGGGGCAGACCCGAGGCACCGTGTTCCACTCTGATCTCCAGCTCCTGGGCGGCGCGCACAAGTTCATTGATGCGCGTGGAGCCTGCGAGCCAACCGAGCCCCCTTGGCGTGTACCAACGCCCATCCACCAGCGTAGCCCCGAGGGCGAGGTGGGCGCCCTTGGACTCACTGTTCAGCCGCAAGAGCACTTCCGCCAGCGGTCGCTGATCTTCGGGGGGGAGCTCGCCCAGGGAGCGCTCTAGGGAGGCGACCTGCTTGACGAACTTCTTTGCAAGGGAGCCGAGCGCGCGCCCGTCGAATCCGCCTTCGAACTCCTCGAGTTCGGTTGTCCAACGACGCTCAAGCCTGGCTTGATCCTCCTCGCTATCACCCATGGCGAAGAGAATTTCGCGCAACTCCTGCACTTCTTCCCCGAGCCCGAGGCGTGCAAAGTCGATCACCAACTTTCGCAGGTTGCGGCGACCCTTGGCATCGACCAGCTCCTGAACCTGTTCTTGAACCAATCCCTGAACCAGTGAAGTCGTCTCCGGTGTGGGCGCGGAAGAGCTGTGCAGGAACGAGGCGGCAAGGAGCAAGGCGCGGTACATACGGACCAGGCTAGCCCTGCAGAGCAAACCCCACAAGAGCTCGGCGCGCGCACCGACTCCGACAGTCAAAGGAGGCTTAGCTACCGTCGAAAGCGGGGATCTCCGCTGCCCCGGGGTAGAATCCGCTGACCTCGGAGCCGCATCGATCGCAGCTCAAGAACCCTCGCCCCCGCTCTCCCATGTCCGTGCCCCATCGCCTGCTGCAGACCTACCGCCTTCCGGATCTCCTCGTGCGCGAGCATCTCTTCGAGGTGCCCCTGAATCATGGATTGGATCCCGCCAGCAGTATTCCCGTGTCGGAGCGTATCGAAGTGTTTGCGCGCGAAGTCGTCGCGCCTGAGCGCGCCCAGGACGACCTCCCTTGGCTCATATTCCTCCAGGGCGGCCCCGGTTTCGGCGCGCCGCGTCCGATGGATAATTCCGGTTGGATCAAACGCGCCCTCAAGGATCATCGCGTGCTGCTCATGGATGAGCGCGGTACGGGTCGAAGTACTCCCCAGACGTTCCAATCCCTAGGGCACCTGGAGGATCCCAAGGCACAGGCTGAGCAGCTGGCGATGTTTCGTGCGGATTCCATCGTGGCAGACTGCGAGCTCCTGCGGCGCGAACTCCTGGGCGAGGACAAGCCTTGGAAAGTGCTAGGGCAGAGCTTCGGCGGATTTTGCGCAACGAACTATCTAAGCGCTGCGCCCAATGGATTGTCGGCGGCCCTCTTGACCGGTGGTTTGCCGCCCCTGGATGCGACAGCGGAGGAAATTTACCGCCGCACCTACCCTCTGGTCATAGAGCGCAACCATAACTACTACGAACGCTACCCGGAGGACGTGGAGCTGATACGTGCCGTCGCCGAGCGCCTCGATCGCGGTGATGTTCAGTTACCCACCGGCGGATTGCTTTCCACTCAGTTCCTGCAGGTCGTCGGCCTGTCCCTCGGCATGAGCGACGGCGCCGAAGCTATCCACTATCTCTTTGAGGATGCCTGGGTCGCCGGGCAAGTGGGGGAGGAGCTTTCCTATCAGTTCTTGCGCAAGTTCGAAAACCACCAGAGCTTCGACACCAACCCGATCTTCGCGCTCCTGCACGAGGGCTGCTACACCCAAGGTTCCGCCTCGCGCTGGTCGGCAGATCGCGTGCGCGCCGAGTTCCCCGGCTTCGACAGCCCGGACGGCCCCCTGCAGTTCACCGGCGAGATGATCTACCCCTGGATGTTTGACGAACTTCCCGCCCTACAACCCTTGGCCGCCGCCGCTGAACACTTGGCCCAACGGAAAGACTGGCCGCGCCTCTATGACCCCAAGGTCCTAGCCCAGAACACCGTACCGGTGGCCGCCGCCGTCTATCACAACGACATGTTCGTCGAACGCGAGTTTTCCCTCGAAACCGCCAAGGCTATCCGCGGTACAAAGACCTGGATCACCAACGAATACGAACACAACGGCCTCCGCGTCGACGGTGAACACATCTTGGATCGTTTGCTTGAGATGACGGTCTAGGGTCAGGTCAAGCTGGGCCGTTCTGTGGGGTCAGTGTTGTTAAGCACTGTTGGGTGCTCTTCATTAGGGCGTCCGCATCCAAGAGCCGCTCGCGAACCCTCGGCGGTTGCAATCAGAGAAGGGAGCCAGCATGCGAATAGGCATTGTCACTGTTACCTGCCTCGTCGCTCTGTCGTGCAGAGCGTTGCCTGATGAGGAACCCTTGGAGTTGCACCACTCGCCGGTGGAGCTTGAACCGGAGAGCCAGCTCTCCGAACCAAACGACTTCGAAGGCAGCCCTGTGCCCGCGTTGCGATTCAGGTCGTCATCCGTCTATGCCGAAGCCAATCCGAAGGAAGGGAGGACAGCCTTTAAAGGGGAGTACTGTGCGCGGCCTGGGCGAGTCATGGAGCTAAGCCTGTTTTTCTCGAACCCGGACTGGGAACCTCTGCTGACGATTGACGAGGAACTCGCCATTTCGCCGCTGTACGAGGATTTTGAAGACATCACCTTTGTGCTCGGTGAAGAGAGCTTGGTGCAATGGCCTGTGGCGACAGGGATCATCTGGGTAGGAAACATGAGGACTTGCCAGGCGGTATTCCAGTTCCTTGATCCACTGGGCAACGCCGGAAAGAAGAACGCGCTCTTCTCCACCAGCTATCGGGGCAACCTACGCACGATTCGTTGGCCGGTTGATGGGAAGCGAGCCCAAGGGGTCTTCGACCCACGCAGCCGTCTTCGTTACGACCCGTATCCGACCGACTAAGTGTTGTGGAGTCGCTCCTCCGGGCTACTCCTTCGACTGGAATGCAGATGCGAAGAGGCTGATTCAGATCATGAATGCGAACCGACCCCAGACGCGGCGCTTGTCGTCCTACCTTCAGCTCGCCTGCGCATTCTTCTGTTCCGTTTCCTGTGCAAGTGATGTCGATGGAACTCAGGACTCCGACCCTGAAACTGGGGCCCCCCGTTCCGACTTGTTGGCGGCTTCCCTGGGGGCAATCAACGCCTCTTCTGAGGGCTATCACCCCTTGTACATCACCTATGGCTTCAGTCAGGGTCTTTCCTGGGGCGCGGAATTGGATCCAAAGGACCCCCGCAAGGTGTCGCTCCGTGAGGTGTATGCCAACGACGAGGTCAGCGGCGGATACGACCGGCTCACATACGAATTTGCCTCGGACTTGGCGGTGCTGTCCTGCTCGCCGATCGCCAAGGGAAACTTCCTCCTCGTCGGCAGCTCCGCGGCAGATGAACTCGTGATCCAGGAGTGGTGGATCACCCCAGCAGAGGAACCGGGTGGTCCCGGCGTACCACAAACGGCCAGGCATTCAGAAAGATACCGGGGCCCGCTCATCAACGACGTGCGCAGCATCGCCGCGGATCCAGATCGTCCCGGCGCGATGCTCCTCGCCGGGTTTCCGACCACCCTCTACTGGATCGACTTCCGGGGAGGGCCGCCGATCGGTCTCTATGACGCCATGACACTTCCGCACCTCTCGAACAGCACCTTCCTTTACCGCGAACGGCACATATCTTCGGGTCTCGTGTGGGTGGCAAGCGGCAACTATGACGGCACCCAGATAGCCTTCACGGACACCGCGTCCGATGGCAGCATCGACAAAGCGGAGGAGCTCAGCCACGCCGCCTGGGACGCCAAGGGCTGGGACGGAGATGTGTGGACGGACAACTTCGTGGACGACTATCCGGAGTGATTCTTGGGGAACAGGTTCGTCCCCTATCTGCTCCTGTACTTCGTCCTGCTGGCGGGTGCATGCTTGCGGAAGGAAGGAGCGAGTAGATCGCGCTCCAACTCTCGGCCGCCCGCCTGGGGCCAGGACTGCATCGGTAGCGTCCACGCCAGCGGCTGGCCGTGTCCCATTGCATCGACGCGCCCAACCCTCCCGCCTACTTCCCCAGGGGAATCCCCAAGTCCAACAGCTGCTTTTCTGCCTGGGGCGCCCAGCCGCGGTTGGCCATGGGGCTGGCGGGGCTGGGGTGCAGTACGGTGCCGTACTCGTAGCCTTCACCAAGGGTGCGTTTCGCGCGATCCGTGGCAAATTTGCCGACGCCCAGGATGCGCTTCGGTTGCAGCTCATCGACAATGCGTTGGAGAGCCTTGTCACAGGCCTCAAACAGAGGCGCTTTCTCCGCGGCGGGTAGCTTGTCGGGCGTGCGGTTGCGGCCGCTGTCCTCTAGGAATAGGAGCGGGCAGTAGTTCCAGACAAAGAACGTCTTGGCGAACTTCGCCGGTGTCGCAAAGCGTTCCTGGGCCCAGCCCCAAAGGCGTCGCCCGCTGACCTCGCTGCGCGTGCAGGCATACCCGTCCACCGGTCGTTTGGGGTGTTCGATCGGCGGCTTACCGACGGGGGCCTCAAGCTTCAGCCAATCGCGCGCGATGGACACTTCACCAAAGGGAACGCCCGTCTGCGCCATCCCAAAGGGCCCAGGATTCATCCCCAGGAGCAACGCCTCGGGACGCTTGCGCGCAAAGCGCTCCAGGTACAGCTCGAAGGAAGCTCGCGCGTATTGAAGGGGGTTGTAAACGTGGGTGACCGGGGGACCAAAGCTGAGCGCATCAACGGCGCGGGCCAGGTCACGGGTGATGCGCTTGGGCTCCATGGCCCCAGTGTAGCGCCAGCCCAGACCAAGGGAACGATCGGCATCGCTAGGGCCGCGCCAACCAAAGTCGAACCGTCCCGTCCTCGCTAGCGGAAGCCAGCAGGGACCCGCTGCGGTCAAAGGCCAGGGCATAGGGAACCGTCTTATGCCCCCGCAGGCTCAGGACTTTCTTCCCGCTAACGGAATCATGGATGCGCACGGCGGGGTCGGTTCCGGCGGAGATTGCCAGGCGGTTTCCGTCGGGGGTTGAGGCGACGGAGCGCACCATTCCAGGCGCACTCAGGAGGAACACCGGCTCCGCATCCTTCGCGATCGTCAGGCTATGAACGATGCCATCCCAGCTTCCGATCCACAGGCTCTCTCCATCCGGGGAGAAGGTCAGGGAGCTGATGGGGGTCTCTACTTCGGCCTCCACCAGGACCGCGCCCGTGGCGACTTCGATGATGCGTAACACACTCGGCTCAGCGAGCGCCGCCAGGCGCAGGCCGTCGGGTGAAAGCGCAAGGGTGCGGCTGGCCTCGTCCAGGTCGGCGACGTCAACAAGTTGAGCTGCGGTCGGCAAGTCCCAGACGCGGGCGTGCCCGTCGCTGCCGTGGGTGGCCAGGCGTTCTCCGTGTTCGTCGGCAACAAGAATGAGGTCGGCACCAGCGTGTTGCGCCATTCGCCCTACCCACTCGCCATTGGATGCGTCAAAGAGTTGCACCTCCGACGAATCCCCGCCCAGCGAGTTCGCGGCCACCGCCAGGATCTCACCGCTTCTCAGGAAGGCGGTCGAGGGGAATCCGCCCAATGCTGGGATCGTGATCTGGGCTCCCTGCCCATCGGCGGAGGCGATGTGCATGGCACCGTCAAGATCAGGAACGGCGATGAAATTCCCGCTCGCTGCGAGGGCAAAGGAACGGCCCATGGACGGAAAAGCCAATGTCCGCGTGGCAGAGTGGCGGGCACTCCAACTGCGCAACGTGCCGTCGAAGGAGATGCTGGAGATCCGCCCTTCGTTGTCATGCATGAGTGCCGCGATGACCTCTTTTGAATGACCGAGGAGAGTCCTGCGGTTTCCATCGCCGCGGCCAACGAGATCCAAGAGATAGAGCGCGCCACTGGTTGTGCCTACCAGCACCGAGGTCCCATCGGGGGATGCTGCTACGGAGCGTACCTGTTGTTCTTGGAGCTGCCAGCTGCGCCGCAGGGGGTTCAGTGTTTGGGGATCCAGGAGGAGCACCTCGCCGCCGAAGAGTCCGACGGCGAGGGCGTTTGTGCCGAGTGCCGAGAAGGCGCGCACGTCCCCCCGCATATCCACGTCAATGGGCGCAGCCGTGGGCGAGTCAGGATCGAAACTGCGCACGCGGCCGTCGCCCAGGGCAGCGATTAAACGCGTGGGCGTTCCGGCCAGGGTCAACATTCCCTGCAGGCTCGTTCCTGCTGCCATCAGTTGCGCTTCGTTGGGCGCGAGTACCGGACCCTCTGTTGGAATGGTTAGGTCCAAAACGTAGAGACGACCTTCGGGAACGAGAAAGAAGACGCGACCGTTTTCCATGGCGACCATCGCCTTGGGACGCAGGTCCCCAAGGTCCAGATTGCCACGCGCTTCCAAAGTTTGAGAATCCCAGGCCGAGATCCCGCCATTCAAGGACGCGCTCAGGATGAGGCCGTTATTGATCGTCGTGCAGATCGCGGTGATCGCATCGGTGTGGGCATCGAGTCGAGCGCCCTGGGGCTCGAAATTGGAGCGGTTCAGGAGCAGCAGTTCGCCATCCGAGCCACCCAGAATCAGTGAATTGCCATAGCCCTGGACGAGGCACCTGGGTATGGACTCGGCCAAGGGTCGGACCGTGAGCAAGCTCGCGTCCGTGCGCAAATCCAGGTGCGACCAAGCCCATCCGCGCAGGGGCGGTTCGCAGGCGCTCAGCGCTTCGCGGGCCTCTCGCGCCAAACCCGCGCGAGAACTCAGGTCGGCCTGGCGCAACTCCGCCGCGTAGCTGCGTTGGTCCACCTGCGCACTCTTGTCGAAGAGTTCGCGGGCCTTGACCACCTGGATCCACCACACGATCGTAGTGCTGAGTACGGCCAGGACAGCCAGGGAATGCAAGGCCAGGGCGAGCCCGCGGTTGCGCCTATGCCATTTGCGAATCTCCGCCAGGGGCCCGGATTCAAAGGCATGCACCACGCGACCCTCAAGCCAAGCGCGCAGATCAGCGGCGAGTTCACCCGCTCCTTGATAGCGATCCTCTGGATTCGTCGCCATAGCGCGGTCGACAACGGCGACCAGCTCGCGCGGCGTTTCGGGCGCTAGCTCAAGCACGCCCCGGGGAGATTGGAGCAGGATGTCACTCAGCTCGCGACTGCCCTGGGCGGAGATGACCGTCGCTTCGTGGGGGGTGCGCCCGGACAACATGGCGTAGAGAATGGCACCTAGCGCATAGACATCGCCTTGAATGGAACCCCCGCATTCGGGCACTTCGGGCGCCATGTAAGCTAGGGTCCCGCCGACGGGATTCGGTTTGATGCTGGTGGGGTCGAGCACGCGGGCGAGGCCCCAGTCGGTGACGATCGCCTCACCGAAAGAACCGACCAGCACGTTGTCCGGCTTCAGGTCCTGGTGCACCACACCGCGGGCATGGGCGTAGGCCATAGCTTCGCAGACGGTTGTGGTGATGTTGATCGCGCGCGCCAGGGACCAGGCTTCGTCACCGGCGTGCAGACGTTCAATCACCTGGGTGAGTGTCGCGCCGCGCACCAGGGGCATGGTGTAGTAAACGCGGCCGGCATCGTCGGCGGCGATCTCGTGGACGCTGACGATGCTGGGGTGATCGAGTTGGCTGGTGATGCGCGCTTCGTCGATGAAGCGCGCCAGGCGTTTGTCCTGGGCGATGCGTTGGCTTTCGTCCTGGCTCGTTTCAGTTTCCATTTCTGGGCCCTGTGCGCCGACGACGATCTCCTTGAGGGCGACTTCCCGTTGCAGGTCCTCATCCCAAACCCGTAGGACGCGTCCACCGGGACCGTCGTTGATCAGCTCCAAACTCGTGTAGCGTTCGCGCGAGGAACTATGCGCAGCAATCTGTCGCAGCCGCGCCAGGGCCGAACCCGTGCTGGCATCGAGTGCTCCAGCCACAAGTGGCGGCAGAGCCTCCGGCTGCCCATGCGAACGCGATCCTTGATTCGGAGCGGAGGTTGGAGTCTCGCGACCTGCGCGATCCTCATTGGGACCTGAGTGTTGTCCCCGTGGCGATTCCCGTCGTTTAGATGGAGTCATGGGTGTGGGAAGCGGTAGGCGCGCCCCACACCTATTGACTCAGGGTTGCTCCACAAGCGCAAGAGCCGAGCGGTTTGTGGGCCTCGGATCCTGGACTGTGGGCAGTAAGAGCACGATGCGAGTGGCGTCACCGTGGAAGAGCTCACTCCTTTGCAGCTCACGACCGCTTTGCAAGACGCGCACCACGAGCGTTCGGTCCGGTGCGTCCCCGAAGAAGAAGTTGCCCAGTGAGTCCGTTTGGGCACGTCGCCGCGCCGACTCGAGCCGTAGCGCGGCGTCCGCATCTGAATCTGCCCGTGCCTGCTCCCGATTGGGATCGAACAGTTCGACGGTCACGTTGTCCATGGGGACTCCGTTCGGATCGAAGACGGTACCCGCAACATTGCGTCCGAGTTGAAGCGTCCAGGAGCCACTGTCCCCAAGACCTGCGGGAACCTCGCGCATGGCAGTCGCGAAGCCGGCTGCCTGGACAGACAGGGCGTGCCCAATGTCGGCGCGCAAGCCGATCAGTTTGAACCGACCTTCAGCATCGGAAGTTGTCGCCGCAGAGTCAGGTGTCGCGACTCCTTCGAAGGTGCGCACATAGCCTTCGGCCAAGATATGAGCGCCTCCGACTGGTTGGCCGGAGGGATCGAGAAGGATGCCGGTCACAGCACTAGCACGTTGCAGGTTGAAATCGAGCCACGGCTGTCCGTTGCGCCCACTGACGTCCGCCTCGCCGGCAAGGTTCGAGTAGAGGGCCCAGCGCCCATCGGGCTCCAGGGAAAGGTAGCGCACAAGGGCCCCGTAGCCCTCGGCTTCAATACGCACTTGGTGCAGATCGGGTCCCGCGGGGAAACGCGGGTGTTCGAAGACACCGTCTTCGTCGGTCAGGGCGATATCCGCTTCGGAGAAGGTCCAGAATCGAACGCGTGCTCCCGGGAGTACGCATCCACTGGATTCATCGGTGATGCGTCCACGCACGGCCATGGCATCGCGCAAGACCAAGCTAGCACTTTGCTCCGCACCTGCGCTTATCTCGAGGGCGAGCGGTCCGGCCAAACGATTTTCTTGCCATACGACAAGGTCGAAGGCACCGGGCTCGAACTCAACGGCGAAGGAGCCGTCGGAGGCGACATCATCGAGTTCGACAAGGCGCGCTCGTTCTCCATCCAATGAGCGAATCTCCAGGGTCGCAGATTCACGGTTCACGGACCCCGTCGCGTTCAGCAACGTGAGCTCAAGCCGAGCGCTTGGCGCGCCCTGGTCTTCTGGCAGGCTTAGGGACGTGTCCGTCAAGCCTGCAGCGTTCGGCGACTTGGTTGCAGGCCGGCGTGCACCTGTCATCGGGCTCGTCACGACCCCTTGCGAGCCAAGCACTGGATCGCCAGCAGTCCCTGCACCTGAGGGCAGGACCTTCGGTTGAACAGAACCGTTGGCGTTCAAGTTCGACGAGCTTATAGGGGCGTTGCGCCATAGCAACGCCATCAATGCCACGGCCGAAACGACGGCGGCGATACCCTTGATCTTCACAACAGTCCTACTCCGATTGAGTGCCTGTTTGCGTTCCGCCTTGCCCAGTCGGGATCCTCACCCAACCATCTTTCGGATCGACAACCCAGCCAGCGGAAGTAGTCACCAAGTCACCCCGACGGAAAACCACCCGTCGCGCAGCTCCACCTTGATAGATGGTTGCGACGCATCCTGATGCGTCTTTACACTGATAGTCCTGGGCCCTGGCCGGCGTTGCGACGGCAAGGATTGCGAAGATGCTAAGTGCGCGGAAGATCGGCGACTTCATCATTGGGACTTCCCTCGAAAAGAGTCGAGCGCGAGTGGGCCGTCCATGGGGGCGATCCTTCGCGAATAGTGGGGATGTCGGGCTACCACGCCCTTTGCGCATGTTCCGTTGGAACGTGCACGAGGGGATTACCGGTAGCAGGCATCGTCTATTGTCTGGCGAGGTCGCGACCGAATGGGGGGGGCGCTATAGCTCGGCTGTCAAGGAGCGGACGGTGCAGGCAGGACTACTCCTGAATGGCACCATCGTGGTGTTCCCTATCGACGCTTCGGGGTTCGGTCTTGAGTCAACTTCGGGCTGGCGTCCAATTTGAGAGCGGCTCGACTCAAGACTGACCCCCCAATGGCCGAGAGCAGGGCGGGGTGGCAAAATGTTCAACCTCATGAATCGTCTCCGTTTTCCGTTGCTCATATCCGCGGCCTGGTCTTTGGAGTGTTCTTTGCGCCAAGAGTGGAGCGTGCGCCTAAGGCGGATACCCCTGCTGCGATCCCCCAGGTTCTCATAAACAGAGACGCGACTCGCTTGGATCACGGTGCCATTGCGCAGGTTGTGGAGGGCTTTCTGGTCGACGCCCAGGGGACCGAGCGTAAGGTCGTGACGCGGGTCTCACTGGCTCGCGGCGAGCGTGCGGGCGAATGACGCTGGCCTGTGCGTGGGGAGCTAGCGCGTTCCCATGAACGGCTAGGCTGGGCCGGGCGTGTACCGGTGGAGACCGATCAAATTGCCTGGGGAGATACGCTCCTTTCTGCACGCTGGCAAGACATGGAGGGACGTGCCGTTGTTCTGTGGGTGCTTCCGCGCGAAGGCGAAATGTCGGAGGAGTTGGCCGCACGCTACAGCTCCAGCCTTGAGGGTTTGCGCGGTGTGGTCAGGCCCGCTAGCAGGGATGCCCAGGGAAGCAGCGCCAGGGAAGCGTCCACTAGCCAATGGCTTGATAACGATGGGATAGAACACCGAATGATCGCCTCGGCATCCGGCGCGGGTGCAGCTGGGGAAGTCCCCAGAGATGTGGCGGTGACCGCAGACGCCCTGTTGCAGGCGGAGTTGCGGGCCCGCTATCCGAGTGCGGCTCCCGAGCAGGAATCGGCCCCCAATCAGGACAATTGAGGCAACTCTTTTGCTCCTGTGGGTGGGGAAGTCAGGCTGGAGATTGCTCCCCGCTCGCGACCTGTCAGAATCAGCCCATGCAGGCTGAAGTTCGAAATCGTCTGGGGAGCGGTGACACCCTCGTTTATGTGCCGGGAATCGACGGAACCGGAGACTATCTCCTGGGAACCGAGGAGCGCTTGGCGGAGCACTTTGACCTGGTCACGTTGCGCTACACCACGGAGGAGGAGGGCAACACCCACGCCGATCTGGCGGCCAGCATCGCGCGCTGCATGGCGGAG
>JBLHLB010000082.1:0-12884 GCA_047618505.1 Planctomycetota bacterium
ATCGGCGGCGGACATGGAGCGCGATTTCCTGCACCTGCATGTGGGCCAACGGTTCGGTTCTGAGCAGTTGATGGAACGCCTAGTGAATGCCGGTTACACACGCCAACCACTGGCCGAGAAACCTGGGGAGGTCAGCCTGCGGGGCGACATCCTGGACGTCTATCCCTTTGCTGCGGAGCTGCCCGTGCGCTTGGAGCTCTTCGATGAGGAGCTTGAGTCCATCCGCACCTACGACCCCGGGTCGCAGCGCTCGGTGGAAATCGTGAAGCACATGGCACTGTCCCTCGTCAGCGACGCGGGCGGTGTGGAAGACGGGGACGGATCGTCGCCCTGGTCGATGCTCTCGCGCTCGACGATTGTAGTCGAGCTGGAGCCGCTACGCCTCGCCGAACAGGCCGAGGGCATGCGCGTACGCTCGACTGCCCACCAACGTGCCCTGGCCGGACTACGTGAATGGTCGGACAAGAAGACCCGACTCTCCCTGCAAAGTCTGCCCGCCGGACAGTTGGGCTTCGACTCGCGCTCGATCCAAAAACTGTCCGTCGGCATGCACGACGCAGCGCGGGCACTGGGAGATGCGACAAAGGACGGAACCGAGGCCTTCGTCCTCTGCCGCACTGACGGTGAAGCACAACGCGTAATCAAACTGCTCGGCGACGATCTGCCCCACGTGCATGTGCGCCTGGGCGGAGTGGCGCGGGGCTTCCGATTGCTGGATCCGCCGTTGATCGTCCTTGACCACCACGAACTCGCGGGAGTCCTGGGTACCAGGCGCCAGGCGCCAGAACGCAAGAAGCACGACGTACGTGCCCTCGAAAGCTTCTTCGAGCTAAAGCGCGGGGACTTGACGGTCCATGCTGTCCATGGAGTCGGGCGCTTCATCGGCCTGGAACGCATGGAGCGCGCCGGTGGTGAAGAGGAGCACCTGCGGATCCTCTTCGCTGACGAAGTCACCGTCTACGTACCCGTCTCGCGTATTGATCTGGTGCAGCGCTACGTGGGCAGCGGCTCCTCCGCCCCGCCCCTAGACAAGGTCGGTGGCCACGCCTTCCGGCGTCGTAAGGAGAAGGTCGAGAAGGCTCTCTTCGATCTGGCGGCCGAGCTGCTCGAGGTCCAGGCCAAGCGCGAACTCAAGCTGCGGGAGCCCTGGGTGTGGGACCAGGACATGGTCGATTCCATGCTCTCCGCCTTCCCCTACGAGAGCACCTCAGACCAAGTCAAAGCGGACGGCGAAATTGCAGGGGATATGGGCTCCGGGGCACCTATGGACCGCTTGCTCTGCGGGGACGTGGGTTTTGGGAAAACCGAAGTCGCCATGCGCGCGGCCTTCCGTGCTGTTTCGGCCGGTGCGCAGGTGGCACTGCTTGTGCCGACGACCGTACTCGCTGCGCAGCACCTTAAGACCTTCTGTGCGCGCTTCGCCGACTTCCCCATCACAGTCGAAGGTCTCTCGCGCTACGTCACGGGCAAGAAGGCCAAGGATATTGTGGCACGGGCTTCCCGTGGACAAGTCGACATCCTGATCGGGACGCACCGTATCCTCTCCAAGGACGTGGAGCTGCCCAAGCTCGGGCTTGTCATCATCGACGAGGAACAGCGCTTCGGCGTCAAGCACAAGGAGCACTTCAAGACCCTGCGTGCCCAGGTCGACCTTCTGACCCTCTCGGCTACGCCGATCCCGCGAACCCTGCACATGTCACTTTCCGGTCTGCGTGACATCTCCGCCCTGGCGGAACCGCCGATTGGGCGGCAGGAGATCGAGACCGTTCTGATTTGGCAACAGGACGTCGACAAGATTCGTGAGGCGATGCTGCGGGAACACACGCGTGGAGGACAGACCTTCTTCCTGCACAACCGCGTGCAGTCAATCGAGCGCCGGGCGCGCGAGATGCGCGCCCTCGTGCCTGAGTGTCGCTACGCCATCGGGCACGGACAAATGGGCGGCAAGGCGCTGAAGCAAGTCATGGACAGCTTCATCTCTGGCGAGACCGAATGCCTTATGGCCACGACGATCATCGAGAACGGCGTCGACGTCCCCACAGCAGGAACGATTCTAATCGACGAGGCAGACATGTTTGGCCTCTCAGAACTACACCAGCTACGTGGTCGTGTGGGCCGCGGAAGTCACAAGGCCTACTGTTACCTCCTGCTCGACAAGACCAAGCCGATGCGCGACGTAGCGCGCAAGCGGCTCAAGGCCCTGGAGGAGTTGACGCACCTGGGAGCCGGCTTCCAGATTTCCATGAAGGATCTCGAGATCCGCGGCGCGGGCAATCTCCTGGGTCCTCAGCAATCCGGACACATCGCGGCCATCGGGTACGACATGTACTGCCGTCTGTTGCAACGCACGGTGGAACGCCTGCGCCTGGCCCCGGACCCCAACGCGGATGGGGTGCGCGAGGAGCTTGCCCGTCTGGTGCCTGCGGAAGTGACCGCAGACATCGAAGCTGCAGCTGTCGAGATCGAATTGGGCGTGCGCGCCTTCCTGCCCTCCACTTGGATCAAGGATGTGGACGAACGGCTAGAGCTCCTGCGCGAACTGAACCGCATCCACACAGACGGTGATGCGAACGATGCCTTGACGATGCTGCGCGATCGCTTTGGTCGCGTGCCCCAGGAGGCCAAGACCCTGGTCAGTCAATTCCGCTTCCGCGCGCGGCTTGCGGAGCTTGGGATTCGACGCCTGCTCTACCGCGAGGACGTGTACGTGCTCGAGTACTCCGATCGCATCACCCTGGAAGAAGCCCTGGCGGGCAAGCGGGCAGAGCTGCGGCCCATGGCCTCGGGCAAAGCCCACCTGGTGCTGCCGCCGAAGAAGCGCACAGCCAAGCGCGCCTGGGAATGGATCGCAGGCCTGCTGCAGTAGCCCCTGGCTCGTCTCCGGCATGAATCCCCCGGCGGCTTCCGCCCTCGGGCTTGCCCCGAGCGGCATCAGGGAGAACACTCTGGCCCATGATCACTCTCGTGCTTCCCCTGGTTGGGCTCTTGGTCCTGCCGGCCCCCTCTCTCCTTCCCCAGACCGGCCAGGACTCAAAGTCGGGCCTACGCACGGCCGCCGAATTGGAGGCCGAGGGTTGGACCCTGGTGGACGCGGTCGTTTCACAGGCGGGAGATGGCGTGATTACGCGGGGCGACCTCGATCGCTTCCTGGGACAACGCCTGGGGCCGAACGTGACCCAAGAGCAGGTACAGGAGATGGTTCCGCGGGCATTGGAAACCCTCGAGACGATCGAGCTGGAGACCCAAGCCGGCGAAGACATGGGGATCCCCGAGGCGGAACTTGAGCGAAACGTCCAGGGCCAAATGGACGAGCGGCGCCGCACAGAGGGGGTTTCCGCGACCCTCGACTACCTCGACTCCAGGGGTCTTGATGCGCACAACGCGCTCACGACCCAGGTTCGTGAACTCAAGAGCATCCTGTGGCGACGCGATAAGCTCGGGCTCCCGGGCGCGGCTGGCCGCCGGGTTTCCCGCGACAAGTTTCTACGCCCCGGCACGCTGCGATCCTTCTACCGCGAGAACCGTGACGCCCTGGGTGACCCGCCGACCGTTCGATTCCAACGCATTGCGATCGCCTGCGACGAGCTGACCCCCGAAGGAGTCGAACTTGCGCGGCTTGAGAGCCTGGACCTCATTGCTCGTATGGCCGAGGGCGAAACGTTCGACGACCTCCTCTTGACGGAAGGCGACGAGGATCCCGTCAACTCGCTGGAGGAATGGCAGACGATTCCGGATCTGTCCCGACTCGATCCGGATCTGGCAGAATTCGGCTCCCGGGCACCGGAACGCAGCATCTTTCCCCAGCCCCTGGGCGCATTCCCCGCCGCGGAATCCCCCGGTGCCCAGCCCCAGCAGATTGGGTGGTTCATCTACCGCCTGAACGACCGTGTGGCCGGAACTCCCCCGCCCTTCGAGAGCCGATTGACCCAACGGAAGCTGCGTGAGCTCCTGGGTTCTCGCTGGGAGTCCGCAGTTCTGGCCCAGGCACGCGATGAGCTCGCCGGTGGCTCCTATGCCTGGCGCCACTGGTTCTTCGGCGGTGCGCCCGCCCTGGAAACTGCGGGGCCGCCCGTTCCGGGTCGCTAGGCTGCCGAGAAAGCTCCCAAGCCCCTATCCCTGGGCCACTAAAGGAGTTACGGCGCCCGATTGCATCCGGGTACAGCATCGTACAGCCGGCGAAGATCGGGGACTTGCGAGGGATTTCAGTTCTCTGCCCCGGAGTTGGGCGACCGCGACCATTCGCCTGGATAGACTGCTCGGCCACACCGCCTGAGTGACCCTTGCCGGGCCCATCCGACGGGAATGTGGACCCTCTCTTTCAGCCCAAGAGCGCCTCCCATGGGTCGAGAACGGACCCAAAAAGACCTCGAATCAGCTGAACCGAAGGAACGGCTGACCGTTCTGGACCCACTCTCGCCCCATCCTGCCCCCATTACCGCGGTTCTGACTGCGAATCGAGGCACGGAACTCTCCTCCGCCCGCCACCGCATCCGTTGCTGCGGGCCCATCCTCCCCAGATCGAATCATGTCCGAAGCCGACTATAAAGGCATCGAGATCGAAGCCACCCTTCCCAAGCCCTGGGAAGAAGAGACGACGTTCAACGACGTCCTTTACGACTGGATGGGTCGCGCCCCCTGGCTGGCGATCTCCGTGGCTGCTCACCTCTTGGTGTTCATCATCGTGCAGTCGATCCCCTGGGGCGCCTTCGGCGGCGACGATGAGACCAGCTTCGAGGCCACGACTGTGAAGGCCCCCGAAGAGGAGCTCGAGGAGCCGGAAGAGGAAATCGAGGAGGAGATCGAAGAGGAGCCCATCGAGGAGCCGGTTCTCAAGGATGCGGAGGTCTCTGATCACAACGAGACCGACGACAACCAAGAGTTTGAATCCTCCGAAGGTGACCCGGACTTCAACTCCGACTCCCCCTTCGATAGCGACAACCTCAACGACGTCATCGGAATCGGTGGCGGCGCGGGTGGTAAGTTCGGTGGTCGCCTGGGCGGCAGCCGCAACCTGCGCGCCGGTGGCTCCGGAACCGAGCAGGCCCTCAAGGACGGCCTCGAGTGGCTCAAGAACCATCAGAACCCGGACGGCAGTTGGGACGCCGACGGCTTCGAGACGCACTGCCCCGCGGGACAGGACTGCGGTGACCCCGGCCACGCAACCCACGACGTTGGGTTGACTGGTCTGGCTCTCCTGGCGTTCCTCGGGGACGGCCACACGGAAAGCCAAGGCGCCTACATTGACGTCGTAAAGCGCGGCATCCAATGGCTGAAGGAACAGCAGGACCGCGACAATGGCCTGATCGGAGAGGACTCCAGCAACGAGTTCATCTATGACCACGCCATCGCCACCCTGGCGATTTGCGAGGCCTACTACTTTTCCAAGAGTCCGCGCCTGAAGAGCACGGCGCAGAAGGCCATCAACTACATCGCCCGCGCGCGCTATCAGTATGGCGCATGGCGTTACGACGTGCCCTCCAACGGAGACGGCGACACCTCGGTCACGGGCTGGATGGTCTTCGCCTTGACCTCCGCGAAGGAAGCGGGTCTCACGGTTGACCCCACGGCCGTCGAAGGCGCCTTGGCTTTCATCGACGAGATGACCGATCCCGTCACGGGACGCGTTGGCTACAACAGTGTTGGCAGCGTGTCGTCACGGACAAGTACCAACGAGCACTTCCCCCCGGACAAAGGTGAGGGCATGACCGCTGTGGGTCTGCTCTGCCGCTTCTTCCTGGACCAGGATCCGAAGGACTTCCCCATCATGAAGAAGCACGCGGCTCTGCTCGAGGCCACGCTTCCCGAGTGGGATCCCGACGGCTTCGGCTGTGACATGTACTACTGGTACTACGGTTCCTACGCCCTCTTCCAAATGGGCGGCGAGGGTTGGAAGAAGTGGAACAAGGCCATGAAAGCTGCGGTGGTCGATAGCCAGTGCAAGGAAGCGCACAAGAAAGGCTCTTGGGATCCGGTGGGACCCTGGGGGTATTCCGGAGGTCGTGTGTATTCCACCGCGACGATGGTTTTGTGCCTCGAGGTCTACTTCCGCTACGGCCGGGTGCTCGGCGCCAGGTAACCCCGGCGGCGGGAGAGGGAAAGGGGTTGGGAACGCGGAAGCGTTTCCAACCCCTTTTTCGTTGTGCCCGCCGGGGGGTTGCCTGGCGCTCGAGGCCGGCCGGCGGAAGTTGACCTCGAGGCACAAAACCATCGTCGCGGTGGAATACACACGACCTGCGGAATACATGTTTCTGGCGTCAACGCCTGACGGCGTTGAGCGCGGGCCGGAGGCCTGCGCGTCCTAGCAGTCCGTTAAAAAACAGCAGCTTCTCGGTTGGTCTCCACAAATTGCCTGGCAAGGCGTCGGGTTCTCCGCGTAGCTGTACCTACACGGGTGGTTCCGACAACGCAGCCAGGCGATTTGTGGGGGCCGAGCCAGGAGTTGCTGTTTTTCAACGGGCTGCTAGTTGCGCGTCTCTGTTGCGCGTATTGGTCTTGGGGTGGGTGTCTTGCTAGGGGGCGTGATCGGGTGTCGCTGTGGGGTTTGTGGAGTGACTGGGGGCAGGGCTTGCCTTGTGATCTTGTGTTGTTTTGAACCGACTAAGTACTTGTTCGTTTCAGAGGGCGCGCAAGGTCCTTAGCCACGAGTTGTTTCTTGACCTGTGGAACGGAGCGCCTTGTGAGTTTGTTCATGCACGCAGTGCATAACCATTCCTTAGGAGAGATCTATGGACGCAGTAAGTGTGAGTGGGATCGAGATTGAAGCGACGCTTCCTAAGCCGTGGGAAGAGGAGACGACGTTCAATGACGTGCTCTATGACTGGATGGGGCGTGCGCCTTGGCTGGCGATTTCGCTCGCGGCGCACTTGCTCGCATTCCTCATCGTGCAGTCGGTCCCCTGGGGTGCGTTCGGCAGCGAGGATGAAACGATCGTTCAATCGAGAGTGATTCAAGCGCCCGTGGATGACTGGCCCGAGCCCAAGGAAGACCCAGTGCCTGTGGTCAAAGACGAGCCAATCGATGAACCGAAATTGAACAATGCTGAAGTCCCCGAAGATGCGGTGCCAAGCGACGACCAGGAATTCGACTCCCCCCAGGGGGATCCAGATTTCTCTACAGACTCGCCTCTCCAAAACGTCGGCCTCAACAATGTGATTGGGATTGGAAGTAACGCCGGAGGTCACTACGGCACGCGTGGTACTGGCGGTTCTGGAGGCGGTGGTAGCGGAACGGAACTGCCTCTCAAGGAAGGCCTCGACTGGCTCGCCAAGCACCAGAATCCCGACGGCAGTTGGGACGCCGATGGCTTTGACCAAAACTGCCCCGCGGGCTTGGAGTGCGGCGACCCTGGTCACGCGACTCACGACGTTGGCCTAACCGGCTTGGCTCTCCTGGCCTTTCTGGGAGACGGACACACGGAGAATCAAGGCCTGCACATGCAGGTCGTTCGAAAGGGTATTCAGTGGCTGAAGGAACAGCAGGACCTCGACAACGGCTTGATCGGAGAGGACTCCAGCAACGAGTTCATCTATGACCACGCCATCGCCACCTTGGCAATCTGCGAGGCCTACTACTTCTCCAAGAGTCCGCGCCTGAAGGGCACGGCACAGAAGGCCATCAACTACATCGCGCGCGCCCGTTATCAGTACGGTGCATGGCGCTACGACGTGCCCTCCAACGGAGACGGAGACACATCGGTTACGGGCTGGATGGTCTTCGCCCTTACCTCCGCTAAGGAAGCGGGACTGACTGTCGACCCCACGGCCCTTGAGGGCGCCCTCGCGTTCCTTGATGAGATGACCGATCCCGTCACGGGACGCGTGGGCTACAACAGCGTTGGCAGCTTGTCCTCGCGCACAACCGCGAACGAGCACTACCCCGCCGACAAGGGCGAGGGCATGACGGCCGTCGCGCTACTCTGTCGGTTCTTCCTGGACCAGGATCCGAACGACCACCCCATCATGAAGAAGCACGCGGCACTCTTGACCGCGAAGCTCCCCGAATGGGACGCGGACAACTTCGGCTGTGACATGTACTACTGGTACTACGGATCCTACGCGCTCTTCCAAATGGGCGGCGACGCCTGGAAGAAGTGGAACAAGGCCATGAAGACCGCGGTCGTCGACAGCCAACGCAGGGACGCCCACAACAGGGGTTCCTGGGATCCGGTCGGACCCTGGGGGCACTCCGGCGGGCGCGTCTATTCGACGGCGACGATGGTCCTGTGCCTCGAGGTGTACTTCCGTTACGGGCGTGTGCTCGGGGCAAGGTAGCAGGCAGCATTTGGCGAGTGCCTGGCGTCCACGGACAACGTGGCGACTTGCCGCTGCATGTCCTCCCAGGGGATCGAAACCACCGGTCTGCCACTCCCCCGCGATCGCCCTATCGTTTCCCACGGCGAATCTACAGACAGACTCCAACCTGGATCCAAGCTGGGGAGTCTAACTGAGCGCCTAGCCCTCACCCTGGCCCACACAGGTCTCGCGCCGAGTTCGCCCCGGAATCCTCCAGGGGGTCTGTCGTCCGCATCCAACTGCAACCTGGACCAGCACGTCGACGTGCTGGCCAGGCGGCAAACCACACTTTGATCCCCGGGGGACCCTTGGAATCCCTAGGCCTTGGCGGCTGCGAGGTGAGCCAAGTGGCTCTTGTAGCGCGCTGCGGCGTTGGCGTGGATCACGTTGTTCTTGGCGGCCTTGTCAATGCGCCTCATTGCCATCGGGAGGGCTGCTTCGGCATCGGCCTTCGTATCGGCGACGAGGACCTTCTTCATCGAGGTGCGCATGGCACCGCGGGTGAGCTTGTTCTCGTCACGGCGGGTCTCGTTGAGGCGGACGCGCTTCTTGCCTTGCTTGCTATTGGGCATGGTTGGTTTCCTTGTGGATTTAAGTGTGGTTGGTCCAGTCTAGCTGGTGTTCGTAGCGTTGGCCCTGGGCTGCTGATTGATCAGCCGCCTAGGGTGTTCATTTTCTGAGAGACGTCGCGGAAGCCAATATCGACTTCGAATATGCGCATGAAGTGTCCGCGAGCCGTCTCCGTCTCGCCCCCCTGCTCGGCGATTACACCGAGTTGATAGAGGATCTCCTTGGCCCGGCCGTCCACGCTCTTTGAGCGTTCGAGGGCTGCGGTGTACTGCTTGCGAGCGAGGTCCAGCATGCCCTTTTCCTGGAAAGCATGGGCCAGGAACAGGACAGCTTCGTCGCTGACGCGGGGGTCCGCCTGGCAGCGCTGGAGTTCAGCGATGGCGAGGTCCACGTCGCCGGAGCGTAGCAGGCGCTTGCCCAGCTCGATCCGAATGGTCGCGTCCCCGGGCCGGAGAGCTACACGCCTGGACTGGTCGGCGATGTCGTGGGCCACAAGCTCGGCCTCAACGCGACTGGCAGCCTCGGGGTCACCATCTTTGTCTGCCTTCGCCAGGCGGCGCTTGAGCACCTTGCCCTTGAGAGTCCCCACCAACACCACTAATTCGAAGGACTCAGCTCGAAGCGTCAGGGCACCCTCGGCCAATTCCAGGGCGGCCTCGTTGTCCTTCAACTTTCCGTAGACCTCAGCCAAACGAACCATCGTGTCTACGTCGTCGGGCTTTTCGGCCAGGACCTCTTCGAGCTTGGTCACCTCTTCGCGCAACTCCTCATCGGAAAGATGCATGCGCTGTCGGCGCTCAAGGTCGCGGGCAGTGTCCTTGTCCTTGATCAGTTCTCGACTGTGCTTAACCGCGTCGCTGCGACTGTGATTGAGCGCTGTCTCTGCCGCCAAATCTTTGCGCGCCTTGAGAGCGTCTTGATCGCGCGGGTCGATTTTGAGGGCACGCTCGTAGTAGTCGAGGGCCTTCTCCGGATCTCCGGAACGCTGGAGCATCGCGCCCGCACTGCGCAGTCCCAGCGCATTCTTGGGGGCGATCTCAGCCACGAACTCAAAGACGGCTCGGGCCGAGCGGAGATGTCCGGCGGACTCGAGCGCCAGGCCGAGTTCCAGGTTGGCATCCGCATCCAGGGGACGCTTTGCGAGGTAGTCCTCAAGCGCGCGTGCCGCTGCGTCAAACTTGCCAAGCTTGGCCATGCCCTTCGCCTTCGAAAGCGGCAAGGCACCGGCCATGACCTTCAGAAACTTGCCTCCCTTCTTAGATTCCTCGCGCGCGCGCAAGGCACGACGCAGCCCACCGCGTGCCTCGCCCAAGTCCGGGTCGAGGTCTACGAGTTGGCGGAAGAGTTCCACCGCGAAGTCGTAATTCCGACGTCGCAGGGCCTCCTCGGCTTTCTGAATGTGCTTAGAGAAATCCACTGATCTGATGGCCCAATCTGGGCGCGGCCTGGGCGCATTCTGGGCGCACCTCCCCCTTCCCCGCTTGACCAGCCCTCGGGCACGGCCCCCAGCGGAATTGGGCGGAAGAGAGTAGCGGGGGGCCGCTGGGGCGTCAACGAGGCAGGCCGCTGCCCAAGAAGAGAAGCCCCCCGGCAGATAGCGCCCTGAAGAGCTCCTGCCACCCGATTTCACGGGTTTCCACCGACTACGCGCGGCGTGTAGGATGCGCGGTCCCAATGGAAGAGTTGCAATACGATCTGACGGTCTACCCGACCCCTGTTCTTCGCCAGGTGGCGGAGCCCTTCGAAGCCTTTGACGAGGAGCTCAAAGGCATCGTCGTGGGCATGCTGGCCCTGATGTACAAGTCCGAGGGAGTAGGCCTGGCGGGCCCCCAGGTCGGCCTCAAGAAGCGAATCTTCGTCATGAACGCCACTGGTGAGCCAGATGACGAAATCGCGATGATCAACCCGCGCATCCTCGAGAAGCAGGGTCAGCCCACCATATTTGAAGAGGGCTGCCTCTCTTTTCCAGGTATCTACGCCGAAGTCACGCGCCCCGACAACTGCACTGTGGAGTACTGGACAGCTGAGGGCGATCGGCGCGAGGAGGACTTCACCGGCTTCCCAAGCCGAGTGATCCAGCACGAATACGACCACCTGGAGGGCGTCCTCTTGGTGGACCGCATGTCACGGGCGGACAAATTGCGGCACAAGAACGCCCTGGCGGAGCTGGTCGAGGACTACCGCAGCAAGAAGGTCAAGGCGGCCAAGTGATCGCGGAACCCGACTACTCCCTGTGAAGATCAGCCAGGATCGTGCAAACCTAGCCCCGGCCTCCGCCGGCGCTGTGGTTTCCATCGGGGTCTTTGACGGCGTGCACCTTGGGCACCAGTCGATCCTGCGGGCCAACGTGGCCCACGCGCGCTCCCTGGGGACCGAGCCCACCGTTGTGACCTTCCAGGGTCATCCCAAGGAGCTGATCCTAGGCCGTGCGCCGCGCACCCTGACCTCCCTCGAGCACCGCCTGGACCTCTTCGCCCGGGCTGGCATAGAGCACACCCTGGCCCTGCCCTTCGATAAGGAGCTGCGGCACATGCCCTGGGGCACCTTCGTGGCGGAAATCTGCGTCGCCGGCTTGGGGGCAAAATCCTTCGTCCTGGGCTTTGACAGCAAGTTCGGTCAGAACCGTGGCGGGACCCCGGGGACCCTGGCGGACGCCGGATTCCGAGTCGAAGTGGCCCAGAAAGTACTCGTAGACGGGCGTGCCATCTCATCAACGGCGATCCGTGAGGCTGTGGATTTGGGAGATCTCGATGCTGCCTGTCGCATGCTCGGACGACCCGTGACCATCTTCGGCAAGGTCGTCGAGGGGGACCGAATTGGCCGCACCATGGGCTTCCCCACGGCCAACCTTGACCCGCAGCACGACCTTCACCCGCCGACGGGGGTCTATGCCTGCCGCGTTCGAATTCCCGGGGAAAGCGAGGGGGAAGGCCTGCGAGGGGCGGTGACGAACATCGGCTTCCGACCGACGCTCAACGGGGAAATCCCGGCGAAGCCCAGGCTCGAAGTGCACCTGCTGGACTGGACCGGTGACCTCTATGGAAAGCAGTTGGAGGTTCAGTTTCTCGCACGCCTACGGGGCGAAGAGCGCTTCATCGACCTGGCCGCCCTGGCCGTGCAAATCACGCGGGATTGCGGCCGCGCGCGCGAGCTTCTCTCAATCTCCCCCACCGCGGGTTGACGACCCGGCCACCGGCCGTCAAACTCCTCGGCGCTCGGGGTTAGCCCCAAGCGGGCGGGTAGCTCAGTTGGTAGAGCACTTGACTGAAAATCAAGGGGTCGCCGGTTCAAGTCCGGCTCCGCCCACCACCGCTGCCTCATCAAAGAGCTGAGGCAAGTGGACGGTGCCCACAGGACGCCAAGGCGTGCTCCTGTGGCGAGCAAACATTCGTTGAGCATGGAAAATGGACACGGGGACTGGAATGAGTTCGACGCAACCTAGGACGATCACCAAAAGCGACCCCACAAAGATCAGTTTGACCTGGGGTGACGGACACGAAACCGTGTACACGGCTGCTGAATTGCGGCGCATCTGCCCATGCGCACGTTGCGTGAACGAGTTCACCGGGGCGCTCATGCTGGACCCCGTCAGCATCCCTGACAGCATGACCCACGAGAATCTGCGCCTGGTGGGAAACTACGCGATCACGCTTAAGTACGCCGACGGGCACGACACGGGCATTTACCCCTTCGCAATGCTGCGCGAACAAGACCCCAGCGGAGCCTGAGGGCGAACCTCTGTGGCTGAGTCCGAAGGCAGACAGGCGGGACTTCGCATCAACCCGCGGCTGCTGATTCCCGAAGGGGAGTTGATTGTCACCTATGCGCGTTCCGGTGGGCCGGGCGGACAAAACGTCAACAAAGTCGAGACCAAGGTGCTCCTGTCCTTCTCGATAAGCGCAAGCGAGGCGCTGGGAGAACGACGGCGTTCCCTGCTCCTTGAGCGACTTACAAGCCGCTTGACGAAGGATGGTCGCCTTCTGATGACCTCCTCGAGCACCCGCGAGCGGGCTCGCAACGAGA
>JBLHLB010000083.1:0-12807 GCA_047618505.1 Planctomycetota bacterium
GCGCGCAGGATGCCGTGCACGACTTCCGTGGGCGAGCTGTCCGCCCTCGCCAAACCAGCGGATAGGGCAAGTTTCCTATAGGGCTGAACTGTTTCCTTCACGCCCTGATTGTACGCCACAACCAGGGGCAGCATTGTTCCCACTGCCTGTCCGTGGGGTACGCCGAAATGAGCCGTCAGGGGATTGGCCATGGAGTGCGCCGCACCGAGCATGGAGTTTTCGATGCCGCGCCCCGCCAGGGCCGCCGCACGCAGCATATCAGCACGCGCCGCGACGTTTCCGGGGGTCCGGAGGACAAGCGGTAGGGCCGCCACCGCTAGGCCAAAGGCCTCCTCAGCGAATGCTAAGGATATGTCGCCCCCTGGCTTGGTCACCGCGACCTCGAGGGCATGCCCGATGGTGTCAAAGCCGGTGCAGGCGGTGACAAAGGCCGGCACGCTAAGGGTCAATGCAGCATCTAGAATCGCGACCCGCGGCGCCGCCGAAGGATGACCACAGGCCATCTTCTGGTGTGTCACCGGATCCCCGATCAAGGCAAAGGATTGGACTTCAGTGCCGGTGCCCGCAGTAGTCGGGACGGCGATCAAGGGAATGAGGTCGAGCTTGCCCGTCCCGCGCCCGCGGTAGTCCGCCAATTTGCCCCCGCCCTTCCAGACAAAGTTCGCGCCCTTGGCAACATCGATGCTACTGCCACCGCCAAAGCCCACGAAAAGGTCGGGATTGAACTCCGCCGCCACCGCAGCACAGCGGTCCACATCGTCGGTAGTGGGATTGCCCTTGGTTTCGGACCAACAGTGAACCTCAAGCCCAGCGGCAGCCAGGATTCCCAGGGCACGCTCCACGTGACCCGCCCTTACGACGCCTGCGTCGGTCACGAGCAGGACGCGCTTGCCCAACTGACAGGCCTCAGCCCCGAGCTGCACAACGGAGCCCACACCTTCAATCACCCGGGTACGGGCAGAGACATCAAGATTGGCCGTCACGCGGGGCCCCAACCCTGGGCGCGCTGGAGGGCCCGCCGCGTGTAGAGGAACTCGAACAGGTTGCCTTCGTGGGGCTGATCCCATTCGACCCGCGATGTCGGCAGGGGGCCAATGTTCAGGCGATGGATGTCGGAGGATGACGTGAGCCCCGCCAGGAATTCGTCATCGCGCGTGATCGCGGAGACCACCAGGCTCGGGCCAATCGAGCTGAGCATTTTATCCTGGGGAACCTCGACCACACTCACGAAGGGGAACATGAACTCGGTGTTCGCGAGGGAGTGTTCAAGTGAGTCGCAGTGAATCACCGTGGGCATCAGGTATGTCGCGCCGCGGTCCTTGCGCAAGCGTTCGCCACCGCCGCGTTGGGCCAAGGCAACGTCGCGCGCTCCGCCCTTCGCAATTCCATTGGTGATCATCTGATCCATGGCTTCGGCGTAGGCCGCGTTGGCAAAGGCGGCCAGGCAAGCCTCGGGGTCAGCGGCCGCACGCGGCTCGATGCTGCCCAAGCGCTGGGCCAACTCTGCGGCAATCTCGGCCGCGTGGGAAGGCACGAAGATCGCCGATGCGTTGACACAGCTTCGGCCTCCGTTGTCGGCAACTGAGTTCACAAGTACATCCATGTGATCGCGCCAGTTCGCGATCTCGTCGGCGCCAATGAGCACCTTGCTGTGCCCCGGCCCGTGGACTTCCACGCTAGCATCGCCGGCGTACTTGTCAGTGATCTTAGCGTCACCAAAGAGCATCACCCGGCCGCAGGCATCGAGCACATTGCCGGCGCCCTCATGGTCCGTGGGATAGAGGCTGAAGGCTTCACTGGGGATACCTGCGGCGATCATGGCCCGCGCGACCCGCAGGGGAGTCCAGGGCTCTTCGCGACCGGGCTTGAGCACGACCGGCGTCTTGAGAGCGATCGAGGGAACCCACAAAGAGTGCACTCCGGGCGAGTTGCTGGGCAGAACCGCCCCGAGGCAATCGGTCGTAGGCGTGTACCAAACCTTGACGCCGTCGTGTTCGCCGATGCCGCTGTCAAGGACAGCGGGATCCATGCCGCGCATCAACCCCTTCAGGATCGTGCGAATCTTGCGCATGACCGTGGCGACCTTGACCATATTCGCGCGCGCCAGGGCATGCGGTAGCCCACTGGTGCGACTCAACATCTCAACGTACTGCTCCGGCGTTTGCGTCCCGCCACCGGCTTCCTCTGCACCCAGGGGCAGCTCGTCCTCCATGAAGATACGCGCAGACTCTTCGCACATCCGCAGGAGATCCTCCATGGGAATTTCCCGCAGCTTCGCGGCACGACCATGCGCCTTGCGCATATCGCGGCGAATAATCCCGGCGTTGACCTGACTCACCACCGCCACCGGATCCGCATCGGGTCCGGTGCAATGATCGCGCAGCTCGACGGTATCCAAGCTCACGTACTCTCTGCCACCGCGCAGGGCGGGGATGTGGGGAATAGCTGTCATCGTTTCACTCAGAATCAGGATTCAGCAAGCATTGCCCGGGACCGAAGCCCCAGACACGCGCATGCACCTTGGCACGGGATGCTCAAGGGCAGAAGCACTCTGCATGGATCGAAAAATGGGCAGGAAGGGCGGCAACGCATGGAGCCTTCGGGCCAAGCCCGAAGGCTTCCGTGGCAACGCCGTCAGGTGTTGCCACCAGAAACATACTGATCCGCGAGCGGAGCCCGAGGATTCCCGTGGGAGCGCCGTCAGGCGTTGCCACCAGAAACATACTGATCCGCGGGCGGAACCCGAGGATTCCCGTGGGAGCGCCGTCAGGTGTTGCCACCAGAAACATACTGATCCGCGGGCGGAACCCGAGGATTCCCGTGGGAGCGCCGTCAGGTGTTGCCACCAGAAACATACTAATCCGCGGGCGGAGCCCGAGGATCAGTACACGCCCTCGACAATCGTTTCTTCACTGTCGCTAAAGGGCCGCACCTGACCAACGCCATCCCAGGGGCATTCCTCCGTAGGCAAGCAGCGGGTGGCCTCATCGCGCTCCAGGAAACGCGGTAGGAAGAATTCCTTCGTCAGGGTGGTCAACTCAACACGCCCCCACTCGCCGTACTCCACGAGCTGACGTGAATCATCGGGATTCGTCACCCGCAAGACGGCTCGGGGTTGGGGCGCGAAGTAGGTGATGGCGTAGCCATCCGCCTTCGTCAGCGGTTTGTGTCCGGCCAAACCCATCAGCGTATTGCCGTAGGTCGGTACGAATTGCACGCGTTCCTCAAGGACCTCTTCGATCAAGAATCGCACCGTCTGGGGAGACATCTCCGTCCCACCGCAGAAGACGCCTTTGATGCCAGCGTCGGGGATCGAGATTTTCTCCCCCAGGGTCTCTAGCAAACGCGGTGTCGTGAAGAGCGCAGAGACTTCCCGGTTGTTCAGGACCGCCAAGGCCTGGTCGATCACGTGCTCCATATAGGCCGCCGCTTGGTCCTGTTGACCCGAGCGAATCAGCTTCTTGACCCAACGCGGGTCGAGATCGACGAAGTAGCACGAGGACCCGCGAAAGTTGGCCAGGTGCTCGATCGCCAGACGCAGACGACGCGGCCCGGTTGGACCAATCATCAACCAAGCTCCACCCGGGGGAAACCCTTCATCGGTCAAGGAGCCGGAGAAGGACTCGTAGTCGTGCTTGTAGTCGTCCCATCCGATGCGCTGCTTCGGAACGCCTGTCGTACCGCCGGTCTCGAAGATGTTGTAGGGACGACCCTCGAAAGCCTTGGGAGTCCAACGACTGTGGGCCTCGTTCCGCAGGCGCTCGCCATCGAAGTTGTCGAAGGCCTGGAGCAAGTCATCGAAGCCGCCGATCTCTTCGATCGGGTTGCCCGACTGCGCGGCAGCCCAATCGATCCAAACGGGGGTGCCCGTCTCGGGCGAGAGGTGCCAACGAAGAATCTCGCGGACGTGTGCGTCCAGGGCCAGAGCGGCCTCAGCAGGGGTGGGTGCTGTGACGGTCATTACTGAAATCAAGCCTTGGCCGCGGAGCGGCGGGTGATCATGAACTTCTCGACATGCTCCGCCGGCGGCGGCTGCGTCATCAGACTGACGACCACCAGGGCGATGGCGGAGGCGGCAAAGGTGATCGTCACCGGCATCATGCCGAAGACCAGGTAGTCGCCCTCGAGCGGTGTTCCGTCCAGCGTCGGGCGAATCAGCCCGCGGTAGAACAGAATGCTCCAGGAAATCAGCATGGCGAGGATGCTCGCGTAGGCCCCGGCTTTGGTGACGCGACGCCAATAGATCGCCCCGACCACCAGCGGGAACAGACTCGCAAACCCGCTAAAGCACCACACGGCCAAGTCAAAGATCTTGGGCGGCGGGAAGAGCGAGAGCACATAGGTCACGGCCACGATCGCCACGATGAACATGCGACCCATGAGGACCTTCTGCTTGTCGGTGTAGCGATCCTTGCCGGTGATGTTCAGAACAATGTCGTGGGTGAACATCGTGCCCAGGCATACGAACTGCGAGTCCAGGGAAGACATAATAGCCGCCAGAATTCCCGCCGTGAGGAGACCCGTCAGCCAAGGGCTATGAAGGAGGCTGCCGACCATGGCCGGCAGCACCGCATTGGGGTTCCCACCGGGCGCTTGAATGCCCGCACCAACGGCCCAGATCCCGATCAGGATGCAGGGCACCCAGACGATCATGATGAAGAGCGGGTGAGCGATAGCCGTGAGCTTGAAGCTCTTGGCGCTCTTGGCCGTCAGCCAGTGTTGGAAGAGGTGCGGGAACATGCCGACCGAGAGCGGCACGAAACCGTAGGTCAGAAACTGCAGCTTGCTGATCTTGGCACGAATGACGTGGTCGTGGGCATTCGCCAGGACCGCTTCGCTGGCGACCTGCACACCTCCGAGCTTGTCGGAGATCAAGATAAAGGCCACCAAGCCCGTGCCCATGAAGACCACTGTCTGGAAGCCGTTGGCCCAGGCTGCGGCACGCAGGCCACCGGTGAATATGTAGAAGAGCACGACGGCGCAGACGACCAGCCCCGTGACCCAGGGGGGAACCGCTCCGTTGAAGGGCCCCTCCACGGTAAAGACGTTGGGATACATGCCCTTCGTCACACCGCGCACCACGGCGCCCGCGCCCAGGATTCCGATCAGGAGATAGGGAATCACCAACAACACCAGGATCGGAAAGAGCAGGTAACCGATGCTGTTCGATTGGAAGCGCGCGCGGAAGAACTGGATTTGCGTCAGGAAGTCATGGCGCTTGCCAATGGCCCAGAGCTTGATCCCGATCAGGAAGAAAACCAGGGAGTGAATGATCGCCGAAGACGATGCCATCAGGCCGTAGACACCGGCGCCCAACTCGTAGGACTTGCCCGTCGAACCGACCAGGGCAAAGGCCGTCATCGTCGTGCCGAAGACGCTCATCAGGAGCAGCACCGGACCAATGCTTCGCCCCGCGACGAAGTAGTCCTTCGACGTGCCGCGGAAGAGCGTGCGCGTGAAGAGCCCCAGGCCGACGAGGGCCAGCATGTAGATGCCCACGACATAGATCACGATCGGATCAGCCGCCGGCGGCTGGGTGGCACTAATGGTGGCGAGCAACATTATTCGTCACCCCCATCTGCCTGCAGCGCGCCCGCGTCGGCCCACTCCTCGAGTTCATCAGGCCAATCCCACTGGACCACCAGGGCCCAGGAGAGTGCCGCCAGAAGCGAGATTCCCGCATGGTAAGCCAGGGCAATCGGCATGAAGCCGAACACCAACGTGTCGCTTTCCCAAAGCCAGAAATCAAAATGGAGGATCCCCAGAAGGATGATCATTCCCCAGGCGAACTTGCCGCGTGCTGTCATGGAGTTAGCGCCCGCTCTCGGGGTTTGCTACGGCAAAGAGATGTGAAGTGGTCGTGATATAGATCGTGCCGTTCGCGGCCACGGCCGAGGAGTAGATCGGCGAAATCATGTCGACCTCGACCACTGACTTCTTGTCGTAGGTCTTGGTGGCCGGAATGATCGTCAAGAAGCCATCTTCGTTGCCGATGTACACGCGACCGTCGGCTATTAGGGGCGAGGACCAGATGTGACCTTTCGTGTCGTGCACCCAATACTCCTCACCGGTCAAGGCATCGAGGCAGTAGACGAAGCCAGAGAAGTCAGCGGCGACAACCAAGCCGCCGCCGATGGCCATGGTCGACAGCGAGCGGTTGATTTTGCGGTAGGACCAGAGCTCTTCACCCTTGGCGTTCATGCAAACCAAGTTTCCAATGCCTTCGCCGTGCTCCGGGTCCTGGCCGATGACGCAGTAGACCTTGCCGTCCCAGGTCACCGGCGTCGCCAGAATCTCGCTGGGCCCCTTGCGATCGGTGTAGGTCATGGCCTTGCCATCCTTCACGCGGTACTCGGCGGGGTTGCAGTCGTAGCGCCAGAGCTCTTCGAGCACCGGCCAACCGTCCTCGGACTGCTTCGGGTTGGGCGAGAAGGCATAGGCAATGCCGTCAGGGCCGCCGAAGATGCAGGCTTCGAAGTCGTCCGTACGCAAGTAAGCGGGTGAGGACCAGTTCGAATGGAAGATGCGCGACGAGAGGCCCGAGGCCTCCTCCGCCAGAATCTCGCCCGTGGCCTTGTCGACCATCACCAGGCTGGGCGCGTTGGGCGCCGGCGTCTCGACGTGACCGTAGTCCACGCCGTTCGACGATGTGACCCAGAGCTTGTCACCGGCGATCAACACCGAGCTGGTCGTGATGTTGTGCGGGAACACGCCACACTCGTCGATCATGTTTGTGGTCCAGATGATGTCTGCATAGGTGTCGTTCAGCTCGAGCGGCTCCTTGCCCGGACCGACGACGTACTGCGCCTCGTCCTGGAAAGGTCCGTCGTTACCGTCGGCTAAGCCGTTGACGTCCAAGCACATGATCTCGCAACGGTTCGTCACAAGGTAGATCCGATCCCCCTCCACCGAGGGCGAGGAGCAAATCCCGAGGTACTCCCAATCGCTGACCTTACCGGTACCGAGCTTGGGCACGACCAGTTGCCAGTTGAACTCGCCGGTCGCTTCGTCGAAGCAGTACACGGTCGAGTAGTCGCCCTGGATGCGCTCATCCCTCGCCGTGTCGTTATTCGTGCCAACGAAGACCTTGCCATTGGAAATGGTCGGGTTGCCGTAGCTCTGGGAGCCCAGCTTTGCGATCCACTTGACGTTCTCCGTCGTTTCCATGTCGATCTCGCCACTGAGCCCCTTGAATTCACCGGCGACAAAGTTGCCCGGCAAATTCGACTCAGTCGTGTACATCGAGCGAGTCTCATCCTTGCCCCACATGGGCCAGTCATCGACGACGGCGGCGAGCCCAAGGGCGTTCGCACCCAGGGCGACGCTGCCGAGCGCAAGGGCGAAGAGCATCGGAAGGCGATTGATTTGCTTACTCATTGGAGGTCACCGACACGTTGTCGATATAAGTCGTGAATCGGCTTTGGAGGGTGAAGCCGTAGAGGCCAGGGGAGCCGTGGGTATTGACTAACGGGTCGGGAACTTCAATCGTCCAGGCTTCGGGTTCGGGGTCACCACGGAGCCAAACCTTGGCGCGGACCATGCCGGTTCCGTCCTCGAGGACGTCCACACGGGACTTCATGGTGTACCACTGGCCGACCTTCCACTTAAAGGGTGCTTCGACCTTGAGGCGCTCCATGTTGGAGCTGACCTCGATCATCTGGTGGTTGCCCTTCAGCATGATCAGGTAGCGCTGATTCACCACGCCAACGTTGCACATGGAGCGGCGGTTGCCCTCCGATCGCACGTCAGCCTGGATTGTGTAATTGGACTCATCCGGATGCCCGATGAAGCTCATCGTGCGCTGGAAGAGGGGGTTGTCGATGCGGCGCGCCAGGACGCGCTCACCCTCGAGATCCACGATCTTCCACTTGGGACGGCTGCCGTTCCACTCCCCCGGGGGGAAGGCGAAGGGCTTGTCACCGCCCATGGTCAATTCGCCGCCGGAGAAGTCGAGGTCGAAGGGCACCGAGGAAACGGCGCGCACTCGGGCGCTGCCCTTCAAGTCCCCGTAGGAAGCCTTGACGACTCCAACCCCTGTTGCGCCCGTAGAAGCGACCGGCGGCATCTCGAAAGTGACCTCATCGGAGGGGATCACGTCAACGACACGGCCGCTGGCATCGAGGCGTCGCACTTCAAAGTCGATCCCTTCGCCGGCCCGAATCGTGACGTCTGCGGGAACGAGCTGCAGTCGCGTGGCAGCGCCGACCGCAGCCTGGGCCACAACGGGCCAGGCGGGGGCTGCTCCACCGTCTGTGCCGAAGCAGTAGAGGCGCGTCGTCGTGTGCACGTAGACGCGCCCGTTGGCGATAGCCGGCGCCCCAAGGCATGCGCCTTCCAGCTGCACCTCCGAGAGAATCTCACCACCCTCACGGGTGCCACGCACGATGTAGAACATGCCGTTGTTCATCGGCACGAAGAGCTTGCCGTCCGCCGCCGCCGGGGAGGCGTGCAGCTGGTCCGAACCGAGCTTCAGATGCCAGAGGATCTTCCCGTCCTTCACGTCGACGCAGACCAGCTCGCCCGTCAAGGTCGTCTGGTAGATCAAGTCCCCCACCAGGATCGGCGAGGAGGTGAAGGCCACCGAGTCATTGCGCCAGATCTCAGCGCTATCAGGGAGCACGCCGTCTTCACCCGGCGCTGCGTTTAGGTCCAGGGCTATCATGCGACCGATGGCCGAGGTGTCGCGGTTCTCCTTGCCGTGGATCGCTATGGCGCGGTCCCCATGGATGACAATCGAGCAGTTCAAGCCACCGATGGACAACGGGAAGCGCCAGATCGGATCGCCCGTACGCGCATCCACACAAACCACGTTGCCGCCGCCGAGTCCGGCGTAGAGGACACTGCGTCCGCCACGCTCTTCGACGATCGGCATGGAGAATGAACTGTCCTTGGGCGGACCACCGGGAGTCGAACCCCAAACCACTTCGCCGCTGGTCTTGTCGAAGGCGAAGAATCGATCCCGTGCCGGACCCATGGGACCCCAGGCAGCGAAGATGAAGTGCACGATGACCAGGTCCTCGAAGATCATCGGGGATCCCGTGCGCCCATTCGGGAAAGTCAGGCGACCCAAGCGCTCGCCCATGGAGAATTCCCAGAGCTGCTCCCCATCGGGCGTAAAGGACATCAACAGGCCCGAGGCAGTCATGGAAAAGAGGTTGCCCGTCTCGGGATCAATCGTTGGACTACCAATGCCGTAACGGCTGTAGATCACATCCGAAAGGAAGTCCGTCGTGGTGTGTTCCCACAACACATGGCCGTTGGCCTCGTCCAGGCAATAGAGCACTTCCTCGCGCGAGGGAGCATCGCCGCGGTAGCCCTGGCCAAAGACTCGACCGTTGGCGATCACAGGCGTGCCACGGCCCGAGAGCTCGTGGGACCAGAGGTGGTTCTCACCGTCGACTTCGATGCTGTCGAGCAGGCCAACCTCGGGGGAATTCCCCATCTGGTCAGGGCCGCGCCAGCTAAGCCAACCGGTTTGCGCTGCCGTGTCATCGGCAGCCACTTCGGCGGCGAAGGAGTCGAGGTGGGAAGAGCGATCGTGCGCACAGGCTCCAAGACAAGCCACAAGGGCAGCGGGGAGCAGGGGGAAAGCGGTCCGTTTCATGCTTCGTTGTCGCCGAAGGTGGGGCAGCGCCGGGGAGTAAACTCGGGGGTTCCGACGCAGGGTTGCAACCCAACGGGTGGATGTTGGCGGAATCGCCAACGGGTCCGGCGCAGCATGATACGAGGGGCGCACCGCTGATGTGTCAGCAGGTCGTCTGGATCCGGTTTCGACACCGCATTCTCACGCAGAGTTCACGATCCGAGGCGCCGCCCAGCTCATTTGGGGTCTCTTCGCCCTAACCCAACTCGCACAGGTCGCGGGGACCCTCTCGTCGCTCCGTGTCGATGGCCCCGATCAGCGCCTCGAGGGCAGAATCCACCTCCACAGGGCTCGTAGAGCGGCCCAGGGATAGGCGAATACTGCCTTCCACCCGTTCTGGATCGCATCCTATGGCCCGCAGGACGTGGCTAGGCTGGAGGGACGCGCTGGTGCAGGCGGCCGAGGTGGAAGCCATGACCCCGTCGAGACGGGTCAAGAGAGATTCGGCACTGATGCCCTCGATGGAGAGGTTGGTCAGGCCCGCCAGGCGCCGGTCGCGGTCGCCGTTGACCTCAATGCCCCCCACTCCCTCGATCAGGCCCAGCTCGAGACGATCCCGCAGCTGCCCAATGCGACTTCCATCCGCCTCCATCTCGCGGCTGCAGATCTCCGCCGCGGCACCGAGGGCCACGATCCCGGGGACGTTCAAGGTGCCCGACCGTGCCCCCCGCTCATGCCCGCCACCGTCAAAGAGCGGCTGACACCGAACCCGCGGACGGCGCCTGCGCAGATAGAGAACGCCAACACCCTTGGGGGCGTAGAGCTTGTGACCGGAGAGGCTCAGGGCGTCCACCTGGAACGCATCCACATCGATTGCCTCCTTGCCGAAGGATTGCGCTGCATCGGTGTGAAACAAAACGCCAGCTGCGCGACAGAGTGCACCAATCTCATCGATCGGATGCAGGCTGCCCAACTCATTATTGGCGTGCATCAACGTAACCAGGCGCGGTTTCCTGTTCAGCAGATCGCGCAGTTGATCCAAGTCGATGGCCCCCTTTTCGTCAACGGACAGGCGAGTCACCTCAAAGCCATTCTCCGCCTCGAGGCGTCCCAGGGGATCGAGTACCGCGTGGTGCTCAGTGCAGGCTGTAACCACGTGGCGAGGCGTCTTGGCGTAGGCCTCCGCACCGGCGACGCCCTTGAGAAGTAAGTTGTTCGACTCCGTCGCACCGCTCGTAAAGACGATCTCGCGCGGGTCCGCACCGAGCAGCGCCGCGACTTTCTCGCGCGCTTCCTCCACCGCCTCCTGCGCGGCGCGCCCCGCCGCATGTTGCCGGCTCGACGCGTTTCCGAAGCGCTCCGAGAAGTACGGCAGCATGGCCTCCAGGACCCGAGCGTCCACTGGCGTCGTCGCGGCGTGATCCAAATAGATAGGCGTACTCACAGGGGCGTCCAGCTTATTGCACAGCCCGCGCACGTTCGAGGGCGGCGACGGTGTAGACGATTGGATAGAGGCGCTCGGAGTACCACAAGCGCGCAAAGTAGAGGCCGATCGGGGTGGCGGGGAAGCGCGTGCCCTCTGAGGTGGCTTCGGCCAGCCAAAGCCCCGCATTCTCCATGGCCGAGAGCACTTGTCGCCGGGGAGCCAGATCCGTCGCGGCGATCACTCCTAGGGCTTCAAGGCCCATACCCGTTTCCTCAATGGACGGCTCTAGGCCCTGGGAAGCGCCGAATCCGCCCTCTTCGCCCTGGGCTCCCAAGAGCCAGGCAGCGGCACGCGTCAGAGATTCGCGCCAAGCTTCGTCACCACCCCTGAGATCGCATGCCCGCAACACCCGCGAGGTCCCATAGAGGGGGTTCTCCAGGTTCTCCTCCCGTTGGCTTCCGAACCACAGGGGAATCCAAGCGCCATCGGGCCGTTGGGACTTGCACAGGAAAGCGCGGGCCTTCGAGGAAGCCCGAGAGACACGAGCCCTCAGCGCATCCCCCAAAACCCCTTCCCAAGCGGCGAAGGCGCGCAGACTGTGGGCCGTCAGGTCCGCCGAACTCTGGTCAAAGGGTAGGAGCCCCCAACCCCGACAGAAGGTCGGCGTGCCACCGTCGCGATTGGCCAGATCGAGCAACCAGGTCACCCCCGCGCGCGCCGCCGTGACAACCTCGTTGGATTCATCGCCTAGGGCATGCAAGGCAAGTAATGCGCTCGCCGTGTCGTCTGCATCGGGGACGCCGCCCGGCAGATTCGTCCAGGCCCAACCGCCTGGGGCGGCGCCGGTGTAGGGGTGAACGCCCTTGAGTTGCTGCCCCAGTAACCACTCGCGCATTGCACTGCGTTCGGCCCCGGAGAGATGCTTTTCCAGTCGATCCCCACCGGCCAGGGCGCCGATGGACAGCGTCGTAACCCAGGTGCTCAAGTTCGTGTCGATGGGCCAGGAACCATCGTTTCGAATGGAAGCTTCGAGGAACTCCAGGCCATGGTCCACGACCCTGAGGTTCTGTTCCCCGGCCCCCACCAAGCTCATTACGACGAAGCTAGTCAATGGCGTCGCTTCGAGATAGCCGCCGCCCTCAGGCTGGATCGCCCCAAGCACCCTGAGCGTCCGCCCGCGCACCAAGGCCCGCGCAACACGTGTGATAGGGTTCCGCGTCGGATAGTTGTGGTGCTGCGCCTGACCGATCGCAATCAAGGCGGGCAGGGCATAGCTCACCACCGGCAACCCGAGGAAGCGAAAGAGAGCGCGCGGAAAGGCCGCCAGCTCAAAGGGCAAGCGCGGGATCGTCGGCCACATGGAATCCAAACAGCCGGCGATGGCGCAGGAGGTCAGGATCGGGACCGCGAATGTATGGTCGTCGCCGTAGACCTGAGCTAAGCCCGATGCCAGGCGCTCGGCGTCCAAACCACCGAGGGCGCGCTCGATCCAAGTCCTGGCTGCCAGCGCCGCCGGAAGTTCCGCTTGATCCGCGGAGACGAAGGCCATCCAGGCAAGGACAGTTGTGCTGATGTTGGTCGGACTCTCGACCGTGTCGCCATAGCCGCCGTCGGCATTTGCGTTGGCCGCCAGCCAAGCGATGCCCGCGTCGATATGGGTACGGAGTCGACCCGCCTGTTCGGAACGTGCACGACTCACGACCGCCAGGGCGCCCACTGCCGTTGCCGTCGATAGAGCGCTGGAGGAAAGCTTGCCCTCCCAGCAGCCTTCTCTACTGGCTTCCCTACTGGCTTCCCT